>NZ_BAAGXZ010000003.1:0-286008 GCF_054779575.1 Glycomyces halotolerans
CGGTCCCATTCCGAACCCGGTCGTTACGGCTTCCAGCGCCGATGGTACTGCACTCGCGAGGGTGTGGGAGAGCAGGACACCGCCAAACATATACATGAGAAGAAACGGCCTCCGCGTCAGCGGAGGCCGTTTCCCTGTACCCACCGACCATCCCGAAACACCACCTGACATCCCGGTCCCGACCATCGGCGAATAGTCGCCGCTCATTGGCATCAGGGACCGAGCGGACGTGCCTGTAGGATTCGGTGCTGTGGAAGACTTGCCGCTTCGCCGAGTGGGAATTTTCGGGGGCACCTTTGACCCTCTTCATCTCGGGCACCTTGTCGCCGCCAGTGAGGCCGCGGCACGTTGCGCCCTCGATGAGGTGGTATTCGTGCCCACCGGAGACCCCTGGCAGAAGAGCCACCGCGACATCACCGGAGCCGCCGATCGTCTGGCCATGACGCGGCTCGCCGTAGAGGCGGACTCCAGATTCAGGGTCAGTACCTGCGATATTGATCGTCCGGGGCATACGTACGCGGTCGACACCGTCACCGACATCAGGGCCGAATACGACCATCCGGTCGACCTCTACTTCATTTTCGGTGCCGACTCGCTCGCCAACCTCCACACGTGGCACCGTCTCGACGAGCTCTGCAAGGCAGTGAAATTCATAGCCCTCAACCGGCTCGGCCACTCCCGGCGGGAAGTGGACACCTCGTTCGGCATCGACGTGGAATTCGTCGACATGCCCGGGGTCGATGTCTCGTCGAGCGAATGCCGCCGGCGAGTGCGCGACGCCGAGCCGATTCGATACCTCGTGCCCGACCCCGTCGTCGACCACATCGACGAGCACCGCCTCTACCGGGATTGAGCCGGCGACGTGTCCCACGCCCGAACGGGCCAAATGCGGAGGGCGTCGTCGGTCCGTGCGTGTAAGACTAGAGCCATGGCCGGGCAATCCCGGCAGGATGATCGTCGTAAGGGGAGTACGTGACCGCAACCGACACCGCCATGACCTTGGCGTTCTCTGCAGCGCAGGCGGCAGCCGACAAGAAGGCCCACGATGTCAACATCAGGGATGTCACCGACAAGATCGCCCTCACCGATGTGTTCGTGATCGTATCGGCGTCGAACGAGCGGCAGGTCAAGGCAGTCGTCGACGCGGTGGAAGAGCAACTCATCAAGCAGCACGACACTCGGCCGCTGCGTCGCGAAGGCAAGGGCGGCGAGTCGTGGGTCCTCGTCGATTACGGGGAGCTCGTGGTGCACGTGTTCCACCAGGAGGCACGCCAGTACTTCGGCCTCGACGGGCTTTGGAAGGACTGCCCCGAGATCCCGTTCGAGGACGGCGCCACCGCACCCTCGCAGGACGAGAAGGCGGAGGACCAGCAGTGAACCGACTCCTCGTGCTGCGGCATGGGCAGACCGAATGGAACCTCTCAGGCCGCATCCAGGGTTCCTCCGACATCGGTCTCGACGAGACCGGTCGAGCTCAGGCCGCCGCGGCGGCCGCCGCCCTGGCCGCCTACGAACCGGTCCGGATCATCTCCTCAGACCTGCGCCGGGCCGTGGACACCGCCAAGCCGATCGCGGAGATCACCGGCATCGAGATCGAGCTCGACAAGCGTCTCCGAGAACGCGGTTACGGGCCGTGGGAGGGCCTGACGATGTCCGAGATCGCCGCTCAGTTCCCGGACGACCACCGGCGTTGGCGGGCGCAGGAGCCGCTCCTCAACCGCGAGATCGAAACCTGGGGGGAACTCAAGCGCCGCACGGGTGAGGCCGTACACGACCTGGTCGAGGCCGGAGGCGTCGGGACGGCGATCTTGGTGTGCCACGGCGGCTCGGCCCGGCAGATCGTCGGCGGCGTGCTCGGCTGGGACCACGATCCCACCAGCGGCCTGTCCGGCATGGACAACGTGCACTGGGCGGATCTGCGGCGCATGAAGTCGGGCAAATGGCGGATGTACGGCTACAACCTCGGCGTCACTCCACCGCACACGATCGGCACCGCATTGCTGTCCAAGGGCCAGCTCGCCGGAGGGCACGCATAGCGGTGCAACCGGAACCCCCTCCGCGGCGTCGAACCCCCATGGACGCACCGAACCTTCGCACCACCCGGCTCACGAGGCCGGTCGGTACCATGATGGCCGCCGGACTCCTCCTGGCCGCGCTCGTCGCCTGCGGCGCAGGCGGCAACGGGGCCGACGACGAGTCACCGAGCATCGTCGTCCCGACGACCGGACCGGTCACCGACACCGCCGAGCCGACCGAATCCTCCGAGCCCGAGCCGACCGACGCAGAGGAGAGCGAACCGATGCCGGACGAGACCCCTTACCTCGACCCGTCCCTGGGCTCCGACAAGCCTGGTTCGACCAGCGAGATGACCATCACCGGCACCGTGGAATCCGGCGTCGAGTCCGGATGCCTCATCCTCGACTACAAGGGCACGGTGTACGGCATCTTCGGCGACTACGACAAGTCGGTCGTCTACGCCGGCGCCGAGGTCGAGCTCCACGGTCATCTCGAACCGGACATGATGTCGTTCTGCCAGCAAGGAACCCCGTTCGTGGTGGAGGAAGCCGAATCAGTCGGTTAGGTAATGTGGCCGGGTGACCGTTGCCGTCGTAACCGACTCCACCTCCGCTCTGCCCGAGCATCTGCGCGCCGGGAGGGGAAACCTGCGAGTGCTCGGCATCCCCGTGCTGATCGGAGACGAGGAGTACCGCGAAGGCGAGGACATCGACTCCGAACGGATCCTCCAAGCACTGCGCGAGCCCCGAACGTCGGTGACGACCTCGCGGCTCTCCCCGGAGTTGCTGCGCGGCACCTACCAGCGGCTGCTCGACGAAGGCGCTACGGGCATCGTCTCGGTGCACCTTTCGAGCAAACTGTCCGGGACGGTGGCGGCCGCCGAAGCGGCGGCAGTGGGCTTCAGCGGACGGGTCGCGGTGGTCGACTCCCTCGGCGCCGGGATGGGGGTCGGATACCCGTCGCTGGCGGCCCTGGACGCCGCCGACAAAGGCGCTGACGTGTTCGGCGCGGCGGAAGCCGCGCTGCGGACGATCGGCCGCACCACCACCTACTTCTACCTCGACACGCTCGAACACCTGCGACGCGGCGGGAGGATCAACGCCGCGAAAGCGCTCGTCGGCACCGCCCTGTCGGTCAAACCGATCCTCGGCGTCGACGACGGACGCATCGACATGATCGAGAAGGTCAGGACACCCACGCGCGGCCTCCAGCGGCTGGCGGCGCTCGCCGTAGGCGACGCCGGCGACGCCGCCGTCGAGATGACCGTGCACCACCTCGGTGCCGAGCGCAGAGCCGAAGCGCTCGCGGACTGGTTGCGGGAGCGGTTCGGAGACCGGCTCCGCCGGATGGACGTCGCCGAAGTCGGCGCCGCCGTCGGGGCTCACTGCGGTCCCGGACTGGTCGGCGTCATCACTCGCAGGCTCGAGTAACGCGCCGCCGCATTATGCCCGGCGATGCCGGCGGCGTCCACACCGATCGAAGTTGTCCACAGGGGTGACCGGGTTGTCCACAGGCCCCGAAATTCTTGAGTCACGGCCGTGACCCGCGCTCGTTGAGCCGTGCATGGACGTCAAAGACCGGACCGAATCCAAAGCGCTGGCCGCGAGACTGCAGCTCGAACTCGCCGGTTCGGCGCAGCCGCGGCGAGTCTGCGAGGAAACGGTGGAAGTCGCCAGCGGCGAAGTCGACGATGAGCCGCTCTCGCGGCCATCGAACCGCCAACGCCTCACCGCACGCACCGAACGACTCCAAGCCCGGCTGGGACTCTCGCACCTCAACCGGTGGGTCCTCGCCGTCATCGCGATCGCCGTGGCCGCAGCCGGCCTGTTCGTCACGGTCCTGTCCTGGCCGCGGAGCGAACCGGCGGCCACCGCTCCGGTCGAGGCGCCGCCCCCGACCTCGGCGCGGCCCGAGACGATCGTGGTGTCGGTCGCCGGAGCGGTGGAACGCCCCGGCATCGTCGAGCTCGAGGCGGGGGCGCGCGTGGCCGACGCCATCGAGGCCGCCGGCGGCCTCGCCGACGGAGCCGACCCCGGGTTCCTCAACCTGGCGCGAGTCGTCTCGGACGGCGACCTCGTAGCGGTGCCGGACGCCGCTGCCGCCCAGGGCGCCGGCGGAGCCGGAGGCTCGGCCGCCGGCCTGGTCAACCTCAACGTCGCCGATCCCCAGCACCTCGCCTCGCTGACCGGCATCGGACCGGTGCTCGCCGAACGCATCGTCTCCTACCGCGAGACCAACGGCAGCTTCCAGTCGATCGACGAACTCTCCGAAGTGCAGGGCATCGGCCCGAACCTGCTCGACCAGATCCGCGAGCAGGTGACGTTGTGAAAAGCGCAACCCGAGAACGCAGACCGGAGCCCTCGGCGGTGGTCCGTCGCGATCTCCGGCTGCCCTTGGCGGCCGCCGGGGCATGGGCCGGAACCCTGGCCGGTCTCTACGGGAACGCGCTGACCTGCGTGCTGATCGCGGTCGTGTGCGCGGGAGCGGTCTGGTTCGGCCACAGCGGACACCGAGACGCCGCCGCGGCGATGGCGACTCTCGCATTCGGTGGAATGCTCGCATCGTCGGTGACCGCCGTGCATGTGGCCGCGCGCGACGCCCCCGACCTCGGCCGCCTCGTCGCCGCCGAAGCGAAGGGAGCGGCTGAACTCGTGGTCGCCGCCGCGCCGAAGCAGTCGGCGCGCAATCCGAGCGTCTACACCGCCGACGCGCGATTGCGGTCCTTCTCCAGCGATGCGCTCGGCGTCCGCGGGAACTGGCGGGTGTTCCTCATAGCCAGCGGCGACGAATGGGCCGCGGTGGACGCTGGGGCTCGCGTGTCGGCCGACGCCGTCCTGAAGCAGGCCGAGCCGGGCCGGCTGACCGCCGCGGTGGTCAGTGCCCGCGGGCCGCCGGAGTCGCTCGGCCGGCCCTCGATCGCGCATCGGGCCGCCTCGTATGTCCGCGACCGGCTGTCCGAAGCATCCGCTGCGGCCCCGTCACCGGAGTCGGGCCTGATCCCGGCGCTGGCCGTCGGCGACACCTCCGGAATGGACCCGGACTTGGCGGCGGACTTCCGGAGCACCGGGCTGGTGCACTTGGTGGTGGTCTCCGGTTACCACTTGAGCCTCGTCGTCGGAGCGGTGCTGGCCGTGGCGCTGGCGCTGCGGGCCGGGCCGAGGCCCCGGGTGATGATCGGGGCGCTCGCGGTCGCGGGGATCGTGGTCGTCGCCGGTCCGCAGCCGAGCGTGCTTCGAGCGGCGGTCATGGCCGGGATGATGCTGCTGGCATTGGCCGCGGGCCGCCCGACGGCGGCGATGCCCGCATTGGCCACCGCGGTCTTGGTCCTGGTGCTCATCGACCCGGACATGGCGGCGCGGCCTGGTTTCGCCCTGTCGGTGGCCGCCTGCGCGGGACTGCTGCTCCTGGCGTTCCGGTGGGCCCGTCCGCTCGAGCACCGCGGCTGGCCGCAGGCCGCGGCGCTCGCCGTGACGATTCCGGTGGCCACGCAAGTGGCGGTGACACCGCTCCTGGCGGCCTGGATCGGCGAGGTCAGTCTCGTCTCGATCCCGGTGAACCTTCTGGCGACGCTGGTGGCGGCCCCGGTGGTGGTGCTGTCCGTGATCGCGGCCGTGGCGGCGACGGTGTGGCTGCCGGCGGGCGAGTGGTGCGCCGGCCTGGCGGCGATCCCCGCGCGCTGGCTGGTGTGGCTGGCCCGGACCGGCGCGGAGGTCCCCGGCGGGACGCTCTCGTGGCCCACAGGCGTCGGGTGGGGCCTGCTCGCGGCCCTGGCCCTGACGGCACTCATAGGGCTGCTCCACGTGCGGCGGCTGCGCAGGCCGCTGCTGGCGGGCGGTGCGGCGGTGGCGCTCGGATCGGTCCCCGCCTGCCTCCTGAGCGACGACCCGCCGTCCGGGTGGGTCGTGACGATGTGCGATGTCGGCCAGGGGGATGCGCTGGTGCTGCCCGCGGGCGAGGGCGTGGTGGTGGTCGACGCGGGTCCCGATCCGGCGGCGGTCGACGAGTGCCTCGACGGCCTCGGCGTGGACCGGATCGCGCTGCTGGTGCTGTCGCACTTCCACATCGACCATGCGGCCGGGATGAGCGGGGTGATGCGCGGCAGGCAGGTCGAAGCGATACTGGCCCCACCGCCCGGCGAGGCGACCTACGGCTTCGAGATGGTCGAGGAGGCGGCCGGAGGCGTTCCGCGACTGGACCCGGCCCCGGGGCAGGTGTACGAGTTCGGCCGGACGCGGCTCGAGGTGCTGTGGCCGCGTGCGGACCCGTTGTCCGGCACCCGGTCGGACCCGAACAACAACTCGGTGTCGGTGCGCGCCGAGGTGGCCGGCAGCAGCGTGCTGCTGACCGGAGACGTGGAGCTGGAGGCGCAGCGGCTGCTCCTGGACGCCGGATGGGACCTGGACGTCGACGTGCTGAAGGTGCCGCATCACGGGTCCTCGTTCCAGATCCCCGATTTCCTGGAGGCGACCGACCCGACGGTGGCGCTGGTCGGCGTGGGCGAGGACAACGAGTACGGTCACCCCGATCCGGGTGCGCTGGCGCTCTTGGAGGAACGAGGGTGCCTGGTCTTCCGCACCGACCGGTCCGGAGCGATCACCGTCGCCCGCGACGGCGACCGGTTCGAGGTGACGACCGAACGGCGAGCGCAGTGAGCTCCCCATGCGCGACTCACTCGAACGGGTGATGCGGCGTCGTTTGTTTTGTTCGACGGTAATGCGAAAAACCTGGCTGTCGGCTCGCCGGCGTTCGTTCGGGGGCAGTGGAATCTGGGAGTCGCGATGCGAACGTGGAAGTATGTATCCCGTGGCTGCACTCCAACCCATCCGACTGGTGCTCGGCGATGACGAATTCCTCGCCGAGCGAGCCGCCGCCGAGTACGTGGCGGCGGTCCGCGCCGATCCCTCCTCCTCGGACCCCGACACGGCCGTGAACCGCGTCTCGGGCTCGGAACTGGACGCCAGCACGCTGGCATCGCTGACCAGCCCGACACTGTTCGGCGGGGCGGTCGTCGTGATCGTCGAGCGAGCCCAGGAGGTCGACAAGGACACCATCGCCGCGCTCCTGGCGTACGCAGAGCGACCCGCTCCCGGCATCTTCGTGGCGGTCTGCCACAACGGCGGCAACAAGGGCAAGGCACTGTCCGAGGGCCTGAAGAAGCTCGATACGGAGATCGTGCGAGTCTCCAAGATCAAACGGCAGGCCGACCGCGTCGCGTTCGTGCGCGGAGAGCTGCGTGCGGCCGGGGCGTCACCGCGCTCGGCTTCGGCGGAGATCGCCGAGACCATCATCCAGGCCGTCGGCTCCGACCTGCGGGAGCTGGCCTCGGCGTGCGCGCAGCTGGTCCCCGACACCGAGGGCAACATCACCGTCGAGAGCGTCGCCCGCTACTACTCGGGCCGGGCCGAGGTTACCGGGTTCAGCGTCGCCGATGCGGTCGTGGCCGGGAACGCCGGCGAGGCGCTGGGGTCCCTGCGCTGGGCCATGCAGATCGGGGTCGACCCCGTTCCGATCGCCGACGCGCTGGCGATGGCGGTGCGCAATCTCTCCCGTGTCGCCTCCGAACGCGGCGGTGCGCAGCAGTTGGCCGGCCAGTTGGGCATGGCCCCGTGGCAGATCGACAAGGCCCGCCGGCAGGCTCGCAATTGGACCGCAGACAGCCTGGCCGAGGCCATGCGCGTCTGTGCCCGTCTCAACGGCGAGGTCAAGGGCGGCGCCGACGACCGGGCGTGGGCCTTGGAGCACGCGATCCTCGAGATCACGAGTCTCAGCGGAGCCGGTCGCGGTGTCTGAGTACCGTCACGGCCGTGTCGTCCGCCTCCGGCGGCCCTGGTACGCGCGGGCGCTGGGCCTGCGGCACCTCTACCCGTCCAACGCCTGGTGCGTGGTCTTCTTCGAAGGATCGATCGCCCTCGGGGTGCTCATGGCGCTGACCGAGCTGGTCTCGTGGTGGATCGTCCCGATCCTGCCGGTGGCGGTCGCGGTCATGGTCAAGCTCAACGACGTCATCGCGGGGGCCGTCGACCGGAGTGATTAGGCACGCCGAAGGCTCCGTCGGGCGATGCCCTACGGAGCCTTGAAGCTTGTTGCCGCCGGCCGGCCTTAGGAGGCGTCGGCCAGCTTCTGGTAGGACGCGGCCAGCTTGGACTTGCGCTGGGCGGCCTGGTTCTTGTGGATGACTCCCTTGGAGGCGGCCTTGTCCAGCTGTCGGCAGGCGGCCCGCAGGTGAGTCTCGGCGGCGGCGACGTCGCCGGTGGCCGCCGATTCACGGAACTTCCGGACGGCGGTCTTCAGCGACGACTTCACGGCCTTGTTGCGCAGCCGGCGCTTCTCGTTCTGCCGGTTGCGCTTTTCCTTGGACTTAATGTTCGCCACGCGTGAAGCCTCAGTCTCGTGATTACTTGGTTCCTTACAAACCGCGTCGGGCGCAGGGCGCGCTCCGCGCGACTGTCAACGTTACCAGGAGCCGAGCGACGCACACGGCTTGGACTCCTGACCGCGAGCCAGGTTACACCAGGTCGTGAACGGCGATGCCGCGGCCGCCGCCTGTTGTCGCCGTACTAACGCGCGGTGGCCTTGAGCGCGGGCGGGAACACCGTGTCGACGATCTCCTCGATCGACTCGTCCGGCAGCTCGCCGCTGATGACGAACTCCGAGCATGAGAGCTCGAGCGGGATGGTCGAGCATTGGCCGTGCGGCCACAGTGCGAGCCGGTCGGCGCGTCGGTGTGATCGAACGCCTCGCCGTCGGGCTGATCCCATATCCTATAGGATATTTCCTATAGGGGGCCGGTTCGGGGTGGTGGGGCGCTTTTGCGCTCGGGGGTTCGGGTCGGCGCCGATCGGTAAGGCAGAATTGTCTCGCCCACCCCGAGCCGAGCGATTCCAATGCACGGTTCGCGAGCTTCGCCGAGAAGGAAGGCCAACGTGACGAACGCGCCAGGTTCGACTGCTCCGGAGCTGATCCGGAACTTCTGCATCATCGCGCACATCGACCACGGCAAGTCGACGCTGGCCGACCGCATGCTGCAGATCACCGAGGTCGTCGAGGCGCGCAAGATGCGCGCCCAGTACCTCGACCGGATGGACATCGAGCGCGAGCGCGGCATCACCGTCAAGTCGCAGGCCGTCCGCATGCCCTGGAAGACCCGCTCGGGCGAGCACGAGGGCGACGGCTACGTGCTCAACATGATCGACACGCCCGGCCACGTCGACTTCACCTACGAGGTCTCCCGCTCCCTGGCGGCCTGCGAGGGCGCGGTCCTCCTGGTCGACGCCGCGCAGGGCATCGAGGCGCAGACGCTCGCGAACCTGTACCTGGCCATGGGCAACGATCTGACGATCATTCCGGTGCTCAACAAGATCGACCTGCCCTCGGCCGAGCCCGACCGCTACGCCGAGGAGCTGGCCCACCTCATCGGATGCGAGCCCGAGGACGTCTTCCGCGTCTCCGGCAAGACCGGCGAGGGCGTCGTCGAGCTGCTCGACGCCATCGTCGAGCAGATCCCGCCGCCCGTCGGCGAAGCCGAGGCGCCGGCCCGGGCGATGATCTTCGACTCCGTCTACGACGTCTACCGAGGCGTGATCACCTACATCCGGGTCGTCGACGGCAAGCTCAACGCCCGCGACCGCATCCGCATGATGTCGACCAGGGCCGACCACGAACTGCTCGAGATCGGCGTCATCAGCCCCGAGCCGGTGCCCTCCAAGGCCCTGGGGGTCGGTGAGGTCGGCTACCTCATCACCGGCGTCAAAGACGTCCGCCAGTCGAAGGTCGGCGACACGGTCACCTTCGAGCGCAAGCCCGCCGCCGAGGCGCTGCCCGGGTACACCGAGGCCAAGCCGATGGTGTTCTCCGGGCTCTACCCGATCGACGGCTCCGACTACGGGAACCTGCGCGAAGCGCTCGACAAGCTGCAGCTCAACGACGCCGCGCTCCAGTTCGAGCCCGAGACCTCGGCCGCGCTCGGCTTCGGGTTCCGCGTCGGCTTCCTCGGGCTGCTGCACCTGGAGATCATCCGCGAGCGACTCGAGCGCGAATTCGACCTCGACCTGATCTCCACGGCTCCGAACGTCGTCTACCAGGTGACGATGGAGGACGGAGAGCAGGTGGAGGTCACCAACCCCTCGGAGTTCCCCGAAGGGAAGGTCTCGAGCATCACCGAGCCGATCGTCAAGGCGACGGTGCTGACCCCGACCGAGTACATCGGGCCGGTCATGGACCTGTGCCAGACCAGGCGCGGGGTCCAGGAGGGCATGGACTACCTCTCCACCGACCGGGTCGAGATCCGCTACACGCTGCCGCTGGCCGAGATCGTCTTCGACTTCTTCGACCAGCTCAAGTCCCGCACCAAGGGCTACGCCTCCCTGGACTACGAGATCGAGGGATCCCAGGACGCCGACCTGGTCAAGGTCGACATCCTCCTCCAGGGCGAGCGCGTCGACGCCTTCGCCCAGATCGTGCACCGCGACCAGGCCTACTCCTACGGGGTGAGGCTCGCCGAGCGGCTCAAGAAGCTCATCCCGCGCCAGCAGTTCGAGGTGCCGATCCAGGCCGCGATCGGCTCGCGCATCATCGCCCGCGAGAACATCCGGGCGCTGCGCAAGGACGTGCTCGCCAAGTGCTACGGCGGCGACATCTCCCGCAAGCGCAAGCTGCTGGAGAAGCAGAAGGAGGGCAAGAAGCGGATGAAGACCGTCGGCAGGGTCGAGGTCCCGCAGGACGCCTTCATCGCGGCCCTGCGCACCGACGAGGACTAAGCCGCGTTCGATGACCCCGGCCGGGGTCTTCGAACGCGGCCCAAACGACGGCGGGCGCCGGATCGATCGATCCGGCGCCCGCTGACTCGTTGTCTACTGCTGCGGGGGCTGGCCCTGGCCGGGCTGCTGCGGGTAGCCGGGAGCCGGCGGCTGCTGCTGGGGCGGTCCGGCAGGCGGTTGCTGCTGCTGCGGGTAACCAGGGGCCTGCGGGGCCTGCTGCTGTGGGTAGCCGGGGGCCGGCGGCTGCTGGCCGTAGCCCTGCGGCGGCGCCGGCGGGTTCTTCGGCCGGTTGCCGGGCCTCGAGAGCAGCCACTGGTGCACCTCGGGCTGGAATACCAGGTAGAACACCGCTCCGACAGCCGCGAGCCTGGCCAGTCCGAGCAGGACGTTGAAAATGGCGATCCATCCCAGGCCCCAGCCGCCGAAGACGCCGAAGAGCGCGAAGAATCCGAGGATGCCGAAGCCGATCAGCAGGGGCGTGCGCGGATCGGACGCGCCGAAGACGCCCAGCTTCTCCTTGACGATGAACCAGACGATCACGATCGAGAGACTGTAGAAGATCAGGCCGACGATCCCGCTGGCCACGACGAATCCGCCGAGGAACGGCACCGTGATCAGGGCGATGATCGAGAACACCAGCATCAGTACCGATGCGGCCATGTACGCCCACAGCGCCTGGGTCAGCCAGTTGACCTTCTGCGGCCGTCCCGGGTGGGGCTTGGCTCCCCATTCGCTGAGGGGGTCGGAGGCCGGGGGCTGCTGCGGACCGTTGCCGGCCGCGCCGGGCGGCGGCTGCTGAGGGGGATGTGTCATATCGACGTCTCCGGTGAAGTAGTCGGGCAAGATTTCCCTGCACACTGTAGCGGCTCGAAGCGCATCGCGCTGCACGGAGATTCGCGACATTTCCCTGCCTGACATCGCAATTCACGCCAGATCAGAAGCGAAATCGGCGCGAGCGTTCTCAAGTAGTGGGACACGGGCGGGGCGGCCCCGGCGACCCCGGGGCCGCCCCGCCCGTGCGGCTCATCGGAGGCTGTCGTCGGCGTTCTCGTCTGAGTGCGCGAACGGGTTGGTCGACCTGGCGGACACGGTGGCGTCCACGGGACGATCGTAGGTCTGGTGCAGCAGGTGCTCACCGTCGGTGACGCTGAACGACCGTCGCGTGTAGACCGGTGAGTCCTGTTCGGTCACGACCGGCACCACCTGGAAGTCCACGTCCATCTGGTCGGGGGTGATCGTGGCCAGCACGTAGCCGCGCTGGGCGTTGCGGAACTTGATGTGCGGGTTGATCTCCAGCATCGCGTTGTCCTCGGGCACCGAGTCGGCGCCGTTCCCGCCCGAGGTGATCGAGCTGGTCACCAGCTCCACGCCCACCGACGCCGAGTCCGGGTCGTCGAAGTCGGTCTTGATCTCCGAGGCCCAGTGGGTGTGGACGTCGCCGGTGAGCACCACCGGATTGCGGACGTCGTGGTCGAGCATGCCCTGCACGATGCGGTCGCGCGAGGCCACGTAGCCGTCCCAGGCGTCCATGCTGGTCCGCTTGACCGGGCCGGCGTCGGAGTCGCGCTGGGTGAAGAACACCTGCTGGCCGAGCACGTCCCAGCGGGCGTTCGAGGACTGGAAGCCGTTCAGCAGCCACGCCTCCTGCGCGTCGCCGGTGATCGAGCGCTTCTCGTCCCAGGCCTCGGCGCAGTCGCGGTTCCAGCCGTCGCCGCACGCCTGGTCGTCGCGGTACTGGCGGGTGTCGAGCATGTGGAAGCGCGCCAGCCGCCCCCACTCGATCCGCCGGTACAGCTGCATGTCGATCCCCTGGGGCACCGACGAGCGCCGCAACGGCATGTTCTCCCAATATGCCTGGAAGGCCGCGGCCCTGCGCTCGAGGAACCGCGGCTGCTCGGTGTCGGGGTGCTCGTAGACCTCGTCGGCCCAGTTGTTGTCCAGCTCGTGGTCGTCCCACACCACCAGCCACGGGGCCGCGGCGTGCGCGGCCTGCAGGTCGGCGTCGGTCTTGTACTGCGCGTGGCGCTGGCGGTAGTTCGCGAGCGTCTCGGTCTCCGGCCCGTCGTGGTCGCGCACGTTCCCGCCCGGGGCCACGTACACCCCGGCCTGGTACTCGTACTGGTAGTCGCCCAAGTGGAGCACCAGGTCCGGCCGCGCCTCGGCGAGGTGGCGGTAGGCGGTGAAGTAGCCGTGCTCGTACTGGGCGCATGAGGCGAAGGCCATCCGCAGCGACTCGGGCATGTCGCCGGCGGCCGGTGCGGTGCGGGTCCGGCCGATCGGCGAGACCCACCGGCCGACCTTGAAGCGGTAGTAGTAGTCGGCGCCCGGTTCCAGGCCGGTCAGTTCCACGTGGACGCTGTGGCCCCACTCCGGGCGGGCCTGCTGGAAGCCGGAGGCGACGCGGCGGCGGAACCGCTCGTCGCCGGCCACCTCCCATTTGACGTCGAAGGCGCGGTTCGGCATGCCGCCCATGCCGTCCTCGGCGAGCGGTTCGGGAGCCAGGCGGGTCCACAGGACGGCCCCGTCCGGGGTCGGGTCCCCGGAGGCGACTCCGAGGGTGAACGGGTCCTGGCGGATCTGGTCGCGGCGGTCGTCGGCCCAGGCCGCCGTGGGGATCGAGACGGCGGCCGTGGCCGCCGAGGAGGCGAGCAGTATTCGGCGTGAGAGCTGCATGGGAACCTCGCTTGCGGGGGAGGGAGTCTGACTCCCTCAGCCCACCAAGCGCAGTTGCATGCGTCACAAAACGTCGATAGCGGACGAATGAACCGCGGCCGAACACTCATCGGCCGCACCGACTACCGGTAACCGGAGTGAAACGTCCTACAACGGCTATCGCGGAGCATTCAAGGATATGGTCACAATAGACACATCGGTGGCGGCGACCTCGGCGACCTCGCCGTCCGGCACCACCCAGCCCGTTTCCCCCGGCTCCCAACGCAGCCCTGCGAACGACACCGACGCCAAGTCGAATTCGTACGACTTCGCCACCGCCCACGCGGCCCGAGTCCACCCCGACGCCTCGTCGCCGACCGCGATCGACACCACCGAACCGTCCACAGCGGGCGCCTCGGCGCCCCACTGCTCGGCGTACGCCTCGGCCAGCGCTGCGGCATCGGTCGAGAGCTCCTCGCTCGTCCCGGCGATGCACGACACCCCGGCCTCCTGGCCGCCGGCGAAGGCCGCCGCGACCGTCAACCCCTCGTCCTCCCACTGGTCGTAGGCGTCCGGATACGCGCTGACCTGCACCGCCTGCGCCGCGTCGCCCAGCTCCATCTCCTCCCAGCCCTCGATCCGCCGCAGCTTCTCGTAGAACTTGAACGAGGAGTAGACCGGGTCGAGTATCTCCTCTTCGGTGCCCCAACCGGAACTGGGCCGCTGCTGGAACAGCCCCACCGAATCGCGGTCGCCGTAATCGATGTTGGCCAGCCCCGACTCCTGGAAGGAGGTCGCGATCGCCACGGCCACCGCTCGTTCCCCCATCCCGTCGCGCTGGCCGACCGCGGCGATGGTCGCCGCGTGGTAGGTCTGCTCCGAAGTCAGGTGCAGCGGTTCCTCGCCGTGGCCGATGTAGCAGCCGGTCGGCTTGGGGGAGAGCATGTCCCGCACCTCGTCGCCGCAACCGGCGGTGAGGCCGGCGGCGAATACGACGGCGAGGGCCGCGGTGCATACGCGAAGGGGGCGCAACGTACCTCCGATCCGGGTGGGAGCCACTCAGGGCGCGTTCAACAGCCCCGGCCGGGGCTGTTGAACGCGCCCTAATCTACCCAGGCCGGGGCGCGTTTCTCAAGGAACGACCGGACGCCTTCGCGCCCTTCGGCGGAGAAGAAGTACTCGGCCGTTCGGGCCGCGGCCTCGCGCAGCCGCGCTCGCAGCTCGGGCTCGGCGGTGAGTTCCTTGATGCCGGCCTGCGCGGACGGGCCGCCCTTGAGCAGTGCCGCGGTCAGCGCTCCGGCGGCCTCGTCGGGGTCCGCGTCGACGGCGCTGACCAGTCCCCAGGCGGCGGCTTCGGCCGCGGTGAAGGTCTCGCCGGTGAGGAACAGCTCCCGCATCCGGCCCGGCGCGATCCGGCGGGCGACGACCGGGCCGATGACGGCCGGGACCACGCCGAGGCGCACTTCGCTGAACGCCAGCCGGGTGTCGGCGCCGCAGACCGACACGTCCGCGGCGGCCAGCAGGCCCATCCCGCCGCCGCGAACGGCACCGCGGGCCAGGGCCACCACCGGTTTGGGGGACTCGGCGATGTCGGCCAGCGCCTCGGCCAGGCGGGAGGCCGGCAGTTCGGCCTCGCTTCGGGCGGCGGCCGACTCGCCCAGGTCGGCGCCGGCGCAGAAGACCGGACCGGCGTGGTCGAGGACGACGACCCGGACCGAGGCGTCGTCGTCGGCCGCTTCGAGCGCCTCGCGGAGCCGTGCGATCAGCGCGGTCGAGAGTGCGTTGCGGCGGTCGGGGTCGTTGAGCGTAATGGTCGCCACCGCGCGGTCGGCGCGGTAGGCGATCGGTGCGTCATCAGGTTCCACGCCAGTACGGTAGACCGCGTGCCGTCAGCAGTCATAGCCGCCGCAGCGAGTTCGCCCGAGACCGCTCGCCGGGGCTTCGGGTTCTACGTCCATGTGCCGTTCTGCGTCTCGCGTTGCGGCTATTGCGACTTCAACACCTACACCGCTTCCGAGCTGGGCGCCGGCGTCTCGAGGGAGACCTATGCGGGCATCGTCCGCGCCGAGGTCCGCGCCGCCGCCGCGGTGTTCGACGATCGTGCCGGCTCCCGGCCGCGGGTCGACACGGTCTTCTTCGGCGGCGGCACGCCGACGCTGCTGCCGGCCGCCGATCTCGCCGCGATCCTCGCCGAGATCGACCGGCAGTTCGGTCTGGCTCCGGACGCCGAGGTCACCACCGAGGCCAATCCCGAGTCGGTCGACGCCGCATATCTGGCCGAGCTTCGCGCCGGCGGGTTCAACCGGTTGTCGGTGGGCATGCAGTCGACCGCCCCGCACGTGCTGCGGGTGTTGGACCGCGAACACTCGCCGGACAAGGCGCTGGCGGCCGTCGAGCACGCCCGCGCAGGCGGCTTCGAGCACGTGAGCCTCGACTTGATATACGGCACGCCCGGGGAGAGCGAGGCCGATTTCGAGGCCAGCCTCCGCGCCGCGGTCGACGCGGGCGTGGACCACGTGTCGGCCTACGCCCTCATCGTCGAAGACGGCACCCGGCTGGCCCGCCGCATCCGGTCCGGCCAGGTCCCCGGGCCGTCCGACGACGTGGCCGCCGACCGCTATCTGGCGGCTGAGGCGGTCCTGAGCGAGGCCGGTTTCTCCTGGTACGAGGTGTCGAACTGGGCCCGCTCTCCCGAGGCCCGGTGCCGGCACAACCTGCTGTACTGGGACGGCGGCCACTGGTGGGGCGCGGGTCCGGGCTCCCATTCGCACCTGCCGGGCCTGCGGTGGTGGAACCACAAGCACCCCTCCACCTATGCGGCGGCCCTCGCCCACGAGCTGCCCGTCGCCGGACATGAGATGCTCTCCGAAGATGACGCCTACCTCGAGCGCGTGATGCTGCGGACTCGCCTCAGTGCAGGTCTGCCGGTATCGTGGCTCCGTACCAACGGCGCGACGGCCGCGAAGCAGGTCGTCGCCGACGGCCTGGCCGTCATCGAGGGCGGTCGCCTCCGCTTGTCCCTCAAAGGCCGACTGCTCGCCGACGCGGTCGTGAGAGATCTCACGGCCTGATCGGCGGCCCACGACATCCCCCATATTCCGGAGCCCACACCCATGCAAAGCTCACTCCAGAACACCCCGCCGCACGCGCTGCGAGGCCTGCAAGGCGCTGCTCTTCCCCGGCGCGGCCTCCTGACCGGCGCGCTCGCCGGCGTCGCCTCGGTCGCGGCCTGCTCTGCCGAGGAGCCGCCGCCCCCGGTCGACGACGACGGCGGCGCCGGCGCCGGCGAGGAGACCCCGTCCGAGTCGCCCTCGCCGGAGCCGCCGCAGCCGGTCACCATCACCCACGTCGGTGACACCTTCCCGGGCTCGTATCCGAACCGGATGGCCTCCGACGGCGGCGCGAGCTTCTTCAGCGGGGTGGTCGACGAGCTCACCGGCGACGTCGTCATCGCCAACATGGAAGGGGCGCTCTCGACCCTGGAGTTCGACAAGTGCGGCGGCGGCTCGTGCACGTACTTCCGGCTGCCCGGCGAGTACGCCGAGGTCTTCGCCGAGGCCGGGTTCGACGTGCTCAACATCGCCAACAACCACGGCTGGGACGCCGGCCCCGACGGCGCCCAGGAGACCCTCGAGGCGGTCACCGGCGCTGGCATGGAGCTGTCGGGCATGAAGGACGAGGTCGTCACCGCCCCAGCGCGTGACTTGACCGTGGCCGTGGTCGGCTTCGCGCCCTACTACTTCTACACCGACGTCCGCGACCTCGACGCGGTCGCCTCGCTGGTGTCGGCCGCGAGGGCCTCGGCCGACCTGGTCGTGGCCACCGCCCACCTCGGCGCCGAGGGCACCGACCACCAGCACGTCCCCGAGGGCGTCGAGAACTACCTCGGCGAGAACCGCGGTGACACCCGGGCCTTCGCGCGCACCTGCGTCGACTCCGGGGCCGACCTGGTCGTCGGCCACGGACCGCACGTGCTGCGGGGCATGGAGCTCTACAACGGCAAGCTCATCGCCTACTCGCTGGGCAACTTCGGCGGCGGCCAGAACCTGTTCAGCACCGACGGTCCCCTGGGCATCTCCGGCATCCTCAAGGTCGACTTCCTCGAGGACGGCTCCTTCCAGGGCGGCCGGATCGTCCCCAGCCGCATGGACGACCGGGGCTACCCGCAACTGGACCCCGAGGGCGCGGCGATCGAGAAGCTCAACGAACTGGCGTCCGATTTCGGCGACGCCGGCGTCACCGTCGGCGACGACGGCGCGCTCATCCTCCCCGGTGTCTGAGCCGAACCGTAGACTGGCACTCTGAAGCTTGGAGTGCCAAACTTGAGTCCGGTCGGATAAAGGCAACCGCGAGAACGAAGGGACGTGGCAGCGATGGACGATCGCAAGCTCGAAGTGCTGCGTGCCATCGTCGAGGACTATGTCGCCACCCAGGAGCCGGTGGGGTCCAAGGCGGTGGCCCAGCGCCACGGCCTGGGCGTCTCGGCGGCCACGGTCCGCAACGACATGGCCTACCTCGAGGACGCCGGCTACATCCACCAGCCGCACACCTCTGCCGGCCGCATCCCCACCGACAAGGGCTACCGGCTGTTCGTCGACCGGCTCGGCAAGATCAAGCCGCTCTCGGCCGCCGAACGCCGCGCGGTCCACCGCTTCCTGGCCGAGGCCATCGACCTCGACGACGTCGTCACCCGGACGGTGCGGCTGCTGTCCCAGCTGACCCACCAGGTCGCGGTCGTCCAGTACCCGAGCCTCAACCGCTCGACCGTCCGCCACCTCGAGCTGGTCTCGCTCGGCCCCAGACGGGCGATGATCGTCATGATCACCGACACCGGCCGCGTCGAGCAGCGCCAGTTCGAGCCGTCGGTCGACCTCAGCGAGGACGACGTCTTCGAACTGCGCCGGCTCGTCAACGAGCAGCTCCAGGGCAAGCCGCTGACCGACGCCCCCCGGATCATCGGCGAGCTCGCCGACCTGGCCCGCCCGGAGCTGGAGACCGCCGTCTCCGAGCTGGCGCGCGTCCTGATCGAGACGGTCGTGGCCCGCACCGACGAGCGCGTCGCCGTCGCCGGCGCGGCCAACCTCACCCGCCACACCGCCTACTTCCACGGGTCGCTGCGGTCGATCCTCGAAGCGCTCGAGGAGGAGGTCGTGCTCATGCAGCTGCTGGGCCGGGCCGACACCGGGCCGCTGCTGACCGTCCGCATCGGCGACGAGAACGAGATCGACGACTTCCGCGAGACCGCGGTGGTCACCGCCGGGTACGGTCCAGGTTCGGTGGTCGGGCACATGGGCGTGCTCGGACCCACCCGCATGGACTACCCGGGCACGATCGCGGCCGTCCGCGCCGTGGCACGCTACGTCTCCGAGATTTTGGAACAGAACCGCTGACAAGGGGCTATGAGAACGCACGTGGCTAAGGACTACTACGCGATCCTCGGCGTCGAACGCAACGCCACCGAGGACGACCTCAAGAAGGCGTACCGGAAACTGGCGCGCAAATACCACCCCGACGTCAGCGACGAGCCGGACGCCGAAGAGCGGCTGCAGGAGATCAACGCCGCATTCGAGGTCCTCATGGACCCGCAGAAGCGGGCCATCGTCGACGCCGGTGGCGACCCGTTCGACCGCATGGCCGGCGGCGGCGCCGGAGGCGCCGGCCCGTTCATGGGCTTCGAGGACATCATGGACGCCTTCTTCGGCGGCTCCATGGGCGGCTTCGGACGCCGCGGGCCGCGCTCGCGCCGGCGACCGGGCAACGACGCGCTCCTGCGCCTCGACCTCGACCTCGAGCAGGTCGCCTTCGGCACCGAGTCGACACTGACGGTCGACACGGCGGTCCAGTGCGACGAATGCGACGGCACCTGCACCGAAGGGGACGCCGAACCGCAGACCTGCACCACCTGCGGCGGCTCCGGCGAGGTCCAGGTCGTGCAGCGCACGATCCTCGGCCAGGTCCGCACCGCCCGGCCGTGCTCGGCGTGCTCGGGCTACGGCACCATCATCGACGACCCGTGCCGCAAATGCGGCGGCGAAGGGCGCGTCCGCTCCCGCCGGCGCATCACCGTCAAGGTGCCCGCCGGCGTCGAGGACGGCATGCGCATCCGCCTCTCCGGCGAAGGCGAGGTCGGCCCCGGCGGCGGCCCCGCCGGCGACCTCTACGTCGAGGTCCACGAGAAGCCGCACGAGATCTTCACCCGCGAGGGCTCGGACCTGCACTGCCGCGTCCGCGTCCCGATGACGCAGGCGGCGCTGGGCACCAAGCTCAACGTCCACACCATCGACGACCAGGTCGAGATCGACGTCGCTCCCGGCACGCAGCCGGGCACGGTCAAGAAGGTCCGCGGCGCGGGCGTGCCGAAGCTGCGCGGCGGCGGCGTCCGCGGCGACCTGTACGTCGAACTGGACGTGCGCACGCCCACCAAGATCGACGGCGAGCAGGAGGAACTGCTCAAGAAGCTCGCCACCCTCCGCGACGAGGAGATTCGCGAGGTCAAAACCGGCTCGGGTTTTTTTTCCCGGATGCGTGACGCCTTCAACGGCCACGCCTGACGAACCCGGATAGCGATGCGGGCCGCGACCCCGAGGGGTCGCGGCCCGTCGCGTCTCACACGCCGCCTCCGCGGTCAGGCCCCGACGTACGCCGCCAGGTGCTCGCCGGTGAGCGTCGACCGGCCGGCCACCAGATCGGCGGGCGTGCCCTCGAAGACGATCCGTCCGCCGTCGTGCCCGGCCCCCGGACCGAGGTCGATGATCCAGTCCGCGTGCGCCATGACCGCCTGGTGGTGCTCGATCACGATGACCGACTTGCCGGACTCCACCAGCCGGTCCAGCAGACCCAGCAGCTGCTCGACGTCGGCCAGGTGCAGGCCCGTGGTCGGCTCGTCGAGCAGGTAGACCCCGCCCTTCTCGCCCATGTGGGTGGCCAGCTTGAGCCGCTGCCGCTCGCCGCCCGACAGCGTGGTGAGCGGCTGTCCCAGTGTCAGATAGCCCAGTCCGACGTCCTCCATGCGCGAGAGGATCTTCGCGGCCGCCGGGACCTTCGAGTCGGCGTCGGCGAAGAACGCGTGCGCCTCGGCCACCGACATCCCCAGCACCTCGCTGATGTCCCGGCCGCCGAAACGGTATTCGAGCACCGAGGCGCCGAACCGCTTCCCCTCGCACTCCTCGCAGGTCGTGGCCACCCCGGCCATCATCGCCAAGTCGGTGTAGATCACCCCGGCGCCGTTGCACGCCGGGCAGGCGCCCTCGGAGTTCGCGCTGAACAGCCCCGGCTTCACGCCGTTGGCCTTCGCGAACGCCTTGCGGATCGGGTCGAGCAGCCCGGTGTACGTCGCCGGGTTGCTCCGCCGCGAGCCCTTGATCGGCGTCTGGTCGACCGAGACCACCTCGGCGTCCGCCGGGATCGAGCCGTGCAGCAGCGAACTCTTGCCGGACCCGGCGACGCCGGTGACCACGCACAGCACGCCCAGCGGCACGTCGACGTCGACGTTCTGCAGGTTGTGCGCGTCGGCGCCCCGGATCGCGAGCTTGCCGGTGGGCTTGCGGACCGACGCCTTGAGCTCGGCCCGGTCGTCCAGGTGCCGCCCGGTGACGGTGTCACTGGCGCCCAGCGCCTCGACGGTGCCCTCGAAGACGATCCGCCCGCCGTCGTGCCCGGCCCCCGGACCGAGGTCGACCACATGGTCGGCGATCGCGATCGTCTCCGGCTCGTGTTCGACGACCAGCACCGTGTTGCCCTTGTCCCGCAGCCGCAGCAGCAGGTCGTTCATCCGCTGGATGTCGTGCGGGTGCAGTCCCGCGGTCGGCTCGTCGAACACGTAGGTCACATCGGTGAGCGAGGAACCGAGGTGGCGGATCATCTTGACCCGCTGCGCCTCCCCGCCCGACAGCGTCCCCGAGGACCGGTCCAGCGACAGGTAGCCGAGCCCGATCTCCACGAACGAGTCGAGCGTGTGCCGCAGCTTCTCCAGCAGCGGCGCCACCGACGGCGCCTCGAGATCCCGGACCCATTCGGCCAGGTCGCTGATCTGCATCGCACTGCAGTCGGCGATGCTCACACCGTCGATCTTCGAGGACCGGGCCGACTCGTTCAACCGCGTGCCCTCGCAATCGGGGCAGGTGGTGAACGTGATCGCCCGGTCCACGAACGCGCGGATGTGCGGCTGCATCGCCTCGCGGTCCTTGGACAGGAACGACTTCTGGATCTTCGGGATCAGCCCCTCATAGGTCACATTGACGCCCTCGACCTTGATCTTCGTCGGCTCCTTGTAGAGCAGCGCGTCGAGCTCGGACTTGGTGAACCTGCCGATCGGCTTGTCCGGGTCGAAGAAACCGCAGCCGCGGAAGATCCGCCCGTACCAGCCGTCCATCGTGTACCCGGGGATGGTCAGCGCGCCCTCGTTCAGCGACAGGCTCTCGTCGTACAGCGCGCCCAGATCGAAGTCCGAGACCGCTCCGCGGCCCTCGCAGCGCGGACACATCCCGCCGGTGATGTTGAAGTCGCGCCGCTCCTTCACCGTCTTCCCGCCGCGCTCGAAAGAGACCGCGCCCGCCCCGCTGATCGAGGCGACGTTGAACGAGAACGCCTGCGGCGACCCGATGTGCGGCTCCCCGAGCCGACTGAACAGGATCCGCAGCATCGCACCGGTGTCCGTGGCGGTGCCGACCGTCGAGCGCGGATCCGAACCCATCCGCTCCTGGTCGACGATGATCGCGGTCGTCAACCCGTCCAGGACGTCGACCTCCGGCCGCGCCAGGTTCGGCATGAAACCCTGCACGAAGGCGCTGTAGGTCTCGTTGATCATCCGCTGCGACTCCGCGGCGATCGTGCCGAACACCAGCGAGCTCTTGCCCGAGCCCGACACGCCGGTGAACACCGTCAGCCGACGCTTCGGCAACTCGACGCTGACGTCCTTGAGGTTGTTCTCGCGCGCCCCGTGCACGCGGATCAGATCGTGGCTGTCGGCGACGTGCACCGAAGGGGACTGCGCTTTCGTTCTCGCGGCCATGCTCAATCGTGTCTCCATCCGTCACGCGGGCCCGCCCGCGCGATCTCCATCGGGGTTTCCTGGTGCGACCGCGACCGAGACGAGCGTCCCGGCCGCGGCCCGGGATGTCGGCGGTGGCGTTCGCGAACCGCTCAGCGGTGCTCTTGGATGCGGACCATGTTCCCGGCCGGGTCGCGGAAGGCGCAGTCGCGCACCCCGTAAGGCTGGTCGGTCGGCTCCTGGACCACCTCGGCGTCACCGGCCTGCAGCCGCTCGAAGACGCCGTCGAGATCCGGCGTGGCCAGGATGATCGCCCCGAAGGTGCCCTTGGCCATCATCTCGGCGATGAGGCGGCGCTCCTCGTCCGTCGTCCCCGGATCGGCCCCCGGCGGGTGCAGGACGATGGAAGTGCCCGGCTGCCCGGGCGGACCGACGGTGATCCAGCGCATCCCCTCGTAACCGACATCGCCTCGCACTTCGAAGCCGAGCGTGTCGCGGTAGAAGGCCAGAGCGGCGTCCGCGTCGTCATGCGGCAGGAACGCCTGGTGAATCGTGATGTCCATGAACGCCACCCTATGCGCGGCCCGAAGCCGGCGCTTCTCGATTCCTGACCGGTCTGGTCACCTGCTTGGCCACGCACGAGGGGATCCCCGCCGTCGCGCCCGCCGCTCGCTCCCGGTAGACGCTCGGCGGCACCCCGACCAGCTCGGTGAAGCGAGTGCTGAAGGTGCCCAGCGACGAGCAGCCGACCGTGAAGCAGACCTCGGTGACGCTCAAGTCGCCCCGCCGCAGCAGCGCCATCGCCCGCTCGATCCGCCGCGTCATCAAATAGGAGTACGGCGACTCCCCGTACGCGATCCTGAACCGGCGACTCAGGTGCCCCGCCGACATGTTCGCCCCGCGCGCCAGCGCCTCCACATCCAGCGGCTTCGCGTACTCCCGGTCGATCCGGTCGCGGACGCGGCGCAGCCGCGCCAGATCGCTCAAATGCTGCTCCGCGGTGGTCCTGCTGGTCACGAGAGCGATCATGTCACGCGCCACCGACACCCACAAGCACGCCGACCCCAGCCGCGGTAAGGGAGCCGGACCGCCGGGCCTAGACTGCCGCCGTGGATCCGGTCTTCCTCGTCGACGCCCTGCCCGAGAGCGCCCACAGCGTGCTCGACGGGCCCGAAGGGCACCACGCCGCCGATGTCCAGCGCATCCGCCCAGGCGAGACGCTGACCCTCGCCGACGGCGCCGGCGGCCTCGCCCGAGCCCGTGTCACCGCCGCCGAACGCGGCAGCCTCACCCTCGAGATCCTCGAACGCCGCACCGTGCCCGCACCCGACCCGAAGCTCACCGTCGTCCAGGCCCTCCCCAAAGGCGACCGCGGCGAACGGGCCGTGCAGATGCTCACCGAGATCGGCGTCGACGAGGTCATCCCGTGGTCCGCCTCGCGCTCGATAACCCAATGGAAGGGCCCGCGCGGCGAGAAGGCGCGCGGCAAATGGGCCGCCACCGCCCGCGAAGCCGCCAAACAGGCCCGCCGCGCCCACCTGGCCCACGTGGCCGAGCTCCACACCACCAAGCAGCTCCTCGCCCGGCTGCGCGAGGCCGCGCGGGTCCTCGTCCTCCACGAGGAGGCCACCGCGCCCCTGTCCGGAGTCGAACTCGCCGGCACCGGCGAGATCGCCCTCGTCATCGGCCCC
Organism: Glycomyces halotolerans; assembly: GCF_054779575.1. NCBI lineage: Bacteria > Bacillati > Actinomycetota > Actinomycetes > Glycomycetales > Glycomycetaceae > Glycomyces > Glycomyces halotolerans. The sequence goes on from NZ_BAAGXZ010000003.1 coordinate 24,105, forward strand.
GAAGGGTCCATCAGCCCCGACGAACTGGCCGCCCTCGCCGAGTTCGGCGAACCGATCCGCATGGGCCGGACCGTGCTGCGCACCTCCACCGCCGGGCCGGCCGCGCTGGCGGTGCTGCAGGCGCGCCTGGGCCGGTGGTGAGGACCGATGCGCTTAAGATCGGGGGATGAACGACTCCGACTGCCTGTTCTGCAAGATCGTCGCCGGCCAGATCCCTTCGAAGCAGGTCCGCGAGACCGAGCGGGTGCTGGCGTTCCACGACATCAACCCCCAGGCGCCCACGCACGTGCTGATCATCCCCAAGGACCACCACGCCAACGTGGCCGAACTGGTCCGCCGCGACCCCGACCTGGCGGCCGAGGTGCTCGCCGTGGCCGCTGACGTGGCCGACGACGAGGGCGTCGCCGAGAGCGGCTGGCGGATGCTGGCCAACTCCGGTCCCGACTCCCGGCAGGAGGTCCAGCACGTCCATCTCCACGTGTTCGGGGGCAAACCGCTCGGCCCGATGCTGTCGGTCTGAAACCTCCGGCCGTAGCCGATTTCTCATTGTCGGAGGTCGGTGGCGGGATTTACCATTGAGGCAGCGCAATCGACGGCCGACGTCCGTCGTACATCTCCTATTGGGAAGCAGGTGGCGAACAGCCCGCACGGGCGAAGCCTATGACCGACCGCTCCACGCAATCCGGCCAGATCACCTCGACGATCACCGTCGCCGACCAGCGGGCGCTCATGGCCCTGCTCGGCAATGCGGACGAGAACCTTCGCTACATCGAACGCCGCAACCCCGGCGTCGACGTGCACGTTCGCGGCGACACCATCACCATCACCGGCGTCAACGGCGAAGCCCACGCCACCGCACGACTCCTGAAGGAGCTGCTCGCCTTGATCGAGAACGGCGAGAACGTCGATCCCGACATCATCCGGCGCACCGAGGACATGCTCGAGACCGCTCCCGCCGAGCGGCCCGTCGACGTGCTCACCCACAACATCGTCTCCCGTCGCGGCAAGGCCATCCGCCCCAAGACCCTGGGGCAGAAACGCTACGTCGAGGCCATCGACGAGCACACCATCGTCTTCGGCATCGGCCCGGCCGGCACCGGCAAGACCTACCTGGCCATGGCCAAGGCCGTCCAGGCCCTCCAGGCCAAGGAGGTCAACCGGATCATCCTGACCCGGCCGGCCGTGGAGGCCGGCGAGAAGCTCGGCTTCCTGCCCGGCACGCTCGGGGAGAAGATCGACCCGTACCTGCGTCCGCTCTACGACGCGCTGCACGACATGCTCGACCCCGGCTCCATCCCCAAACTCATGGAGTCCGGCACCATCGAGGTCGCGCCGCTGGCCTTCATGCGCGGAAGGACGATCAATGATGCGTTCATCATTCTCGATGAGGCGCAGAACACCACGCCCGAGCAGATGAAGATGTTCTTGACCAGGCTCGGATTCGGGTCGCAGATGGTGGTCACCGGTGATGTCACCCAGATCGACCTTCCTCGCGGAACCGGCTCGGGCCTGCGCGCCGTGCGGGAGATCCTCGGCGACGTCGAGGACGTCTCGTTCTCCACCCTCTCGGCCCAGGACGTGGTCAGGCACCAGCTGGTCAGCGATATCGTGAACGCTTACGAGAAATGGGACGCCGCGCGCGGCGATTCCGACGACAGGCACCGGAGCGGCAGTGGGCATCGAAATCGTCAATGAGTCCGGGCGCGAGGTCGACGAGGTCGGGGTCACGGCCGTGGCCGGCTTCGCGCTCCGGGAGATGGGCGTGAACCCGCTCGCCGAGCTCTCGATCCTGGTCGTCGACGTCGACCACATGACCGAGCTCAACCGCCGCTGGATGGGCGGCAGCGGGCCCACCGACGTGCTGTCGTTCCCCATGGACGACGCCATGCCGTCGAAGCCGGACTCGGTGGAGCCGACCACGCCGATCCTCGGCGACCTCGTGCTCTCGCCCGACGTCGCCGAGGCCCAGGCCCAGGAGGCCGGGCACTCCACCGCCGAGGAGCTGCACATGCTCACCGTCCACGGCGTGCTCCACATCCTCGGCTACGACCACGCCGAACCCGAGCAGGCCAAGGAGATGTTCGGCCTGCAGAACCGGCTGCTCGAAGCCTGGCGCGCCAGACGGCGCGCCGCCCAGAGCGCGGAGAGTTAGGTCCCGATGGGCTTGGTCTACACCCTTCTCGCCACGGCGATCGCCCTCATACTCGTCGCCGGGCTCGCCGCCATGGTGGACTCGGCGCTCACCGTCGTCTCACCCGCCCGCTCGGCCGAACTGGCCGAGCAGCACCGCCGCGGCGCGCCCGCCCTGGTCCGCATCACCGACGACCTGCCGAAGCACCTCAACCTGCTGATACTGCTGCGCGTCGCCTGCGAGGCCACCGCCGTGGCGCTCACGGCCGCCGCGGCCTTCCACACCTGGGAGGGCTCGTGGGCCGCGGTCGGCATCACCGCCGCGATCATGACGGTGGTGTCCTTCGTCGTCATCGGCGTCGGCCCCCGCACGGTGGGCCGGCAGCACGCCTACCCGATCGCGCTGGCCGCGGCCGGGGCCGTCTACCTGCTCGGTGTCGCGCTCGGCCCGCTCGCGCGGCTGCTGATCCTCATCGGCAACGCCGTCACCCCGGGCCGCGGGTTCCGCGAGGGCCCGTTCGCGACCTCGCAGATCGAGATCCGCGAGATGGTCGACGCCGCCGAGGCCTCCGGTACCGTCGACCACGACGAACGCGACATGATCGAGTCGGTGTTCGCCCTCGGCGACACCGTCGCCCGCGAGGTGATGGTGCCGCGCACGGCCATGGTCTGGGTCTCGGCCGAGGTGAACGCCGGCGAGGCCAAACGCGTCGCACTGCGCTCGGGCTTCTCCCGCATCCCCGTGGTCGGCGAGGACCTCGACGACGTCCGCGGCGTGGCCTATCTCAAGGACCTCGCCCGGCTCGACGGGGTCGACCCGCCGGTGGCCGAGGTGATGCGCTCGGTCTCGTTCGTGCCCGACTCCAAGCCGGTCGACGACCTGCTGCGGGAGATGCAGAAGGCCCGCATCCACATCGCCATGGTCGTCGACGAGTACGGCGGCACCGCCGGCCTGGTCACCATCGAGGACATCCTCGAGGAGATCGTCGGCGAGATCACCGACGAGTACGACAACGAGCTGCCGCCGGTGGCCTGGCTCGACGACCGGTCCGCGCGGGTCACCGCCCGGCTCTCGATCGACGACCTGGCCGAGCTGTTCGCGGTCGAACTGCCCGAAGTCGACGTCGACACCGTCGCCGGGCTCCTCGCCCACGAGCTCGGGAAGGTGCCGCTGGCCGGGGACCGGGCCGTACTGTCCGGCCTGGAGCTGACCGCGGAGGGTACCGTTGGCCGCCGCAACCGCATCGAGACGGTGCGCGTCAGCCGACTGCCCGAAGCCGACGACACCGTCCCGACCGGCGCGGAGTCCACCAACGATGAGAGGCACGAAATCAATGTCTGACCTGACCGTCGAAGCGCTCGACGCCGAGGACGCGAAGCTCGTCACGCTCGCCCGCGGCGCCGCGGGCCGAGTCCAGCAGCGCACGGGTGCGGCCGTCCGCGACGGCATCGGCCGCACTTACGCCTCGGCGGCGGTCGACCTGCCCTCGCTGAAGCTGACCGCGCTGCAGGCGGCGGTCGCGCAGGCCTTCGCGGCCGGCGCCGAGACGCTCGAGGCGGCCGTCGTCTTCGGGTCCGAATCCGACGAGGAGGGCATGCGGGCGGCCCGCGAGCTCGCCGAGAGCGTGCTCGTCTACTCGGTCGTCCGCAAAGAGGTGACCCGAATTGCCTGACGACGCCTCCGGCGGCCTGCCGTACCGGGCCGGCTTCGCCTGCTTCATCGGCCGCCCCAACGCGGGCAAGTCGACGCTGACGAACGCGATCATGGGCCAGAAGATCGCCATCACCTCCAAGCGGCCGCAGACGACCCGGCACGTGGTGCGCGCGATCCTCCACCGGCCCGACTCCCAGCTCATCCTGGTCGACACTCCCGGCCTGCACCGGCCCCGCACACTGCTCGGCGAGCGGCTCAACGAGCTGGTCCGCCAGACCTGGTCGGAGACCGACGTGATCGGCCTGTGCCTGCCGGCCAACGAGAAGCCCGGTCCCGGCGACCGCTTCATCGCCCAGGAGATCAAGGACCTGCGGGCCAAGGTCGTCGCCGTGGCCACCAAGATCGACCTGGTGAGCAAGGACGAACTGGTCCGGCACCTGACGAACGTCGCCGACCTGGCCGACTTCGCCGACGTCGTGCCGGTGTCGGCCAAGACCGGCGAGAACCTCGACACGCTGGTCAAGGTGCTCTCCAGCCACCTGCCGGAGTCGCCGCAGCTCTACCCGGAGGGGATGATCACCGAGGAGCCCGAGCGGGTGATGATGGCCGAGCTCATCCGCGAGGCGGCCCTCGAAGGCGTGCGCGACGAGCTCCCGCACTCGATCGCCGTGGTCATCGAGGACATCGAGGAGGAGATGAGCGAGGGAGGCCCGCGCAAGAAGATCTGGGCCGAGATCTACGTCGAGCGCGCCAGCCAGAAGGGCATCATCATCGGCAAGCGCGGTGAACGGCTCAAGCGGGTGGGTACGCAGGCCCGCAAGGGCATCGCGCAGCTCATCGGCGGGCGGGTCTACCTTGATCTGCACGTCCGCATCGCCAAGGACTGGCAGCGCGACCCGAAGCTGCTCGAGCGCCTCGGCTTCTGAGAGCGGGCACCGCACGGGCGGACCGCGTTCGGATCACCTGTGCGCATCGTTTGCGCACGAACGCGCGCAGCTGCGTAGTGACGGCACTCACCGAACCCTCCCTTGCAGGCTCTTTCCGGCATCATGTACGCTTAATTCATCGACGCGGGATAGAGCAGCTCGGTAGCTCGCCAGGCTCATAACCTGGAGGTCGGTGGTTCAAATCCGCCTCCCGCTACCAACGAAGACCTCGGTCCGCAAGGGCCGGGGTTTTTTCGTGCCCGCGCCCCGCAACGCCCCGGCCGGAGCGCCGGCCGGGGCCCTCGCTCGGAGCCGTCAGCGCAGGCCCTTGACCGTACCGCCGTCGACGACGTCGGACCAGGCGATGAACTTGAAGTTGGTGCTGGACTCGTCGCTGCCCTCGGGGGTGTTGTCGCCGTCTTGGACGACCAGGAGTCCCTGGTCGAACTGGCCCAGTCCGACATTGACCACGGCGGCGCCGTCGCTGTGCTGGGCGCCGTCGGCCGCGTCCCCGTCGTCGACCGAGAAGGAGCCGAGGTAGCGGTTGCGGCCCTCGGTCGCGTAGACGGCGAAGGAGTCGTCGCCCTGGCTGGAGGCCAGCAGGTAGCCCTTGCCGCCGTTCCGGTGGTAGATCGTCAGGCCCTCGATGTCGGTGCGCAGACGCTCGCCGCCGAACCCGGGGTCGTCGCCGTGGACGCAGTCGTCGGCCTCCTCGTCGAAGCGGCCGGGCAGCCCGAATTCGACCGCGCGGTCGATCAGGCGCGGCTCTCCGGTCAGGTCGGCCGGGACGCGCCAGATGCCGATCTCCTCCTGGCCGAGGTAGGCGACGTTCCGCGCGGCGTCGACGACCATGCCCTCGACCTGCGGGCCTTCGCCGGGGTCGGTGCAGGGGGTCCAGGAGGTGCCGTCGGGCAGGCCGAACTCGGCGGGGAGCTCGATGGTGCGGACCGGTTCGTAGCCGACCGCGCCGGTACCGGTCGCGGTCAGGCGCAGCAGCGCTACGCGGGTCTCGGAGGCCTGGCTGACCAGGACGTAGGAGCCGGTGCGGTCGGTCCAGGTCGTCAGTCCGTAGGCGGTGCGCTCCTCGTTGATCCGGTCCTGGTCGGCGTTGAAGATCGGCTCCATGCCGACGTCGGTGACCTCGGTGAGGACGCCGGTCTGGGGGTCGACGGTCCAGACGCCGATGCGGTCGAGACCGCGGTCGGAGGCGACGGCGAGGTCGACGGTGCGGCCGTCGAGGTCGAATCCGTAGACGAGGTCGACGTTGTTGTACCGGCCGCCTTCGTCGCCTTCGGAGGGCGGGGCCTTGGGCGGGAGGAACTGGCGTTCGACGCCGTCGAGGTCGTAGACGTACATGCCCGCCTCCTTGGCGGTGCCGATGACCAGGCTCCGCTCCGGATCCTCGGGGTGGACCCAGATGGCCGGGTCGTCGGCGTCGGCGTCGTCCTCGTCCCACAGCGGCGGGGTCTCCAGCCGCGCGGTGACGGGCTCGTCCGGATCGTGATGCGCGGGAGCGGCCGACGCGGCCGCGAGGACCGCGACGGCGGCGAGGGCGGTCAGGCCGAACAGACGGGGGAGCACGGGGGCCTCCAATGGTCGGGGAGAGGAGCACTCCGATGATCGATGCTCTCGGTGACTCCCGCGTGAACCCATGTTGTCCTGTGCCCCAAAAGAGCGCGGCGGCGTCCGCGATGCCACGCGTGCGGGTGAATCCGGGCCCTCGTTCTGGACTTGGCGTGACATGTGAGGTCGACTGGTCCCAGACGGCGGTGAGCCGGCGCCCCCCGCGCCGGACGGGCCGATCGACCGGATCGCGGTCCGCGAGCGCCGCCGAGGGGAAAGGAAGACGATGACGCCGGAAGCGAAGGTGGAGCCTTCGAGTGTCGAAGACGAGGTCTGGACCGTCGAGCGGGTCAAGTCGCTCGGTGTGATGACCAATGTCGAGACGGCCGCGCAGATCCTCGGCATCGGAAGGACGGTCGCCTACCGGCTGGCCAAGGACGGGCAGTTCCCCGTCCCGGTGCTGCGGATCGGTCACAGCTACCGGGTGCCGGTGCTGCGGCTGCTGGAGGTGCTGGGCGCCGAACCCGACACCGACTAGGGGCGCGTGCCGCCGCCGGTGCGGCGGCACGCCGGCCGCTTCGTCTTCATTTGCGGCGCTTGTGCTTGAAGTACACGAACAGGCGCCCGAAGTTCTTCGAGTCCTTGTCGACCCGGTGGTAGAGCGCCTTGATCTCCTTCTGGTCGAGGAACCGCAGCACCTTCTTCTTCAGCTGCCCCGACCCCTTGCCGGGGATGATCTCGACGGTGTCGATCTTCTTGGCGATCGCCTCGTCGATGACGTCCCGCAGCGCCCGGTCGATCTGGGCGCCCTTGTTGTAGATGTCGTGCAGGTCCAGGACCAGCTTGGCCATGTCCGCCTCCCTATTCGGCCGATGCGCGGTACAGGTCGGGTTCGAGGTAGATCAGCGTGGCCTTCGGCACGGCCGCGCGGATGCGGTTCTCGGCGCCGTCGATGTGGGCGGCGATCTCGTCGCCGGTCTGGCGGTCCTCGATCGCGATCTTGGCGGCGACGAGGAGTTCCTCGGGCCCGATGTGCAGGGTCTTGAGGTGGATGATGCGGTCGATGTCGCCCTCGGCCATGATCGCGGCCTCGATCGCGCCGATGTCGGCCAGCGTCGCCGATTCGCCGATGAGCAGGCTCTTCATCTCGATCGCCAGGACGACGGCGATGAGGACCAGCAGCACGCCGATGACGACGGTGCCGATCGCGTCGAACACGGGGTTCCCGGTGAGGACCGCCAGGCCCACGCCCAGCAGTGCGGCCACCAGGCCGACGAGCGCGCCGATGTCCTCCAGCAGCACCGTCGGCAGCTCGGGCGATTTCGCGCCTCGAACGAACTGGACCCACGTCTGCCCGCCGCGGACGGCGTTCGACTCCCGGACGGCCGTGCGCAGCGAGAACGACTCCAGGACGATCGCGATCACCAGGACGCCGATCGCCCACATCGGCGAGCTGAGTTCGTGCGGGTCGGAGAGCTTGTGGTAGCCCTCGTAGAGGGCGTAGATACCGCCGACGGTGAACAGCACGATCGAGACGATGAAGGCGTACACGTAGCGTTCGCGGCCGTAGCCGAACGGGTGCGCCGGGCTCGCCTCCCGCTCGGAGCGCTTCTTGCCCAGCAGCAGGAGCGCCTGGTTGCTCGTGTCCGCCACCGAGTGGACCCCCTCGGCGAGCATCGAGGCCGAACCGGTGATCCCGGCCGCAATGAACTTGCTGACCGCGATTCCCGCGTTGGCGAACATCGCCGCCAGGATCGCCTTGGTCCCGCCCTCTGCAGACATGTCCGGGTCTTTCCTTCCGTCGGGGTGATGCGCTGGGCCCTGTTCCACCGGGCACGGCCTCGCGCAGATCGAGTGTGGCATGCGGCCGCTACATCGGCGTCGACGACTCGGCCACATGAGCGCCATTCGGGACCGTCCATGTCGCCGGGCGGTGTTACCGTTGCGGTGCGGCGACGCCCCGGACGCGCAGCGTTCGGACAGGGCGACGGCACTGCGCACCGCCAAGGGGTGAGGATCCCTTGCCCCGGCCGACCTCCTCCGACGAGGAACCTCCGGCCCCTGTGCAGACCGCGCCCGCGTGGCCGACGCGTGGACCGAGTGGTGGACCGGTTCCGGCATGAGAAGACCCGACCCGGGTCGTGCCGAGAACCGAGAACGAAAGGCCCAAGCGTCGTGACCACCCTCGAACGCGCCCGCTCCACCTCCAGGACCGACGAGCGGCCCACCCTCCGGCAGTGGCTTTCGGTCGCCGCCGTCGCCCTCGGCGTCTTCGTCGTCATGACCGCCGAGATGCTCCCGGTCGGCCTGCTCACCCCGATCGGCTCCGACCTCGGCGTCAGTGCCGGCACCGCCGGCCTCATGATCACCGTCCCCGGTCTGGTCGCCGCCGTCGCCGCGCCGGTCAGCACCGTCCTCACCGGCCGCGCCGACCGCAAGAAGGTCCTGCTCGCGCTGGCCGCGCTGGTGGCCGCCGCGAACTTCGGCTCGGCCGTCGCCGAAGGCTTCGGCCTGATGATCCTCGCCCGCGTGCTGGTCGGCGTCAGCATCGGCGCGTTCTGGTCGGTGGCCGGCGGCATCGCCCTGCGCCTGGTGCCGCGGGCCTACGTGCCGCGCGCGACCGCCGCCGTGTACGGCGGGATCGGCGCCGCGACCGTCCTGGGCGTCCCGGCGGGGACCTTCATCGGCGACCTGTTCGGTTGGCGCGCGGCCCTGGCCGTGCTCGGCGGCCTGGCCTTGGCCGTGCTCGCCGCGATCGCCGTCCTGGTTCCGGCGCTGCCGTCCACCGGCACCGTCCGCTTCGCGTCCCTGCCGCGCATGGTCCGCGACAACCGCGGCGTGCGCGCCGGGCTGGCGCTGACCTTCCTGATCGTCTCGGGGCACTTCGTCGCCTACACCTACATCAGCCCGATCCTGTTGAGCGCCGGCATCGACGGCGGCAGTGTCGGCGGCCTGCTCATGGTCTTCGGCATCGCGGCCCTGGCGGCCACGGTCGCCTCCGGTGCGCTCATCGGGCGGCGCCTGCGCGGCACGCTCCTCGGACTGGCCGCGGCGATGGCGCTGGGCATGGTCTTCATGGCGCTGGCGGTCGGCGACGTGTTCTCCGCGGCCGCGGTCCTGGTGCTGTGGGGCGTGGGCTACGGCATGGTGTCACCGGCGGTCCAGACCTGGTACCTGCAGGCGGCGCCGGGCGATGCCGAGGCCGCGACGAGCCTGAACACCATGATGTTCAACCTCTCCATCGCGGTCGGCTCCTTCGCCGGGGGCGCGGTGGTCGACGCGTCGGGGCCGCCGAGCGTGCTGTGGATCGGGGCGCTGCTGCTCGTGCCGGTCGCCCTGCTCGTGGCGCGCCGCCGCCGAAAAGGCGCGTTGGACCCGGACCCGCGCGTCAGCCTCGATGAGCGATGAGGTGAGATGTTCGAACGGCGGCTGGCCGTATGGCAGGGCGGGCTTGCGGGAGCGCGTCGGCCTGGACCGACCGGCCGCCGTCGCCACCGCCGGTCGGCGCGGAAACTCGCTCGCAGCTCGGGGCCCGTTCGACGAGAATCGGTCCCATGTCCAAGTGGGAACTCGAACCGGAGATCAAGGCCTATTACGAGCGCGGCGGTGAGCGCGAGCGGCTGCGGGCCAAGGCCCGCGGCCGGCTGGAGTTCACGCGGATGCAGGAGCTGCTGCGGCGGATCCTGCCCGGCGACGGGCTCGACGTGCTCGACGTCGGCGGCGCGACCGGCGTCCACGCCGAGTGGCTCGCCGAGGACGGGCACCGGGTCACCGTGATCGATCCGGTCGAGAGCCACGTGGCGGCAGCCGCGCGGCTGCCCGGTGTCGAGGCCGAGGTCGGCGACACCCGCGATCTGCGCTGCCCGGACGACGCCTTCGACGCCGTGCTGCTCATGGGCCCGCTGTACCACTTGACCGATCCCGAGCACCGCGTCCGCGCTCTCAGCGAGGCGGCGCGCGTGGCCCGGCCCGGCGGCACGGTCGCGGCGGTGACGATCAACCGCACCGCCGGCTGGTGCGACTGGCTCCTGTGGAACTCGCAGAAGACGATCGGTTCGCTGTCGGCCGCGGCGAGCCTGCGCGTCCTCGCCGAAGGGGAGCTGCGCTACTTCGACCAGGGCGTCTTCACCACCGCCTACTTTCACCACCCCGGGGAGATCGCCGCGGAGTTCGCCAAGGCCGGCATGGCCGGACCGGACCAGTACGCGGTCCAGGGATTCCCCGGCTACATCCCCGAGCTGGAGGCGATCATCGACGACGAGGAGATCCGCGAGCACCTGCTCGAGGGCCTGCGGGTGATCGAGCGGGAGCCTTCGCTGTTGGGCGCGAGCAACCACCTGCTGACCGTCTCCCGGGTCGCCGACGACCGTGATCTCGGGCCTGGTTCGATGAGGGGATGAACCGCATCGAGGAACTGGACTGGCGTTCGACGCCTATGGGGGAGATCAGCCTGCGGCGCCGATTCGACCCGGTGGTCGGCGGCGAGGTGTACGAAGTCAAGCTCGACGAGGACTTTCTGATGTCGAGCCTGTTCACCGCGGCCGAGGTCAAGTTGGCCGATCTGGCGCTCGCCCGCACCCCCGGCGATCACTTCGGCGTCGTCGTCGGAGGGCTGGGCCTGGGCTACACTGCGAAGGCGGTGATGGAGGACCCGAAGGTCGAGACGCTCACGGTCTTCGAGTATTCGGAGGCGGTGATCGACTGGCACGAGCGCGAGCTGATCCCCGACACCGCCGGTCTGGCCTCGGACCCGCAGGTGACGTTCACGTGCGGCGACTTCTTCGCCGCCGCGATGAGCGAGGAGGGCTTCGACCCCGAGGAGCCCGGCCGGCGCTACGACGCGATCCTGCTCGACATCGACCATTCGCCGTGGCGGGTCCTGCACTACCCGCACGCGGCCTTCTACACCATGGACGGTCTGCGGTCGATGTCCGCGCACCTCAAGTCGGGCGGCACGTTCGCCATGTGGTCCGACGACCCGCCGGACGAGGAGTTCTCGGCCCTGCTGGAGACGGCCTTCGTCGACGTCGAGGCCGAACGGATCTGGTTCGACAACCCGTTGACACAGGGAAAGGCCTCCAACACCGTCTACCTGGCTACTAAGGACTGACGGCGGCCGGTCAGAACGACTGCCCGCCTGAGGGCAGGCCCGTCTGCGGGTCCCTGGCGGTGATGCAGTACGTCAATCCCGCCGGGTCCCTGAGGACCTGCCAGCCTTCGAATCGCTCGAGCGCGGTGGCGCCCAACCGGACGTGGCGTCGGGTCTCCGCCTCTACATCGGAGCAGGCGAGGTCGATGTGCGCGCGGGTCGGCTCGTCCGGGCCGGCCGAGTCCAGCCGCTGCAGGAGGAATCCGATCGGTCTTCCCGGAGGGCGAAGGAGCCGCTGGAACTCGGGTCTGCCGGTGGCCACCTGCTCGTGGCCGGTGAGCGCCGGCCAGAACTCGATTTCGCTCTCGTAGTGCCGCGGCGGGATGTCGATGCACAGCTGGTCGACGATGCTGAGCTGGCCGGCGGGGGAGCGGGCCGGCACCGGCCGGGCCGTCTCGCCGTGGTAGTCGACGACGCAGAAGACGAACCCGCCGGGCGATCGCATCACCGACAGGCCCTCGTCCCGGTTCAGGATCGTCGCGCCGAGCGACAGGGCCCGGTCGGTCTCGGCCTCCACGTCCTCGGTGTGGAGGTCGAGGTGGACACCGCCGTCGCCGGATCCGATGCGCTGGACCCTCATATAAGGGTCGCCGTCCGGGGGAACGAGCGTGGCGAACTCGCCGTCGGGGCCGCGGCGGGGCGAGAGGATCGACCGGGTGATGTCGAGCCAGAACTCGGCGCCGGCTTCGAAGCCGGCGCCCGGCAGGTCCCAGAAGACGGTCATCCATGGTGTGGTCATCTGGGAAGTGTAGGCGCGCACGGGCGTCGGTCGGGCGCGGATTCGTGCCGATGCTCGGATCCGCCGGCCCCGGGGAACGCCGCGGACTGAACTGGGGGAGGCCCTCCACACGTCGGTGGACGTAGGCTGGTGCATGTGAGTGAGCACGCTGGTACCACCGGTGACCAAGCGCGTCGGCGGTCGCGTGACGAGGCGCGGACGAGGCGGATCCGCCTGGTCGAGCGGCTGCGCGAGCGCGGAGCGGTCAAGTCCGACGCGGTCGCCCAGGCGATGCTCACCGTGCCCCGGCACCGGTTCATACCCGAGGTCCCGGTCAAGACCGCCTACTCCGACGAGGTCATCGTCACCAAACGCAACAGCGACGGCGACGCCGTCAGCTCCGCGTCCCAGCCCGCCATCGTCGCCCAGATGCTCGAGCAGCTCGACGTCCGCCCCGGCGACCGCGTGCTCGAGATCGGCGCCGGAACCGGCTACAACGCCGCCCTGCTGGCGGAGTTGACCGGGCCGGCCGGGTCGGTGTCCACCGTCGACCTCGACGCCGACACCGTGCGACGCGCCCGGTCCGCATTGGACTCGCTCGGCTGCGAGCGGGTCACCGTGGCCCACGGCGACGGCGAGCTCGGTCTGCCCGAAGCGGCGCCTTACGACAGGATCATCGCCACGGTCGGCACCTGGGACCTGCCCGCGGCGTGGTGGGACCAGCTCGTCGACGGCGGCAGGCTCGTCGCGCCCCTGCAGATCCGCAGTTCCGAGCACTCGATCGCGTTCGACTACGTCGGCGGGACCATGCAGAGCCGTTCGATCATCTGCTGCGGCTTCATGCCCATGCGCGGGATCGGCGCGCACGACAGCCAGACCGTCGAACTGGCCCAGGGCCGCTTCATCACCTTCCACGCCGACGAGGAGGTCGACGCCGCCGGCGCCGCAGGCGTCCTCGACACCAGGGGCGCCACGGTCTGGACCCCGGTGCGGATCCGCGGCGGCGAGGAGACCGCTCAGCTGTCGCTCTGGCTCGCCTGCGCCTTCTCCGGCTACGGGAGCATGAGCGCGCCCTTCGGCGACCACGGGCAGCTGCGGCTGCTGCTGCGCTGGGCCAACCCGGCGGTGGTCGACGGACGCGACTTCGCGTACGTGGCCTGCCGCCGCGGCCCCGATGGGAGCGGTCTCGAACTCGGGGTGCGCGGGCACGGGCCCGGCGGCACCGCGCTGGCCCGGAAGGTCGCCGAGCAGATGGCGATCTGGGACCGCGAGTGCCGCGGCGGTGTCCGGCTCCGCATCGAGGCGCATCGCGCCGGGGCCGGCGCGCCGATCGAGGGACGCTTCGTGGTCCCCAAGCGGCACAGCCGGCTCGCCATCCGCCTCGCCTGACCGGGGTCCTACGCCCAGCGGAGGAGACCGGACCGCGACCTCGGTGGGACGCGGGCGTCGCAGCCCCGCGGTAGCGTCTGAGAGGACCGCCCACACCCAGCGAGGAAACCACATGTCCGACACCGCCACGGCCGTTCCCACCCCGGCCACGGAGACCCCAGCACCACCCGAGAAGGCGCCGATCACCCGACTGTGGTCGTACGCCCGCCACCACCTGCGCCTGCTGCTCATCGGCGGCGCGCTCTCGTTCGCCGGCGGCATCACCGGGCTCATCCAGCCGCTCATCGCGATGGACGTCATCGACGCGCTCGCGAACGACACCTCCCTGCGTGACCCGCTGCTGCTCCTGGCGGGCGTGGTCGTCGTCGGCGGCGTCCTGACCGCCCTGGGCCCCTATCTGATGCAGATCGCCGGCCAGGACGTCGTCCTGAGCGTGCGCAAGCGGCTCATCGGCCGGCTGGTGCGCCTCCAGGTCGCCGAAGTCGACCGGCTGCGCCCCGGCGACCTGGTCTCCCGGCTCACCTCCGACACCAACCTCCTGCGCACCGTCGCCAGCACGACCGTGATCGGCGGCGTCACCGACTCGTTCATGATCCTCGGCGGCATCGCCCTCATGGCCTGGCTCGACCTGGTCCTGTTCGGCACCACGATGGCGATGGTCGTCCTGGTGACGATCACGATGATGGTGATCATGCCGCGCATCCAGAACGCCACGGTCGACTCGCAGCAGGCCCTGGGGGAAATGGGATCGCTCCTGGAGCGGATCTTCAGCGCCTTCCGCACCGTCAAGGCCTCCAGCGCCGAGGAGCACGAGATCGGCCGCCTCGACCAGGCCGCGCAGACCGCCCGCGACAAAGGCGTCACCGCCTCCCTGTGGGAAGGTCTCGCCGGCGTCGCCGCCTGGCTGCCGATCAACATCGCCTTCCTCATGGTGCTCGGCGTCGGCGGGGCCCGCGTCGCCTCCGGAGCGATGGACGTCGGCACCCTGATCGGCTTCCTGCTGCTGCTCTTCTACCTCATGGGGCCCGTCAACGGCCTGGTCGCCTCGCTCTCGCAGCTGCAGACGGGCCTGGCGGCGGTGAAACGCGTCGAGGACGTGGCGGGTCTCGACGCCGAGGAGCCGGCGAACGGCTCCCGCGCCGAGAACCGCCGCGGCCCGGCCCGCGTCTCGTTCGAGAACGTCACCTTCCGCTACGGCGACGACGGCCCGCTGGTCCACCACGGCGTCACCTTCGAATCCAGCGGCAAGGGCCTGACCGCGCTCGTCGGTCCCTCCGGCGCCGGCAAGACCACCGTGTTCTCCCTGATAGAGCGGTTCTATCCGGTCACGAGCGGCTCGGTGAAGGTCGACGGGCGCGAGGTGACCTCCTGGTCCCTGGCCGAACTGCGCGGCATGATCGGCTACGTCGAACAGGACGCGCCGGTCCTCCACGGCACACTCCGAGAAAACCTCACCATGGCCGCTCCCGACGCGACCGACGCCGACATCGAAGACGTGCTCAAACGCGCCAGGCTCACCGAACTGGTCGGACGGCTGCCCGACGGACTGGACTCGGCGATCGGCTACCGCGGCACGACCCTCTCCGGCGGCGAGCGCCAGCGCGTGGCCATCGCGCGGGCCCTGCTGCGCAAGCCGCGCCTGCTGCTGCTCGACGAGGCCACCTCCCAGCTCGACGCGACCAACGAGGCGGCGCTGAAGCAGGTGATGCTCGACGCCGCCGAGGAGACGAACGTGCTGGTCGTGGCCCACCGCCTGTCCACGGTGACCAGTGCCGATCAGATCGTGGTGATGGACGCCGGCAAGGTCCGCGCGGTCGGATCCCACGCCGAGCTGGTCGACCGGGACGAGCTCTACCGAGACCTGGCCGCCCAGCAGCTCCTGACCGCCGCCGAGTAAGGGCCGCAACGATAATCGAGCCGCCGTGCCGCGGGGCGCGGCGGCTCGTCGCGTCCGTCGCCCGCACGTCCCGGACCTCCTTCGAGGTGATTTCGGGCACTGTTCAGGCGGCGTTCACAGCCGGGAAGGGTCCTCGACGGGCGGGGCCGATTGACTGAAGTTCCCCGACCCCGAGACCATGGAAGAGAGGGAGACCGCATGTCCCGCAAGGGCTTCCTGCGCGGCCTCGCCACGATCGCCGCCGCCGGCGCCGCGATCGCCTTCGCCGCCGACCCGGCCGCCGCCGAACCCGACCACCGTTCCGACGCCGACCCGATCATCATCGCCCACCGCGGCGCCAGCGGCCACCTCCCCGAGCACACGCTCGAGGCCTACGCGCTGGCGGTCGACATGGGCGCCGACGTCATCGAGCCCGACCTGGTGCTCACCGCCGACGGCGAACTGCTGGCCCGCCACGAGCCGATGCTGGGCGGCACCACCGACGTCGAGGACCACCCCGAGTTCGCCGACCGCAAGACCACCAAGGACGTCGAGGGCCGCCTGGTCACCGACTGGTTCGCCGAGGACTTCACCGTCGCCGAGCTCAAGACGCTGCGCGCCGAGGAGCGGCTGCCCGATCTGCGGCCGAAGAGCGCGCGGTGGGACGGACGGTTCCAGCTGGTGACCTACGACGAGATCCTCGACTACGTCGAAGGGCTCGACCGCGAGGTCGTCACCTACCCGGAGATGAAGCACCCGGCCTACTACGAGCCGATGGGCCTGAGCATCGAGGCCGCGCTCGCCGAGACCCTCGCCGAACGGGGCCTCGACCGGGCCGACTCGCCGGTGTGGGTCCAGTCGTTCGACTACGCGAGCCTGATCGAGATCGACACCATGATCGACAACCCGATCGGCCTGAACATCGGCGGTTCGGGACCGATCTCGGACGCCGACCTCGACCGGTACGCCGCGACGTTGGACACGATCAGCCTCTCCAAGGACCGCATCATTCCCCGAGACGCCGACGGCTTCCTGCTCGAGCCGACCGATGTGGTCGACCGGGCCCACGAGCGGGGCCTGCAGGTCCACGTCTGGACCCTGCGCACCGAGAACACGTTCCTGCCGGCCGACTTCCGCAAGGGCTCCAAGCCCGGCAAGTGGGGCGACTACAAGGCCGAGTTCGCGTTGATCTACTCGCTGGGAGTCGACGCGGTCTTCAGCGACTTCCCCGACAAGGCGATCTGGGTTCGAGACAAGCGATAGAGCCCTGCCCCGGGACTCGACACAGCGCCGAGGGGCCGCCCCAGCCGCCGGGGGCGGCCCCTCGGCACGCCCGGGCGCCGGGGATCACTCGGCGAAGTCGACGTACTCGGTGACGCTGACGATCGTGTCGGTCGGCGTGGCGATCCCGGCGATCTTCGCGCCGGGCACCTCCACCGGCGGGCCGGGTACCGAGCCTCCCAGCTCGGTGGCTTTGGCGCACAGCGCTTCGACGTCCTCGACCCGCACCATCGCGTACCACTGCGCCGGTTCGTCGTCGCCCTCGTCGAGGGCGTGGCAGCCGCCGAATTCGCCTTCGCCCTCGGCGGTGCGCACGGCCGCATAGGGTCGGGGGTTGTCCGGTGACTCCCACGGCGGCACCGTGACCTCCCAACCCAGCAGGTCGGCGTAGAACCGCATGGCCTCGGACGGGACGCCGTCGACACCGTATTCGGCCCAGGAGACGGCGCCGACCTCGCCGAACGCCTCGAAGGCGGCCGCGGCGTCGACCGGCTCGACCAGGCCGAAGGCGGCGCCGTTGGGATCGAGGATCATCGAGAAGCGGAGCTGGTCGGAGAAGTCGGTGGGCTCCATGGCCACCTTGCCGCCCAGCCGGGCCGCTTCGGCGGTGGCCTCGGCGCAGTTCCCGATGCGGAAGTGGAGGTTCCAGGTGCGGCTGGCCGCCTCGCCGGGCGGAGCCGGGGCCACGCCCATCACGGCCCGGCCGTCCTTGAAGAAGGTGTGGTAGTGGTAGCCGTCCTCGCCGGAGTCGGCCGCGGTCCAGCCGAACAGCCGCCGGTAGAACGCGGCGTCGGTCGCGATGTCGGCCGACAGGGAGTCGGCCCAGGTGGGAGCACCGATGGGTACGGGTGTCGGCATGGTGGCCGCTCCTTCGCGGGTGAGCATGTGCGGACAAGCTCACGTTGGCACGAGGCCCCGATGTTCGCAGCGGTTCGGCCGATTCGCGTCCGCCGGCCGCGCCGGTTCGGTGCCGTGGCCGCGAACCGGCGCGGGTCGAGTCAGCGCTGCCGCTCTTGCAGGAGGTCGCGGATCTGCTCCAGGAGCACGATCTGCTCCTCGCGTTCGGCGTGTGCCTCCTCCTGGGCGGTCACGAACCGTTCGCGGAGCCGGTTGAAGGGCACCACGATCACGAAGTACACGGCCACCGCGGTGAAGAAGAAGACCAGGAGCCCGTTGACGAACGTGCCGTACGGGAACTCGACGTCGTTGACGGTGAAGCTGCCGCCGGTCTCCGCGCCGCCGGTGACCAGGGTGATCAGGGGATTGAGGAACGCCTCGCCGAACGAGCCGACCAGTGCGGTCATCGCCGCGCCCATGACCACGGCCACGGCCAGCTCGACGACGTTGCCGCGCATCAGGAAGTCTTTGAAACCTTGGATCATGGCCAAGAGTCTGGCACCGGACGCGCCCGGCGCGCCCGTCGCGGGTGCGCTACCGGGATGTTTTCATCCTCCAGGGTGAGTAGCGCGCGCGAGAGGGCGCCTGCGGGGGTCTACCGGCGCTGCTTCGGCGGGGCGGTCGTCTCCCTGATGACCAGCTCGGGCGCCTGCCAGATCGGCCGCGGCCGGGGGATGGAGCTGTCGAGGCGGTGGCGCAGGAGCTCGAAGGCGCCGCGGCCGACGTTCTCGAAGTCCTGGTTGACGGTGGTCAGCGCGGGCGTGGTGTAGGCGGTGAACGGCGAGTTGTCGAAGCCGATGATGCTGAGGTCGCCGGGCACGTCGCGGCCGAGCAGGTGGGCGGCGCGCAGCGCCGCCAGCGCCAGGTCGTCGTTGCCGCAGAGGATGGCGGTGACCGAGTCGTCGTTGACCAGGGGCTGGACGGCTTGGAACGCCTCGGGGACGGTCCAGCCGGAGTGGACCATGTGCGGCACCGGCCTGCCCGCGTCGCGGAGGGCCTCGGCCCAGCCTTCGGCGCGGTGGGACTTGCGGTCGGCCTCGGTGCCCAGCGCGGTCGGGATCGCGACGTGGTGGACGGTGTGGTGGCCCAGGTCGAGCAGGTAGCGGGTGGCCTCGGCCGCGATGGCGCCGTCGTCGAGGCCGATGAGCCACGGCTCGTCGTTCTCCTTGCCGGTGTACTCGCCGATGGCGACCATGGCCTGCGGCTGGGCGGCCAGGAGCGTGCGGCGGGCGCGCATGCCGGCCTCGTCGTGGGCGACGATGATGGTCGGTTCGCCCGCCCGCGGCAGGCGGGCGACGATGCTGGCGTCCGAGTGGGTCTCCTCGGGGTCCAGCACCGAGATCGACACCGACCAGCCCGCGGCTCGGGCGGCCTTCTCGATGCCTCGCAGCGAGGCCTCCGATCCGTACAGGGAGGTGTCGGCGGTGAGGACGGTGACCGACTGCGCCGCGCCGCCGGCGAGCGTGCGGGCCAGCCTGTTGGGCTGGTAGCCGAGCTCGTCGATGGCGGCCAGGACGCGGTCGCGCGTGGCGGGGGCGACCCGGGGCGAGCTGTTGACCACCCGAGACACGGTCTGGTGCGAGACGCCGGCGAGTTTCGCCACGTCCCAGATGCTGGCTGCCTTCTTCTCAGCGGTCATTGCGGTCGGTCACCTTCTATTCAGCGGTTGTGGTCGCCATCCGGCGTCGGACCCGGTCGCCGAGGCCGACCGGCGCCCGAGGTCGCCGGCCGGTCGCGTCGCGCCCGGCCGGTGCGTTCCGGCGGGCGCGCCGGAACGCGGCACGGGCGGGTCGGGTCCGAGTGCTTGATGCAAGGGTAGATCGGTTCGGGCCACTCGCACGGGACAGTGCCGCCCGAGACCGGACCGCCTGGGAGCGCGCCGACCGCTCCGCCGACGCCTCGAAGCCGTGGTGAAGCGGTATGCGGCGGCGTTGCGGGATCTGGCACAAAAACCAAAATTATCGATCACATCCGACACCGGTCAAGCACGCCGGGGCGCAATCCGGTAACGACGCGGTCATGAACCGATAAAGCCCGCCGAGGCCGCCGGGCCGTCACGGCAGCCGCTGGAGCCCCACCGTCGACTGCGGTACCGGCCGAAACGGCCCGTGTGAGCCGGAGTTCACACATTCGAAATCTTTCGCGACAACTTCTTAACACGAAGGCTCGGGTCACGAAACACGTCGCAGTGAAGCTGACAGGACTCCGGTAGGTAGGAGAATCACGCGCCGACCGCTTGCCGCCGCCCCCGGGCGACGGCTCGACAGGGCCATGACGGCCCGGGTCGGCGCGTGACACCTATCCCGAGCAGCGTCGCTCCCCTCGAAGCCGGAACCAGACCTGAAGCACGCATTTACCTATCTCTGGAGAGAGGAGGCGGCCATGCCCGAGCTCGATACCGGCAACAACGCCTGGATCCTGATCTCAGCCGCCCTTGTTCTGCTCATGACCCCCGGCCTTGCCCTGTTCTACGGGGGCCTGACCAGGGCCAAGAGCGTCGTCAACATGATGCTCAAGTGCCTGGTGGCCATCGGCACGACCTCGATCGTGTGGGTCCTGGTCGGCGAGTCGATCGCCCTCGGCGACGGCAGCGGCAACCAGCTGTTCAGCATGGACGTCGACTCCGCCTTCGGCCTGCGCTACGTGACCGAACTCGGCGTCGACGACGCCGGCGTCTCCACCGGAGCGATGTCGGCCTTCGGCATGATGTTCGCCATCATCACCGTCGCCCTCATCGCCGGCGCCGTCGCCGACCGCATGAAGTTCTCCTCCTGGGTCGTCTTCTCGGTCGCCTGGGTCGTCCTCGTCTACGCCCCCGTCGCCTACTGGGTGTGGGGCGACGGCTGGATCGGCGAGCTCGGCGTGCTCGACTTCGCCGGCGGCACCGCCGTCCACGCCAACGCCGGCGCCGCGGCGCTCGCCCTCGCGCTGGTCGTCGGACGCCGCGTCGGCTGGAAGGACGGCAACTTCGCGCCGCACAACCTGCCCCTGGTCGTCATCGGCACCGGCCTGCTGTGGTTCGGCTGGTTCGGCTTCAACGCCGGCTCGGCCTTCGTCTCCGACGCGATCGCCGGCATCGCCCTGCTCAACACCCAGGTCGCCACCGCCGCCGCGATTCTCGCCTGGCTCGTCGTCGACCGCATCCGCGGCATCAAGCCGTCGGTGCTGGGCGCCTGCTCCGGCGTCATCGCCGGCCTGGTCGCCATCACCCCGGCCGCCGGCCTGGTCACGCCGCTCGGCGCGATCGCGCTCGGCGCCGTCGCCGGCGTCATCTGCCCGCTGGCCATCGGCCTGAAGCACAAGCTCGGCTACGACGACTCGCTCGACGTGGTCGGCCTGCACATGGTCGCCGGCATCTGGGGCTCGATCTCGGTCGGCCTGTTCGCCTACGGCGACATCACCGACGGCACCAGCGGCGTCTTCTACGGCGGCGACTTCGGCTTCCTGGCCAACCAGACCCTCGCGGTCCTGGCCGTGGTCGCCTACTCGTTCGTCGTGGCCCTCGTCATCGGCCTGATCCTCAAGGTCACCATGGGCGTCCGGATCAGCCAGGACGAGGAACTGGCCGGCATCGACGCCGCCCAGCACGGCGAGGCCGGCTACGACCTGCCGGTCAACGGCGAGGCCGTGCCCACGGCCCCGACCTCCTCGGCCGACGCGCCCGAGACGGTCAAGGCCTGACACACGCCCGAGGCGCGCCCATCGCCTTACCCTGGGACGGCCGCCCGGCCGCGAGGCTGGGCGGCCGTCTCTTTTCGCCTCCCGGGTCCAGGCCGTTAAGCTCGTAGGGATACCTTCACTGACCACCGAGAGGTTCACACGTGTTCGACGCCTTGTCAGACCGTCTGTCGGGAATCTTCGAGTCCCTTCGCGGCAAGAGCCGCCTGACCGAAGCCGACATCGACGCCACCGCCCGCGAGATCCGCTTGGCGCTGCTCGAGGCCGACGTAGCCCTTCCCGTGGTCCGCTCCTTCATCGCCGAGGTCAAGGAGCGCTGCAAAGGCGCCGAGGTCTCCAAGGCCCTCAACCCCGCGCAGCAGATCGTCAAGATCGTCAACGAGGAGCTCGTGGCGATCCTGGGCGGCGAGACCCGCCGCCTCAACTACGCCAAGCAGCCGCCGACGGTCATCATGCTCGCCGGCCTCCAGGGCGCCGGCAAGACCACCCTGGCCGGCAAACTCGCCAAGTGGCTCAAGGGCGACGGCCACGAGCCGATGCTCGTCGCCGCCGACCTCCAACGACCCAACGCCGTCGAGCAGCTGCGCATCCTCGGCGAGCGCGCCGGGGTCAGCGTGTACGCCCCCGAGCCCGGCTCCGGCGTCGGCGACCCGGTCAAGGTCGCCACCGACTCCATCGACGAGGCCAAGCGGGCCGGCCGCGACATCGTCATCATCGACACCGCCGGCCGCCTCGGCATCGACGAGGAGATGATGGCGCAGGCCCGCCACATCCGCGACGCCACCAACCCCGACGAAGTCGTCTTCGTCATCGACGCGATGGTCGGCCAGGACGCGGTCAACACCGCCGAGGCCTTCCGCGACGGCGTCGGCATCACCGGCGTGGTCCTCTCCAAACTCGACGGCGACTCCCGCGGCGGCGCCGCGCTCTCGGTCCGCCAGGTCACCGGCCAACCCATCCTCTTCGCCTCCACCGGCGAGAAGCTCGAGGACTTCGACGTCTTCCACCCCGACCGGATGGCCTCGCGCATCCTCGGCATGGGCGACATGCTCACCCTCATCGAACAGGCCGAGGCCGCGTTCGAGACCGAGCAGAAAGAGGAGATGACCCAGAAGATCCTCGAAGGCGAGGACTTCACCCTCGAGGACTTCCTCGAGCAGATGCAGGCCATCCGCAAGATGGGGCCCATCGGCAACATCCTCAAGATGATGCCCGGCATGGGCCAGATGAAGGACCAGATCGAGTCCATCGACGACAAGCAGATCGACCGGACCACCGCCATCATCCGCTCGATGACCCCCGAGGAGCGCCGCAACTCCAAGGTCATCAACGGCTCGCGGCGCCTGCGCATCGCCAACGGCTCGGGAGTGACCGTCTCCGAGGTCAACCAACTGCTCACCCGGTTCAAGGACGCCCAGAAGATGATGCGCCAGATGACCGGCGCCATGGGCGTGGGCGGCGGCAAGGCCACCAAGTCGAACAAGGTCAAGCGCAAAGGCAAGAAGGGCAAGAAGAAGGTCGTGCGCCGCGGCGGCCCCGGCCGCGCCCAGGGCGCGCCGCAGCTGCCCGGCGGCATGCCCGGCGGTCAGATGCCCGACCTCTCCCAGCTCAACCAAGAGGACCTGCCCGACGTCGACATCGAACAGTTCCTGAAGCAGCAGAAGAAGCAACGCTGACCGATCATGGGGCCCCTGCACCTGAGGGCGGTCTGGCTGCCCGATGACACCGTGCGCGACCTGTACGTCGACGGCGACCGCATCACCTTCGAACCGGTCCCCGGAGCGATGACCGTCGCCGAGTCCGGCTACGCCCTGCCCGGCCTCGTCGACGCCCACTGCCACATCGGCATCAGGCGCGGCGCCTCGCCCATCACCTCGGTCGACGAGGCCCGCTCACTCGCCCGCACCGACCGCGACACCGGCGTCCTCGCCATCCGCGACGCCGGATCGCCCTACCCCTACCCCGAACTGGTCGGCGAAGACGGCATGCCGCGCCTCATCCGCGCCGGACAGCACGTGGCCGCCTCCAAGCGCTACCTGCGCGGCATCGGACTCGAATGCGAACCCGGCGAGGCCGTGGCCGCGCTGGCCCGCCAGGCGAAGCTCGGAGACGGCTGGGTGAAGCTCGTCGGCGACTGGATCGACCGCTCCCGAGGCGACCTGGCGCCCAGTTTCGAACCCGAGATCCTCACCGCCGCCATCGCGGCCGCCCACGCCGAAGGCGCCAAGGTCGCCGTCCACACCTTCTCCGAGGAGGCCGTGGCCTGCGTCGTCGAGGCCGGGGCCGACTCCGTCGAGCACGGCACCGGGCTCGCCCCGGACCTGCTCGACCGCATGGCCGCTCAGGGCACCGCGCTGGTGCCGACCATGATCAACATCGAGACCTTCGACGACATCGCCTCGAGCGCCGACTCCAAGTTCCCGGTCTACGCCGACCACATGCGCCGCCTCAAGGCCGGCTTCGCCGACGTGGTCCGGGCGGCCTGGGAAGCGGGCGTGGCGGTCTACCTCGGCACCGACGCCGGCGGCGGCATCGACCACGGGCTGGCCGCCGCCGAGATGGAACTCCTCAACACGCGGGCCGGAATCCCGGCCGCCGATGTCGTGGCCGCCTCCTCCTGGAAGGCCCGCGAATGGCTCGGCCTCCCGGCCGATCTCGGCGACGTCGTCGTCTACGAGCGCGACCCGCGGGTCGACCTCGCGGCCGTCCGGGACCCGGCCCTGATCATCCTGCGCGGCCGGGTGCTCCGCCCCTGAACCAGGGGTCGGCGAAACACGGCCGGCGTGTTTGAGTGAGCAGCCCTCGCAACTTCGATGTTGCGGGGGTTGGATATGGTGAACTCCTGTGTCGATCCCGCCCCAGCAGAGAGTGTTGAAGCGATGTCATATCCTCCGCCTCCGGAGCAGCCCGGCCAGGGTGGTTTCCAGTACGACCCGTACGGCGGCCAGCCCGGTTCCCAGCCCCCGAGCCCGCAGGGCGGAGGCTACAGCCCGCAGCCCCCGCCGCAGCAGCCCGGATACGGGCCACCGCAGCAGCCCGCTTACGGGCAGCCGCAGCAGCCGTACGGGCAGCCCGGCATGCAGCCGCAGATGCCCCCGCAGTACGGCGGCATGCCCGCGCCGCAGCCGAAGAACGGTCTCGGCACCGCCGGCATGGTCGTCGGCATCATCGGGATCGTGCTCGCCTGGTGCGGCATCGTCGGCATCGTCCTGGCGGTCCTGGCGGTGAGCTTCGGCGGCGTCGGCGTCGCCCGCGCCAACCGCGGGGAGGCGACCAACAAGGGCATGGCCCTCACCGGCGTGATCCTCGGCGCCATCACCCTGGCTCTGGCGATCCTCGCCTGGATCTGGTGGGGGGCCGTCGGACTGACCGCCTCGAGCACGACCATGTGATCAGACGTACATCAGCGGCGCAGGCCTGGGCAGGTCTGCGCCGCTGTCGTGTCTCACATGGTCACCAGACAGAAGGGGTGGCCGACCGGGTCGGCGTACACGCGGAAGGTCTCGCCGCCGCCTTCGAGGCGGCGCGCGCCCAGTTCCAGGACCTGCCGCTCGCCCTCGTCGAGGTCGTCGACCTTGACGTCGAAATGCATCTGCTGCGGCACCGACGGATTCGGCCAGGTCGGCGGGGTGAACACCTCGGCGAGCTGGAAGGCGATGCCGGGCCGGTCGGGCGCGTCGCCGATCACGACCCAGTCGCCGTCGTCCTGGACCTCGGTCATGCCGAGCATTTCGCGGTAGAAAGCGGAGAGTTCCTTGGGATTCGGGCAGTCGATGATGAGCCCGTGCCATGTTCCGATCATCTCCGAAGTGTCGCAGAACACTCCGACACTCGCGGACGGTCAGCGGATTCGACTCAGGTGACGTCCTCGAAGCCGGCGGCGCGTTCGGCGCCGGCCGGGCGCGCCTCCTCTTCCTTCGGGGCCGCCTCGCCGGTCACGGCCTTCGAGGGCGCCTTCCTGGTGCGCTGGCCGTTGACCGAGCGCCGGGCCTCGTCGAGGCCCCTGGTGGTCGTCTCCAGCTCTTCCTTGAGGGGCTTGGTGGTGTCCTCGAGGTCCTTCATCGTGGACTTGAGCGGGTTGGTGAGCATCTCCTGGTCCTCTTCGCTCAGGACGTGCTTGCGCACGAACGTCCTGGGGTTCAGGTCCTCGGGCTTGACGTCGATGCCGGTCTCGCGGCTCAGATCGGCGGCGGCGTTCGACGCCATGTTGCGGGCCTTGGCGATGAAGTTGCGGACGTTCGCCAGCGCCTGGGGGATCTTGTCGGGCCCCCACAGGAAGATGGCGAGGAGGATCAGGACCAGGAAGCCCGTCCCGCCGATGTTTCCGAACACGTCCACCTCTCAGGAACTGAAGATTCTCTGCCAAGAGTATTCGCTTGCCTGATCGGATGGCAAGGCGGCCCGTCAGTCGCCGGAGGCGGCGAGGGTCACCTGTGCGCTGGACTCCTCGCCGTCGCGTTCGTACACGACGGTCACGGTGTCGCCGGGGGCCAGCTTGCGGACCAGGGCGACCAGTTCGGTGTTGTCGGTGACGGTCTTGCCGTTGAAGCTGATGAGCACGTCGCCGTCCTGGAGTCCGGCCTTCTCGGCGGGCGATCCGGGGACGATCCGCTCGAGGGTGACGCCGACGCCCAGCTCGGAGTCGCCGAGTTCGGCGCCGATGACCGTCTGGGAGGCCGTTCCGGTGGCGATGAGCTCGTCGGCGATGCGTTTGGCCTGGTTGATGGGGATGGCGAAGCCGATGCCGATGCTGCCGGCCTCGGCGCTGTCGGCGGCGGTGGAGGCGATCGCGGTGTTGATGCCGATGACCTGGCCGCCGATGTCGGTCAGCGGTCCGCCGGAGTTGCCGGGGTTGATGGCCGCGTCGGTCTGGATGGCGGCCATGACCGATTCGACCTCGCCGCTGGAGTTCTGGGTGAGCACGGGCCGGTCGATCGCCGAGACGATGCCTTCGGTGACCGTCGAGGAGAGGCCGAGCGGGGCGCCGACGGCCAGGACCGGGTCGCCGACGGCGACCAGGTCGGAGTCGGCCAGGACCATGGCGGGGTGGTCCTCGCCCTCCAGGTCGAGCACGGCGACGTCGGAGTCGGGGTCGGAGCCGACGACCTCGGCGGTCGCGAGCTCGCCGTTGCTGAACAGGACCCTGAGCTGCTCGGCCGGTTCGGTGCCGCCGCCGGTGACGACGTGGTGGTTGGTCAACACGTAGCCGTCCTCGCTGACGATGAAGCCCGAGCCGTTGCCGCCGCCGGCGGTCAGGACGGTGACCACCGAGGGCATGAGGCCTTCGACGACGCCGGCGACCGAGTCGGGGTCGCGGTCGGTCCGCGGCTCGGCGCCGGTGATGGTGCCGCCGAGGACGTCGGCGCGGGTGGCCCAGATGCCGATGGCCGAGCCGAGGGTGCCGGCGATGAGCGCGACGATCGCGGACACGGCGATGACGACGCCCAGGCCGGTGCGGGCGGCGGTCTCCCGGTGCGGCGGGAGCGGCTCGATCGGGGGAGCGGCGGGGGCCGGCCGCGTCTCGATGACCGCGTGGCTGTAGGGGTCGCGCCAGGGGTCGGATTCGGCTTCGGGGTGCCACCAGGCCGAGTGCTGCCGCGCGGTGTTGACCGCCTCCGACTCGTGCCGGGGCGGTTGGGCGCCAGGCGTGGAACGGGGTCGGTCGGTGCCGTAGCTCATTTCTCGATTGTCGCCCACGCGCGCAAGAATGGCACACCGATCCGAGAGAGGATCGGGTCGGTCCCGGAACGGTTGCTCGCCTCAGACGTGCATCTGAGGCGAGCGTTCTCTGTCTGGTCCGGCGTGGGGTATCCGCCGTTGGGGGTGGCTTCGCTGAGGTGCTACTCCAGGGCTCCTTGGAGCTCCTTGTGAAGCGTCTCGGCTTCCTCCGGAGTCATTTCGACCACCAGACGACCGCCGCCTTCTAGCGGCACTCGCATAATGACGCCGCGGCCCTCCTGCGTGACTTCAAGCGGACCATCACCCGTCCGCGGCTTCATGGCCGCCATATTCGTCTCCCCTCGATCCAAGGTCGCAGGTTGCGACTCGACGTTTCTAGATCAAGTTTCCCCGATGACGTGCGGCAGAGCCAACTCGCCCCTCCGCTTATGTGACAAAGTTGCTGCGAAATACGCCTATGGGCGACATATGGGGCAAACGGAATCGTCCCTGGCAGTGGGCCTTACTCCTCGGGATCCTGTTCGTGTTCGACGCCGAGCAGAAAGGCGGTTCCCTCGATCTCGCGCCCGTACGGCGCGACGAAGGTCGGCAGCTCGGTCGGCCCCAGGGAGCGCACGTACGACCAGAAGTGGCGCACCGCCTCGGCCCGGTCGGCGGCCTCCACCGGGATCGAGAGGCTCACCAGCCAGTCGCTGCGCCGCTCGGGATCGGGCAGCGCGCGCACCAGCGCCTCCCAGGCGTGCGGTTCAAGCTCGGTCCACCCCTCCGCGGCGTCGACCATGCCGTGGAACTTCTCCAGGCGGCGCCGGTAGGCCACCGCGCCGTCGCGGACCTCGCCGAGCGCGTAGACGCCGTCGGGGCCGGCCAGGGCCGCTTCGTCGCCGTCCCGGGCTCCCGCCGGCAGGCCTGCGGCGGGCTCGACGGAGTCGACCTCGTAGGCCTGTTGCTCAGTGAAATCGGCTTCATTCAGCACCAGCAGCCAGTAACGCATGCGCCTATCCCACCACGTCACTCCGCGGTGGAACGGGCTGCCTCCAGCTCGGCTATGCGTTCGTCACGTCGGCCGATCTCCCAGGCAAGGCGCCGCAGCGCCGCGTCGACCTGCTCGGTGCGGTAGCCGCGCGGACCGGTGTCGAAGCGCAGTGCGCCGACGTCGGACTCCTCGACCGGCCCGTCGGCGGGCAGCCCGATGGGCTCGTCCTCGGTCGAGTCGTCCCGCAGCGTGCTGTCTCCGGTGGCCCACACGACGATCGAGAAGGCGATCCACACTCCGACGGCCGCGACGACGACCGGCAGCGCCACGTCCGTGAGTTCCGATACCAACCGGCCCACTGCATCCTCCTCAGTGACTATGCGATGAACGCGAGATAGGCGAACAGCGCCATTGTGACGACCGCCAAAGTCACGCCGAGACGCGGGTTGTGGGGAACGACCGGCTTGATCGCCCTGCCGGCCCGGTCGACCATCGGCATGCGCGGCTTGTTGGCGACTCCTACCAGGACATACCCGACGAGCGTGGCGAGCACCGGGGCGATGAACGCGACCCACCAGATCGAGTCGCCGCCTCCGGTGGCGTTCAGCCAGATCAGCTGACCCGCCAAGCACACTGCCATGGCGCCGCCGTAGATGATCAGCTCGCGGACGATGTGGTGGACCCGCGGCAGGAACGTCGGCCGCTGCGCCGAGCGCATCGCGTCCCGGCGCGCGTCGGCCGCCTCGCGCAGGCGCACCCGGGCGTCCTTGACGACGGTCGCGAAGTCGTCCCCTTCGACCGGTTCGGGCGCGAGGTCCGGCACCTGGCGACGCAGCGCCGCGCAGCCTTCCGCCAGCGAGGCGACCTCCTCGTCGAGGGCGCTTCGGAGCTCCTCGAGCGACCGTCGGCCCCGCTCGAGCCGCTGGACGGCCCGCTCGGAACTGGCCGAGGTGTCGGCGTCGAGCCGTTCGAGCCGGTGGACCAGGTCGTTGTAGGCGCTCAATCCGCTCACCGAGGACCCTCCGTTCGCGACTGCCGCATCGGTCCGGACTCGTCGAGCCGCCCGGGCCGCACGTACGGGACCGCCAGCGTCTGCGAACCGGCGTGGCGGTCGATGACGAGGCAGCGGTTGGTCCGCGCCTCCCAGCCGTTGTTGGCGTCCCCGGTGACCGCGCCCAGGTCGGAGGCGGCGATGTTGAGCGCCACCACGCCCGAGCAGTGCTCGCGGCCGGAGGTGCCGCCGATGTCGTCGAGGAAGCGCCGCGCGCCGCGCCACCAGCCGATGAGGTGGACGCCCTCGGCGGGCCCGTGCATGAGCAGGCGCCGCAGCGCCATGGGCTTGCCGTCGGCCCCGTCGGCGCCGAACCACACCAGGTAGGTCGGCACGTCGCGTTCGGCGGCCACGATCTCGCCGGGGGCCAGGCGGCGGCACCGGTGCCCGTCGGTCTCCAAGGCGGCGATCGCGCCGTCGGCCACATCTTCGGCTCCGACGGCGGTGGCGGCGAACTGGAACTCGACCGATCCCGGCTCATGCTGCCTGCCGAGCGACACGGCCGCGGCGGCGAGGACGTCGGCGGCCACCGGCGAGGTCCCGAGCACCGCCAGGTGGCGGCCCGGGCTCCGGTCGAAGTGGTAGCCGACGGTGGAGACGTCCACGTCGACCGCCCGGCCCAGCAGCGCCCGCGGCGCCGGGTTCGGCCTCAGGGCCGCGTAGGACGGGTCGTCGGTGAGGTGCTGCTCGTCGAAGCCGCGGAAGACCACCGGCGCGGCGTCGGACTCGCGCCGCTCCCACAGGTTCCGCCGCAGGCCCGCCAGGAGGTCCTCGGCCGCCGAGGAGTCGGGGAACGCGCAGGTGCGGTTGCGGCCGCGCGCGCCGCCGGAGTCGTTGACCACGGCCTGCCCCACCGAGATCGTCGCCGCGGCGTCGTTGCCGTCCTCGAGCAGGTGCTTGGAGCCGGGAAGCGCCACCCGCAGCGGGAACTGCCCGAAGATCGAGTCCTTCTTGGCGTACAGCGCCTCGATGCCCGAGATGGTCTGCGAGGCCAGTACCAGGTGGACGCCGTAGGAGCGGCCCTTGCGGGCGAGCTCCTCGAGGTGCGCGACCGCCTCGCGGGCGAGGCGGTCGTTGCCGGAGAACAGGACATGGAACTCGTCGACCACGGCCACGATGCGCGGCAGGCGCGCCTCGGGGCGCAGCTCGCGCAGCCGCGCCAGCCGGGTCGCCCCGGCGCGCTTCATGAGTCCAGCGCGGCGCGACAGCTCCGAGCGCAGCGCCTCGAGCACGGCGACCCCGTACTCGCGGTCGGACTCGACGCCGACGGCGCGGACGTGCGGGATCCACGACTCGTCGACGGCGCTGGGCGTGAACTCGGTGAACGAGACGCCCTCCTTGAAGTCCAGGAGGTACAGCTCGAGCTCGTCGGGGGAGTAGCGGGTGGCCAGGCCGTAGAGGACGTCGAGCAGGAACACGGTCTTCCCGGCGCCGGTGCGCCCGCCGATGAGCCAGTGCGGGGTCGCGTCGTCGAAGGAGACGGTGACGTCGCCGCCGGGGTCGCGGCCGATGACCGTGGTCAGGCCGTCCCGGCTGGACTCGTTCCACAACTCGGCCGGAACCAGATCCGCGACGCTGAGCGTGGCGGACTCGCGACGCTGGTCGGCGCGGGCGTCGAAGACCGCGCGGGTCAGGCTCGGCGACGGCGTCTGGTCGAGCCGGACCGGCAGCGGCAGGCCCCCGACCCTGGCGCCGTCGTCCCCGCAGCGCAGGTGGGTCGCGTGCTCGAGCGCCGGCAGCGTGTCGGCGCCGGGCGGCTTGCGCCAACCGCAGACCACCAGGTGGCAGCGCGCGGCCGGACCGGCGTGGGCGAGCGCGGCGATCCGTTCGCGGACGGCCTTGCCGACCTGCGGCGGAAAACCCGCGATCACGATCAGGTGGTAGGGGCGGTTCGCGATCGACCCGCCGCGCGCCGCGATGTCGCGGATCTCCGACAGCCGCTTCTCGGCCGTGGTCAGCACTCGGCCCAGCGACATGTGGTCGGTGGCGACCGGCTCGGCCAGGCCGGCGTCGATCAGCGGCGCGGCCGGCGAGAAGACCTGTCCGAGCGTGACACCGTCGACCAGGCTCAGCTCCAGCCCCGGGTAGGCCGCCGCCAGGCGAACCAGCAGGCTCTGGAGCATGCCGCCGACGCGAGTGTCGGCCGCATCGGTGTCGACCGCGAGGTGGCCTCCGCCGAGGAGGTCGACCAGCGCCGGGAACGCCGGCTCGCCGTCGAGTTCGGCGGTGCCGATCCGGACGGCGCCGCCACGGGGCTCGTCCAGCCACACTGGAGTGTCACCGGTGACGGTGTGGAGCTCCTCGCCCAGCCACCCGGTCGCGGCCCGGCCCGCGGCCTCGCGCAGACGTTCGGCGAGCTCGCGGCGCCGCCGTGTGGTGTCAGTGGCGGCGAGGTGCGATTCCTCTTCGGCCAGAAGACGTTCGGCGCGATCGGCGGCTCCGGCGACGTGGCGCAGCGCCTGCGCCGCGCGCTCCAATTCGGTCCGCCAACTCAACGCTGCCTCCCTCGAAAAGCCGCCCATGACAGCTTACCGGTCCTTGCTGTGGAAGCACCGTCCTTCAGGGCGGGGATGAAACGCGCCCCACCGGAAGTCCTCGCAGACCTTGCGCATGACGCGCTCGCACTGGTCGAGCACGGCCTCGTCGAAGACACTGCGCTGGTGTCCGGTCGCGAAGGCCAGATGCACATGCATCGCTGGAATCGCATGCCTGCCACGGGGATGCTTGTGATCCGCTCCAATGCCCGTGGACCCGGCATAAGACCAGCACCGCCGGCTACCGCGGGGTCGAAGCAGGAACCAACCGGGAGCCGCAACCTTGCGGGTGGCAGGAAAACCCCGGCCCTCGGGCGGGAGGACGTCAAAAGGGAGTCGATCAGGCGTGGGTGTAGAGACCGAGCGCCAGGTCGGCCAGGAAGTGCGGGTCCGCGGCGCCGCACAGCTCGCGCGCCGAGTGCATCGACAGGATCGGCG
The DNA here is from genome assembly GCF_054779575.1 of Glycomyces halotolerans. Taxonomy (NCBI): domain Bacteria; kingdom Bacillati; phylum Actinomycetota; class Actinomycetes; order Glycomycetales; family Glycomycetaceae; genus Glycomyces; species Glycomyces halotolerans. Next base: position 56,041 of record NZ_BAAGXZ010000003.1, read on the forward strand.
CGCCGACGTCGACGGTGAGCATGCCCAGCTGCGTGCCGGAGATCGGGCCGATGGTGGTGCCGCCGGGGATGTCGTTGCGGTTGACGTAGTACTGCCAGGGGACGCCCGCGTGCTCGGCGGCGCGGACGAACATCGCCTGCTCCTCGGCGCCGGTGGCGTACCGCTGGTTCGCGCTCATCTTGATCATCGGGCCGCCGCCGGGGACCGGCTTGTGGCCCGGTTCGTGCTTCTCGGCGTAGTTGGGGTGGACGGCGTTGCCGGTGTCGGCCGACATCATCTCCGAGGCGGCCATGGCGCGGGCGTACGACTCGAAGTCGTCGCCGATGAGCCGGTGCAAGACGCCCTCGAGGAACGGGCCTTGCGCCGCCGAGTAGGTCATCGAGCCGATCTCCTCGTAGTTGAAGGAGACGAACACCGGCACCTGCTCGGTGTCGTCGGCGGCGATGACGGCGGCCAGCCCCGCGTGCGTGCTCAGCAGGTTGTCGAGCCGCCAGGCCGCGAACAGCTCGTCGTCCTTGCCCAGGTACGACGGGCGGTCGCAGGCGGCGGTGAACAGGTCGAATCCCAGCACGTCGCGGGCGTCGACGCCGGCCTCTCCCGCGACGAACTCCAGGAACTCGCCGTCGCGGGGCTCGCCGAGGCCCCAGACCGGCGTCAGCTGCGACTGGGCGTTGAGCTTCTGGCCGTCGTTGGTGGCTCGGTCGAGGTGGATGGCCAGGCGCGGGATGCGCAGCAGCGGTCGGTCCACGTGGACGAGGACCTCGGAGCCGTCGCGCATGGCCAGCCGGCCGGCCACGCCGAGGTCGCGGTCGAGCCAGGTCTGGTGCGGCACGCCGCCGTAGACCTCGACGGCCACCTGCTTCCAGCCGTCCCTGCCGGTGTCCGGGCGCGGCTTGACCTTGAACGTGGGCGAATCGGTGTGCGCGCCGAAGACGCGGAAGCCGCTGGGCTTCTCGCCGCCGGCCCGCCAGGCGATGATCGAGCCGTCGCGGATCACGTAGTAGCCGCCGGGCTCGCGGGGCCATTCGTCGGTCTCGCGCAGCCGCCGGAATCCGGCCTCCTCCAAGCGCGCTCCGGCCACGGCGCAGGCGTGGTACGGCGTGGGGGAGAGGCGGATGAATTCGGCGAGGTCGTCGGTGTGAGACCGGTCGAACCGAGGCATCGGGGGCTCCTTCACTGGCGGGAATCGGGCGCGGCTGACAGCATAGATGAATGCGCGCGTTGAAATTGGGACGAAGGGTGTTCAGTGAGGGCGACTACGCGGTCATGGCGATCGTGAACCGCACGCCCGACTCCTTCTACGACTCGGGCGCGACCTTCGAGTTCGACGCGGCGATGGCCGCGGTCGGCGGCGCGGTCGCCGCGGGCGCCGACATCGTCGACGTCGGCGGTGTCAAGGCCGGGGACGGGCCCGAGGTGTCGGTGGACGAGGAGATCCGGCGGGTGGTGCCGTTCATCGAGGCCGTGCACGACGCCTATCCGGAGCTGGTGATCTCGGTCGACACCTGGCGTTCAGCGGTCGCGCGCGAGGCGGTGGCGGTGGGCGCCGAGCTCATCAACGACACCTGGGCCGGCTGGGATGCGGAGATCGTGGAGGTCGCCGCCGACACCGGGGCGGGCCTGGTCTGCTCCCACACCGGAGGTCTCGAGCCCCGCACGGTGGCCGCCGGGCCGGTCTACGGGGACGTGGTCGCCGAGGTGGCCGCCGAACTGGTGGGCCGCGCCGAGGCCGCGGTGGACGCCGGGGTGCGGGCCGACGGGATCCTCATCGACCCGACGCACGACTTCGGGAAGACCACCTACCACTCGCTGGAGCTGACGCGGCGGCTCGACGAATTGACCGGAACCGACTGGCCGACGCTGGTGGCCTTGTCGCGCAAGGATTTCGTCGGGGAGACGCTCGATCTGCCGGTGGATCGGCGCCTCAACGGGACTCTGGCCGCCACCGCGGTCTCGGCCTGGCACGGGGCGAGGGTCTTCCGGGCCCACGATGTGGCGGCGACGCGCGAGGTCCTCGACATGGTCGCCTCGATCCAGGGCCTGCGCCCCCCGAAGAACCCCCACCGGAGCCTCTGAACTGCGACACGGCGGCCGTCGTATTGTCGAAAAGGGACAGTCGTCGCTTCAGCGGACGTCGCGCATGTGGGCCACGGCCTCGTCCACGTCGTCGGTGACCAGGAGCAGGTCGACGTCGGCCGGGTGGATGTTGCCCTGGCCGACCATGGTCTCGCGGAGCCAGTCGACCAGGCCGCCCCAGTAGTCGGTGCCGATCAGGGCGATCGGGAACTTCCCGACCTTGTTGGTCTGCACCAGCGTCAGCGACTCGAACAGCTCGTCCATGGTGCCGTAGCCGCCAGGCAGCGCGCAGAAACCCTGCGAGTACTTCAGGAACATCACCTTGCGGACGAAGAAGTAGTGGAAGTTCAGCTCGATGTCCACATAGGGGTTGATGCCCTGCTCGAACGGCAGCTCGATGCCGAGGCCCACCGAGACGCCGCCGGCCTCGCGGGCGCCGCGGTTGGCCGCCTCCATCGCGCCCGGGCCGCCGCCGGTGATGACGGTGAATCCCGCCTTGGCGAGCTTGCCGCCGAGTTCGACGCCGAGTTTGTACAGCTCGGAGTCGATCGGCGTCCGCGCGGAGCCGTAGACGCCGATGCCCTCGCCGAGGTCGGCCGCCTCGAGCGTTTCGAAGCCCTCGACGAACTCGGCCTGGATCTTCATGACCCGCCAGGCGGCCTTCTGCTTCCACTCCTCGCGGTGGCGAAGGTCGAGCAGGTGCTCGTCGGCGGTGACGCGGCGCTGCTTCGTCATGATCCCTCCACATAGGCTCTCAGGGCGTCGGCGCACCGCCCGATGAGCGGCACTTCGACGCGTTCGTCCTGCTTGTGAGCGAGGTTCGGGTCGCCCGGCCCGTAGTTGACCGCGGGGATGCCGAGGGTCGCGAACCTGGCGACGTCGGTCCAGCCGAGCTTGGCGCGGACCCGGCCGCCGCAGGCCTCGACGAACTCGGCCGCCTCCGGCCGGTCGAGGCCGGGCCGGCATGACGGAGCCGAGTCGGTGAGCTCGACCTCGAAGCCGTCGAAGACCTCGCGCAGGTGCTCCTCGGCGTCCTTCTCGTCCCGGTCGGGCGCGAAGCGGTAGTTGACCTCGACCCAGCACTCGTCGGGGATGACGTTCCCGGCCACGCCACCGCCGATGCCCACCGCGTTGAGGCCCTCGCGGTAGGCGCAGCCGTCCACCTCGACCTGGCGGGCGCGGTAGGCGCCGAGCCGCTCGAGGGCCGGGGCGATCTTGTGGACGGCGTTCTCACCTTTCCACGACCGCGCCGAGTGCGCCCGCCTGCCGCGGGCGGTCACCTTGGCGCGCATGGTCCCCTGGCATCCGGCCTCGACCATGCCGTAGGTCGGCTCCAGCAGGATCGCGAAGTCCGATCCGAGCCACTCGGGGCGTGACTTGGACAGCTTGTTGAGGCCGTTGCGGGCCGAGTCGACCTCTTCGCAGTCGTAGAACGCGAAGCTCAGGTCGAACCGGGGCTTCGCGACGGTCGCGGCGATCCACAGCGCCAGCGCGGTCCCCGACTTCATGTCGGAGGTGCCCAGGCCCCACATCACGTCGCCTTCGGTGTGGGTGGGGAAATTGCCGTTGACCGGCACCGTGTCGAGGTGCCCGGCGAGCATCACGCGCCGGCCGAGCCCCAGTTCGGTGCGCGCGACCAGGGTGTTGCCCTCGCGGCGGACGGTCAGGTGCCCGGCGCGGTCGAGCGCGTGCTCGACGGCGTCGCAGATCGCCGCCTCGTCGCCGGAGACGGACTGGATGTCGCACAGCGCCCTGGTCAGCTGCACCGGGTCGGCGAGTACTGCCTCACTCAGAACTGTCACATTGGCAGACGATACTCGTACCGCCGATAGGCTCTGTGTGTGACTGATTTCTTGACTGACGCAGCATGGGGCGCCGGCGTGGCGACGATCGGCGCCGACGGAACGGTTCTCGACGTGTGGTTCTCCGAGCTCGGCCTCGGGGCGGCCCCGTCGGGCCTGGAGGCGCCGAAGGCGGACGCGGAGAACCCGACCGGCACCCGGTCGCAGGGCCTGACGGTCGCGATCGGGTCGCTGGCCGACGAGCCGGTCGACACCGCCGACGTCTACCTGCGCCTCCACCTGCTCTCGCACCGCTTCGTGCGGCCGCACACGATCAACCTGTCGGGGGTCTTCGGGCTGCTGCCGAACAACGCCTGGACCGACCTGGGGCCGGTCCCGGCCGCCGAGGTGAACGCCGCGCGGCTGCGGCTGCGGACCGAGGGGAGGGGACTCCACGTCAAGTCGGTCGACAAGTTCCCGCCGATGGCCGACTACGTGACCCCTTCGGGGGTGCGGATCGCCGACGCCTCCCGGGTGCGCCTCGGCGCGCACCTGGCCGAGGGGACGACGGTGATGCACGAGGGTTTCGTCAACTTCAACGCCGGGACGCTCGGCAACTCGATGGTCGAGGGCCGGATCTCGGCGGGCGTGGTCGTCGGCGACGGCTCTGACATCGGCGGCGGCTCCTCGATCATGGGGACCCTGTCGGGCGGCGGCAAGGAGGTCATCGCGATCGGCGAGCGGTGCCTGCTGGGCGCCAACGCCGGGATCGGGATCTCCTTGGGGGACAACTGCGTCGTGGCGGCCGGCTGCTATGTGACCGCCGGTTCGAAGGTGACGCTGCCGGACGGCTCGGTGGTCAAGGCGGCGATGCTCTCGGGCCGGGACAACCTGCAGTTCTGGACGAACTCGCAGACCGGGGTGCTCGAGGTGCGTCTGCGCGAAGGCACCTGGGGCGAGCTGAACGAGGCGCTGCACAGCGCCCAGTAGCGATCCGGCGGGTCCGTCCGATCGGATGCGGACGGACCCGCTGAAGTGCGCGTTAACATCCGGCTCCGGCCTCATGCGGCGACGGCGGAGCCCTTGCCAATACATTGAAGCTCGTCTATTTTAGGTGTGGGAGCGTTCCAACCGATTTTCTCACCCTCACCTGAGAGGCAGAGCCAATGCGAAACGGCCCAACCGCCCGCCGCAGACCCGCGCGCGGGGTCCTCATCGCCCTCGGCGCGGCCGCGGCACTCGCCGCCGGCGCCGTGGCGATGATCCCGGCCCACGCCGACCACGAGAACCCCGGACCCGACATCCGCGTCAACCAGCACGCCTACACCGCCGACGGCGCCAAGGGCGCCACCTTCGTCAGCGGATCCTCCACCGGCCAGAGCTGGGAGCTCGTCGACGCCTCCGGCGCCGTCGTCGACTCCGGCACGACCAGCGTCCACGGCTACGACCATGCCTCCGGCGACAGCGTCCACAACATCGACTTCTCCGACTACGACACGCCCGGCACCGGATACCGCGTCCGAATCGCCGGTCAGCAGAGCCACCCGTTCGACATCGCCGCCGACCCGTGGGACGAACTCCGCGACGACGCGCTCGCGTTCTTCTACCACCAGCGCAGCGGCATCGCGATCGAATCGCAGTACGTCGGCAGCGAGTACGCCCGCCCCGCCGGGCACGTCGACGTCGCCCCCAACCGCGGCGACGGCGACGTCGGCTGCCTCAATGACGGCTGCGACTACACGCTCGACGTCACCGGCGGCTGGTACGACGCCGGCGACCACGGCAAGTACGTCGTCAACGGCGGCATCTCGACATGGCAGCTGCAGAACGCCTACGAGCGCGCCCTGCACGTCCCCGGCGCCGACCCGGCCGTCTTCGCCGACGGCGCCCTGGCCGTCCCGGAGTCCTCCAACGGCGTCCCCGACCTGCTCGACGAGGCCCGCTGGAACCTCGAGTTCATGATGAGCATGCAGGTGCCCGCCGGCGAGCAGCTCGCGGGCATGGCCCACCACAAGGTCCACGACATGAACTGGACCGGCCACCCGATGCCGCCGCACGAGGACCCGGAGCTGCGGCGCCTGAGCCCGCCCAGCGTGACCGCCACGCTCAACCTCGCCGCCGCCGCGGCCCAGGCCTCGCGCCTGTGGGAGGACCACGACCCGGCCTTCGCCGCCGAGACCCTCGAGGTCGCCCGCACCGCCTACGACGCCGCGCAGGCCAACCCGAACCGCTACCCCGACCCCGGCGACGGCACCGGCGGCGGCTCCTACGCCGACGACGACGCCGGCGACGAGTTCTACTGGGCCGCCGCCGAACTGTTCACCACCACCGGCGAGTCCCGGTACCGCTCGGACCTGACCTCGTCGTCCTGGTGGTACGGCCAGGGCTTCAGCGACCACGGCTTCGCCTGGCCCTCGACCGCCCCGCTGGCCGACCTGACGCTCTCCCTGGCGCCCAGCGGGCTGACCGACTCCGAGCGCCAGGCGGTGCGCGACGCGGTCGTCGCCGGCGCCGACGGCTATGTCGCGGCGGCCTCCGGCCAGGGCTACCCGGTCACGTACGCGCCCGAGGGCTGGGACTACGCCTGGGGCTCCAACAGCCAGGTGCTCAACAACGCCACCGTCATCGCCTACGCCTACGACCTCACCGGCGACCGGGCCTACTTGGACGCGGTCAGCGGCGCGATGGACTACATCCTGGGCCGCAACGCCCCCGGGCAGTCCTATGTCACCGGCTACGGCGAGAAGGACTCCCACAACCAGCACCACCGGTTCTGGGCCCACCAGGCCGACGCCTCGTTCCCGAACCCGCCGCCGGGCACCCTCGCGGGCGGCCCCAACTCCTCGCTCCAGGACGAGACGGCCCAAGAGCACCTGTCAGGCTGCGCCGCCCAGAAGTGCTACATCGACCACATCGACTCCTGGTCGACCAACGAGGTCACCATCAACTGGAACGCGCCGCTGGCGTGGGTCGCGGCCTTCCTGTCCGACCACGCCGGAGAGGGCACCGACGACCCGGACGAGCCGACGCCGACCCCGACGCCGCCCGACCCGATCGGGGACCTGCCACCGGTATCGAACCTCACCGCCGAGGCCACCGCCGAGGCCGTGACCCTCACCTGGGACACGCCGCCGTGGGACAACCAGGTCCGGATCGCCCGAGACAACACGGTGGTCGCCGTCCTCGCGAGCGGCAGCACCGCCTACACCGACGAGGGCCTGGACTCGGGAACCGAGTACCGCTACACGGTCACCGCCGTGCCCGAAGAGAACCAAGGCGCCTTCAGCGCCTCGGTCACCGTCACGACCGAGTTCCCCGAGGAAGAGGGCGCCTGCTCCGCGGAGATGACGATCGTCAACGACTGGGGATCGGGATTCCAGGCCAACATCAGGGTCACCAACACCTCCGGCCTCGAATCGATCGGGTCCTGGAACCTCGGCTGGGACTGGTCCGGCGGGCAGCAGATCAGCAACCTGTGGAACGCCGACTGGCAGCAGTCCGGATCGTCCGTGACCGCGAGCAACCTCGCCTGGAACGGCAACATCGCCGCCGGAGAATCCATCGAGTTCGGATTCGTCGCCGGCGGGTCGAGCGAGATCCCCGGCCGGATCGGCTGCGACAGCGTGCCCCGATAGGCCCGCGGTGATCACCTCCGCCGCCGGGCCCCTCACCCCGGCGGCGGATCGACCGGACGGGGCGGCTCGCCCGCGGCCGCCCCGTCCCTTCCGGGACCGAGCGAACCGAGCGGGCTCAGATCAAGAGGTGGGCGTCAGGCCCAGCTGCTTGCCGGCCAGCGAGACCTTGCGGACGGCCAGCTGCTCGGCCACCGCCGAGATCGCCTTCGAGGCGGGGGCGTCGGGATCCGAGAGCACCAGCGGCACCCCGGCGTCGCCGCCCTCACGCAGCCTCGGGTCGAGCGGCACCTGCCCCAGCAGCGGCACCTCGGCGCCGACGTCCCTGGTCAGGGCCTCGGCGACGGTCTTGCCGCCGCCGGAGCCGAACGGCTCGATGTGGGAGCCGTCGGGCAGCTCCATCCACGACATGTTCTCGACCACGCCCGCGAGCTTCTGGTGCGTCTGGGTGACGATCGCGCCGGCTCGCTCGGCCACCTCGGCCGCCGCCTGCTGCGGCGTGGTCACCACGACCAGCTCCGCGGTCGGCAGCAGCTGGGCCACCGAGATCGCGATGTCGCCGGTGCCCGGCGGCAGGTCCAGCAGCAGCACGTCCAGGTCGCCCCAGTACACGTCGGCCAAGAACTGCTGCAGCGCCCGGTGCAGCATCGGGCCGCGCCAGACCACCGCGGTGTTGCCGGGGGTGAACATGCCGATCGAGATCACCTTCATGCCGTGCGCCTGCGGCGGCATGATCATGTCCTCGACCTGCGTCGGCGAGCCGTCGACACCGAGCATGCGCGGCACCGAGTGGCCGTAGATGTCGGCGTCGGCCACGCCCACCGACAGGCCCTTCTTCGCCATCGCCGCGGCCATGTTCACCGTGATCGACGACTTGCCGACCCCGCCCTTGCCGGAGGCGACCGCGAACACGCGGGTGCGGCTCTGCGGAAGGTTGAACGGGATCACCGGCTCGGCGGACTGGCCCGGACCGCGCAGCTTGACCTGCAGGTCGCGGCGCTGCTCCTCGCTCATCACGCCGAAGTCGACCTCGACGGACCCGACGCCCTCGACGCTCTGCGCCGCCGCGGTCACATCGCCGCGGAGCGTGTCCTTCAGCGGGCAGGCGGCGACCGTGAGCAGGATCTTCACGCGCACGCGGCCGCCGTCGACCTCAACGGCGTCGACCATCCCCAGCTCGGTGATCGGTCGGCGGATCTCGGGGTCGTTCACGTGCGAGAGCGCCTCTTGGACGGCCTCGACTACAGCGGCGGTATCAGACATGACCCAATCGTAGCCACCTGGACGCGAATCGCCATTCGGGCGTACGCTGCCGCACATGCTGCCGTTCGAGATCGTCGACGTCTTCGCCGTCCCGTCACCCGCGCCCACCCGAGACAACGCCGCACCGACGGCCTACACCGGCAACCAGCTGGCCGTCGTCTACGACGGCCGGGACCTGTCCACCGCGCAGATGCAGGCCATCGCGAACGAGTTCGGGTACTCCGAGACCGCCTTCGTGCTCCCGCCGACGGTCGAGGCGGCCGACTACCGGTGCCGGATCTTCACTCCGGGGGAGGAACTGCCGTTCGCCGGGCACCCCACCGTCGGCTCGGCGCTGGCCTCGGTCGCGTCCGGGCGGGTCGCGCCCCGGGGCAGGACGGTGGTCCAGGAGTGCGCCGCCGGGCTCATGACCGTCGCCATCGACGGCACCTCCGGCAAGCTCACCTCCACCGCGATCGAGGTGGGCGAACCGATCCCTGCCGACGTCGCCGCCCGCGCCTGCGGCTTGGACGCCGCGCGCGTCATCGGCGTCCCGCAGACGGCCAGCGCCGGACTGCCGCACCACTTCGTGCGCTTCGCCGACGAGGACCTTGCGGCCGCGAGCCCCCACCTCGGCGAGCTCGACCTGGTCTACCCGTTCAGCTTCGACCCCGAGACCGGCGCCGTCCACGCCCGCCTGTTCCACAACACCGCCGGCGAGGACCCGGCCACCGGTTCGGCCGCCGTCGCTCTCGGGGTCTACCTGGTCGAGCACGGCCTCATCGCCGGTGACGGCACGCACGCCTACGAGATCCGCCAAGGCGAGGAGATGGGCCGCCCATCCAGGCTCTACGGCGAAGTCGTCGTCGAGGGCGGCAAGGCCGTCTCGGTCTCGGTGACCGGCACGGTCGTCCCGGTCGCCAAGGGCGAACTGGTCACGCTGCCGGCGGCGCGGTGAACGACCGGGCGGTGTAGCGCTCGGCGGCGAGGTCGGCGGGCCAGACGGCCCGGCGCAGGTCCGCGGTCCACAGTGCTCGCGGCCAGCCGCCCTTGCGCAGCAGCGCCGCGACGAACCGCTCCGGCTCGCGCAGCGCCTTCCACACCGACGGCAGGAACGTCGCCCGCCGCCGGTCCCGGCCGACGAGCGTCAGTCCGTCGGTCCCGGGGCGCAGCTGCTCGAACAGCGCGGTGAAGGAGTCGACGCCGATCCGGCGCGGCGGGGAGAGCACCGCGACGGTGACGGACAGGCCCGGCAGTTCGTGTCGCTCCACCGGCGGCAGACGAGGGTCACGGGCCGCCGCGCGCGCGTTGTGGACCACATCCACGCTCAAGGGCCGCAAGGGCTTCAGTGTGCCGATGCACCCGCGCAGCCGTGATCCTCCCTCGAGGGTCACGAACGTGGCCGCCGGTGCGGCCAGCCTCGGCAGCAGCGCCTTCGGCGTCGACTCGTCGATCAGTTCGGCCGCAAGGGGAGGGCTGCCGTCGAAGCTCGTCTCCAAGGCACGGCGCGCCAGCGCCGTGAGCACCTTCCCGGTCTCGGGGTCCATCCCTCGATGGTGACACGGGCGTCTCCGTTGGCGGTACGTCGGCGGCTTCGCGCGAAATCGCCCGGCGGTGCTGTGTTTCGTCATCTGCCCGTGAGACACTGCCCGCATGAACTCACCGCGCCCCAGGCATGCGTCAAACGGCCGAGACGGCGGACTCGCCGAGGTCATCGACCTGCCCGCCAACGAAGACGCGGCGGAGCAGGAGAGCCGGCTCGGCCGCATCCAGGAACTCGACTCGCTGGCCGGAAAGGTCGCACTGGTGACCGGGGCGGGGTCGCCGGACGGGATCGGCTACGCGATCGCCACGCGGCTGCGGCTGCTGGGCGCGTCGGTGGCGATCGTGTCGACCACCAAGCGCATCCACGAGCGCGCCGAGGAGATCGACGCGGTCGGCTTCGTGGCGGACCTGACCGACGAGGCGGAGGTCGGCGGTCTCGGCGACGCGGTCGCCGACGCCGTCGGCGAAGTCGACATCCTCGTCAACAACGCCGGGCTGACCTCGAAGTCCGACCCGGCGGTGGTCAAGCCGGTCGCGCAACTGCCCTATTCGGACTGGCAGAACGAGATGCACCGGAACCTCGACACCGCCTTCCTGGTGTCTCGGGCGTTCGTCCAGGGCATGGCCGAGCGCGGCTGGGGCCGCGTGGTCAACATCGCCGCCGCCATCGGCGTGATCAACGCCGTGCCCGCCGAGGCCGCCTACGCGGCCGCGAAGGCCGGTGTCACCGGCCTGACCAAGGCCCTCGCCACGGAAGTGGTCGCCGACGGGGTCACGGTCAACGCGATCGCCCCGGGCCTGGTACGCACCGGCTCCTCGACCGTTCCCGAGCTGCAGCGCGGCCTCGACGGCCCGATGGGCCGGCCCGGCACGCCCGAGGAGGTCGCCGCGGCAGCCGCGTTCTTCTGCGCGCCCTCGGCCTCCTATGTCACCGGCCAGACTCTCGTGGTCGACGGGGGCGCCGGCATCCGCGCCTGAGCGGAGCGTCCGGGACCTACGTCCGCAACTCCGCGGGCGCCGCCGTCGTTACATTTGCATGCAGGCACTTGCGACGGCGACACGGACGGCGGCCATGGACGAGACCTTCGGCGAGAACGCGACCGAGCATCGGGGGCGGGTCACCACCGCTCTGGTGCTGCTCCTCGGCGGCCTGGTGGGACTCGCCGCCGCGTTCGACCTCACCTACGAGCGCATCGCCTCGCTGATCGACCCGAGGCACGTCATCTCGTGCGACTTCAACCCCGTGCTCTCCTGCGGGACGGTCATGGACACCCCGCAGGCCTCGGCGTTCGGCTTCCCGAACCCGATCATCGGCCTCGTCGCCTTCCCGCTGGTGGTCTTCACCGGCGTCCTGCTGCTCTCGCGCGTGGAGCTGCCCCGCTGGATCCTGCTGACGTTCAACCTCGGGACGCTCGCCGGCCTCGCGTTCGTCGCGTGGCTGATCTTCCAGTCGGTCTACCGCATCGGCGTCCTGTGCCCGTGGTGCATGGCGGTGTGGGCCGCGGTGCTGCCGATCTTCTGGTTCACCACCGTCTACAACCTCCGCAACGGGGCGATCAAGGTCGGCGAGGACTGGCGCGGCCCGGTCGACGACCTGCTGCGCCACCACTGGATCGGCCTGGCCCTGATGTACGTCGCGGTCCTGACCGTCGTCGGCACCGGCTTCTGGGACTACTGGTCCACCCTGCTGTGAGGCCGGTCAGTCCAGCTTGAGGCCCGTCGGCTCCAGCCAGCCCCCCTCGGAGAGGTACTCCACGACCTGCTCCACGGCCTCGCCGACGGTCATGTCGGAGGTGTCGATCCGCAACTCCGCGTCCTGGGGCTCCTCATACGGATCGGACACGCCCGTGAACTCCGGGATCTGGCCGGCCCGGGCCTTGGCGTACAGGCCCTTGCGGTCCCTGGCCTCGCACACCTCCAGCGGCGTCGAGACGTGGACCAGCACGAAGTCGGCGCCGGCGGCCTCGGCCATGCGGCGCGCCTCGGCCCGGTCGGCCTCATAGGGGGCGATCGGCGCGGCCACGCCGATGCCGCCGTGGCGGGCCACCTCCGCGGCGACGAACCCGATGCGGCGGATGTTCATCGAACGATCCGCCTTGGAGAACCCCAGGCCGCTGGAGAGCAGCCGGCGCACCACGTCGCCGTCGAACAGCGACGCGGTCCGCGTGCCGTCCTCCAGCAGCGCCTCGTAGACCCCGCGCGAGATCGTGGACTTGCCCGAGCCCGACAGACCGGTGAAGAACAGCACCAGTCCCCGCTGCCGCCTGGGCGGACGGGCCCGGCGCAGCTCGGCGGCCACGCTCGGCGGCGTGTGCCACTCCGGGAGACCGAAGCCGCGGTCGAGCATGTCGGCGATCTCGGCGTCGGTCAGGGCCGCGCGCCTGAACGGCGGCTCGATGTCCTCGACCGGTCGCCACTGGCCGTCGCGGGTGTCGTAGGCCAGCTCGCGCGGCACCATCGCGCGGATGCCGTCGCCGCCGCCGAGCCCGTCGGGACCGGTCATGAGGTGGGTGGCCCCGTAGGCCGCGGCGACCTTCGCCGTCAGCAGGCCGTCGCGGATGCGGTCGCCGCGCTTGGACAGCGGCACCGTCAGCACCGTCGCCGTCGGCAGCCGGTCCTTGGCCGCCAGGATGCTGCGCACCAGCGCCGCCGTCGGCAGCCGCAGCGCGCCGTCACCGTTGGTCTCGTCGCCGGTCGGGATCATCACCAGCACGTGCGCGGCCAGATTGTGCGTCGCGCGGGCCAACTGCGCCAACTGGGGCCGGTGCAGCGGCCGGTCGGCGACCAGCGCCAGCACCCGCGGCTTGGTGTAGGTCGTCTTGGCCTGCTCGGGAGTCGCCCGCAGCCCGATGAACACCCCGTGGGCCGCGTCGGCGATGCGCCGCACGGGGCCGCCGACGCGGACCATGTCCGGCCCGAGCGCGTCCAGCGAGTGGCACTCGACGGCCGCCACCGGCGCCCCCTCGGGATCGGTGATCCGCAGCACGCGCCGCATCCGGTCGGGATTGTCGAGCTTCCGGGCGGTCTCCACCGGCACGTCCAGCGTCACCGGCACCGGCCAGGCCGTCCCGTCCGGGAGCATGCCCGTCCGCGTCACATGCCTGGACTCGCGCTCGCTCATGAAGCCCTGCAGCGGCGCGTAGGCGCCGTACAGGAGCAGCTCCAGGTCAGCCAGTTCGTGCGGCAGCGGAGTGTGGCTCGGCGCCTCGGCGAGGACCTCGTCGGGCAGTACCCAGTCAGACATCGTTGGTCGCGATCCCTTCGCAGTGCTCGGGCGGAAAGGCGGCATCCGGCTCCAGTGGTGGCACCAGGGTATTCCACGCCGTGAGCGCGCACCTCACCCGCAGTGCCCGTTGCGCGCCGTACTTTCCGTCTCGCATCGCGGATGAGCGGGTGGCGTGGCCGTTACCGGTAAGTTACGCTGGCAGCGCCAATTTACGGCTCGTAAGCTCTGCCGAGAATGAACGTTCACGGCCCGCGAGCGGCCGCCGCGGGCGACGACCACGACCCGCGAACGGGCGCCCGAGGGCGATTCGCGGCGCGCGTGCGCCGCCGTGAATGCCTGGAACGGCAGTAGTACTAGCAGTGACCGCAGACATCGGCGTCGGCGCGAGCGGCCCCGCACCGGCGTCACCGTGACGCCCGCGGAGCCGTGAATTCGGTCTGCCCACACCACCCACTGGAGAACTCCATGGACTACTTCGAGACCTCAGGCGAAGCCGACGACAAGCAGCTTCGCCGCGACATCCGCAGACTCGGCAACCTCCTGGGCCAGACACTGGTCCGCCAAGAGGGACCGCAGCTGCTCGATCTGGTCGAGGAGGTCCGCGGCCTAGTGCGCGACAAGCCCGAGGCGGTCGCCGCGCGCCTGGCCAAGCTCGAAGTGAACGAGGAGGTCGACCTCGCGCGCGCCTTCGCCACCTACTTCCACCTGGCCAACATCACCGAGCAGGTACACCGCGCCCGCGACATGCGCCGCAGCCGCGCCGAGGAAGGCGGCTGGCTCGCCCAGGCCCGCGCCGAGATCACCCTCGAGAACGTCCCGGCCGACCGGATCGCCGCCGCGGCCGAGCGGCTCGAGGTCCGGCCGGTCTTCACCGCGCACCCCACCGAGGCCGCCCGCCGCTCCATCCTCACCAAGCTCCGCAACATCGCCGACCTGCTCGACGCCGAGACCGCCGAGCACGCCGTCCTCGGCTCGGCGGACGTCGACGCCGTCAACGCCCGGCTGGCCGAGATCATCGACCTGCTGTGGCAGACCGACGAGCTGCGCGTCGAGAAGCCCGAGCCGACCGACGAGGCCCGCAACGCCATCTACTACCTGACCGACCTCTACCGCGACGCCGCCGGAAGGGTCCTCACCGACCTCAACGCGACCCTCACCGACCTGGGCGGCTCCCCCCGGCCCGGGAACGTCCCGCTGCGGTTCGGCACCTGGATCGGCGGCGACCGCGACGGCAACCCGTTCGTCACCCCCGAGGTCACCAAGCAGGTGCTGGTCATGCAGCACGAGCACGGCATCGCCGCCGCGGAGGGCGCGGTCGCGCAGCTCATCAACGAGCTGTCGGTCTCCCAGACCGTCCGCCCGGCCACCCAGGAGCTGCTCGACTCCGTCACCGCCGACCTCGAACGGCTCGACAACATCCCCGCCCGCTACAAGCGCATCCATTCCGAAGAGCCCTACCGGCTCAAGGCCCGAGCCATCGAAGCCAAGCTCGCCAACACCCGCGCCCGCCACGCCGAGGGCCTGTCCCACCGGCCCGGCGTCGACTACGCCGACGGACGCGAACTGGTCGCCGACCTCCAGGTCATGCGCGACTCCCTGTCCCGC
The DNA here is from genome assembly GCF_054779575.1 of Glycomyces halotolerans. Taxonomy (NCBI): domain Bacteria; kingdom Bacillati; phylum Actinomycetota; class Actinomycetes; order Glycomycetales; family Glycomycetaceae; genus Glycomyces; species Glycomyces halotolerans. The sequence goes on from NZ_BAAGXZ010000003.1 coordinate 71,148, forward strand.
CAGCGAGGCCAGCTCGCCGCCAAGGGCGTGCTCGACCGCGTCATCCGCACCGTCTCGGCCTTCGGCCTCCAGCTGGCGACCATGGACGTCCGCGAGCACTCCGAGGCCCACCACGCGGTCCTGGCCGAGCTCTACGACGCCTCCGGCGAACTCGACAAGCCCTACGAGGAGCTGACCTCCGACGAGCGCGACCAGCTGCTGTCCCGCGAACTGTCCGGGCGCCGCCCGCTCGCCCCGCACGAGGTCGAGCTCACCGAACGCAACCGCAAGACCTTCGACGTCTTCCACGCCATCCGCGACGCCCAGGAGCAGTTCGGCACGTCGATCGTCGAGTCCTACATCATCTCGATGACCCGCGAGCCGGCCGACGTCCTCGCCCCGGCCATCCTCGCCCGCGACGCCGGACTGATCGACGTCGCCCGCGGCCGAGCCGCCATCGGACTCGTGCCGCTCCTCGAGGAGGTCCAGGAGCTCGCGGGCGCCGACGCGCTGCTCGACCGGCTGCTGAGCCTCCCGGCCTACCGGGCGATCGTGGCCGCGCGCGGCGACATCCAGGAGGTCATGCTCGGCTACTCCGACTCCAACAAGGACGCCGGCATCACCGCCAGCCAGTGGAACATCCAGAAGGCCCAGCGGCAGCTGCGCGACGTCGCCGCCAAGCACGGCGTGCGGCTGCGACTCTTCCACGGCCGCGGCGGCACCATCGGCCGCGGCGGCGGACCCACCCACGAGGCGATCCTCGCCCAGCCCTCCGGCACCTTGGACGGCGCCATCAAGATCACCGAGCAGGGCGAGGTCCTGTCCGACAAGTACACGCTGCCGGCGCTGGCCCGCGAGAACCTGGAGCTGACCGTGGCCGCCTCGCTGAAGGCCACGCTGCTGCACACCGAGCCGAGGCACCGGCCCGACGTGCTGGGCCGCTGGTTCGGCGTGATGGACCAGACCTCGGAGGCCGCCAAGGCCGCCTACCGCGACCTGACCGGTCGGCCGGGCCTGTCGGACTACTTCTGGTCCGTCAGCCCGACCGAGCTGCTCGGCGCGCTCAACATCGGCTCGCGGCCGTCCAAGCGCCCGAACACCGAGGCGGGCCTGGAGGGCCTGCGCGCGATCCCGTGGGTGTTCGGCTGGACCCAGTCGCGGCAGATCGTGCCCGGCTGGTTCGGCGTCGGCTCCGGTCTGGCCGCCGCCCGCGAAGCGGGCCTGGGCGACGAGATCGCCGAGATGTACGGCAAGTGGCACTTCTTCCGCAACTTCATCTCCAACGTGGAGATGACGCTGGCGAAGACCGACTTCGAGATCGCCTCGCAGTACGTCTCGACGCTGGTGCCCGAGGACCTGCAGCCGATCTTCGAGGTCATCAAGGCCGAGCACGAGCGCACCGCCGCCGAGGTCCTGGCGCTCACCGGCGAGGACCGGCTCTTGGACCACAACCCGCAGCTGGCGCGCACCCTCGAGGTCCGCGACCGCTACCTGGCGCCGCTCCACCACCTGCAGATCTCGCTGCTGAAGCGCTACCGCTCCGAAGGCGGCGCCGAGGGCGAGGTGGATCCGCAGCTCAAGCGGGCACTGCTCATCACCGTCAACGGGATCGCCGCCGGGCTGCGCAACACCGGCTGACGTTCAGGCGCCGCCGCTCGCCGAGGACGCCTTGCCGGCGTCCTCGGCGAGTCGCCTCTCATGCTGTTCCAGCGCCTTGTCCCAGAGCCGGTCGATCTCGCCGGCGTCGAGGCCGAGTCCGAAGAAGCCGGTGAGCAGTTCGCCGAAGTCCTCGCGGTTCGCGATGACGCTCGCGGTCCTGCCTTCGCGGAGCGTCGGGTCGTGGACGCTGAGCGTCCGGCCTCGCAGCAGGTGCACCGTCTCGGCGCCGGGCCGTTGGACGGTGAGTGTCTTGACGAAAGGGGACTCCGGCGATGTGGACAGCTCGCGGCATTTGGGCGCGAACTCCTCGATGCGGCGCCGCTCCAAGGTGAAGTCGAACGACAGGTCCTGAATGCGCGGATCGATAGAGCACCGCCACAGGTCGGCCTCGACGTTCCACATGCCGAAGTTGAACTTGCCGACCCGGTGGCTGCCCTCGCGCATCGGCAGCGGGTCGCGGAAGCCGACGCCCAGTCCCGCGTCGGCGAGGTACTCGCCCTCAGGCAGCGAGACGATGAGCGGCATGTGGTTGTACCAGTTGCCGTCGCCTTCGGTCTCGCGGGCGACGGCGCCGAGGACGCGCCGCACCGTGAAGCCCATGGCCTCCAGCGCCAGCGCCAGCACGTGGTTCTGCTCGAAGCAGTACCCGCCTCTGCGACCGGCGACGATCTTCTCGAACAGCGCCGCCTCCGACAGCCGGACCGGGCGTCCGAGCTGGATCTCGAGGTTCTCGTAGGGGACCGAGTCGACGTGGGCGCGGTGGACGTCGAACAGCGCGCCGAGCGTGGGACGCCTCGGCTCGGCGAGCCCGATCCGCTCGAGGTAGGAGGCGAGCTGTGCAGAGGTGAACACCCCTAGACCCTAGCTCGGCGGTGTCCGACGGGTGTCGCAACCGCAGGATGGACTCACCCGTGTATCGAGACCCGTTGCGGGGGTGTGGCATAGTCGCAGCAGCCTCCCCGGAACCGCCCTGTAGAAGGAGACCCCCACTATGGTCATGGGCCCGACCCACGCCATGTCCGGCGCCGCCCTGTGGCTCGCCGGATCTGCCGTCGCCGACCTCGCGTTCGGCCTCGACCAGTCCTCAGCCGAGCTCGTCGTCGGCGCCATCGCCGCCTCGGGCGCGGCCCTCTACCCCGACATCGACTGCGCCGGCAAAGTGACCGAGAACAAGGGCGGTTCCACAGTGGCCCGCTCGTTCGGCGTCGTCTCGCTCTTCGTCGCCGAGTGCGTCGAACGACTCTGCTACTGGTTCTACCTCCTCACCAAGTCCAAGAAGGACAAGAAGCGCAAGAACGGCCATAGGACCTTCACGCACACGGCGGTCCACGCCGGACTGGTCGGCGTCGGCACCGGCTTCCTCGCCGCGGAGTTCGGCAAACCGGCGGTGATCGCGATCCTGTTCGTCCTCACCGGACTCGCGGTGCGCGGGCTGCTGCCGTCCGCGGTCAACAAGAAGGGCTGGATCATCACCACGGCCGCCGCCCTGGCGTGCTCGTACGGGATGTACCACCTGCTGCCGGAGAACCGCGGGTACTGGATCCTCGGCCTGGCCATGGGCATCGGCTGCTTCATCCACGTCCTCGGCGACATGATCACCAAGATGGGCTCGCCGCTGCTGTTCCCGATCCCGATCAAGAAGCGCCGCTGGCACGACATCGGACTGCCCAACAACATCGCCCTCCGCGCCGGCGGCAAGGGCGAGAACCGGATCCTGTTGCCGATCCTCACCGGCGTGGTGGTCCTCGGCATGTTCTACAACCTGCCCGAGGTCCAGGATCTGCTCTTCGGCGAGACGCTGACCAAGACAGCGGAGGACGCGGGGACCGCGAGGTAGACTCGTCCGGTTGCCGGCGTCGCCCGCTCTCGCGCTCGACGCCGGCCGGTCAGCATGCCCAGCGCGCACCCGGGTGAGGGAAATCCATGTCCGAAGGCCGAACCGACGCCGCCTCCAAGCTCGACAACGGCGCCGCGCCGCTCACCGGCCTGCTCGACGCGATCGCGGCCTCGCCCAAGATGGCCCGCATCGCCGAGCTGGCCGCGTCCTCCGAGCGGCCCGTCGACGTCGTCGCCGTGCCCGGAGCCCGGCCGCCCGCCATCGCCCAGGCCGCCCGCCACGCCCCCGGACCGGTCCTGGCCGTCACCGCCACCTCCCGCGAGGCCGAGGAGCTGACCGACGCGCTCGCCTCGTTCATCCCCGAGGCCGACATCGCCCTCTACCCGGCCTGGGAGACCCTCCCGCACGAGCGGCTCTCACCGCGCTCGGACACCGTCGGCGCCCGCTTGGAGCTGCTGCACCGCATCCACTCCGGCGAGGTGCCGCGAGCCATCGTCACCCCGGTGCGCGGCGCGCTCCAGCCCCAGCTCAAAGGTCTCGGCTCGCTCGAGCCGATCCGCCTGCGCCGCGGCGACGAGATCGACCTGACCGAGCTGAGCGAGCGGCTGCTGGCCCTCGCCTACGAGCGGGTCGACCTGGTCGAGAAGCGCGGCGAGTTCGCCGTGCGCGGCGGCATCCTCGACGTCTTCCCGCCCACCGCGCAGCACCCGCTGCGCCTGGAGTTCTTCGGCGACGAGGTCGACGCGATCCGCGAGTTCTCCGTGGCCGACCAGCGCTCGCTGGACCCGGCCGAGGAGCTGCGCGCCGTCGCCTGCCGGGAGCTGCTGCTCACCGACCAAGTGCGCGCCAAGGCCGCCGAGCTGGCCGAGTCCCACCCGGGGCTGGCCGACATGTGCGCCAAACTCAGCGAGGGCATCCCCGTCGAAGGGATGGAATCGCTCATGCCGGCCCTGGTCGGGGCCGACAACCTCGAGCTGTTCAGCGAGACCCTCCCGGCCGACACGCTCGTGGTCGCCATCGAGCCCGAACGCATCCGCAGCCGCGCGGTCGACCTGGTGGCCACCTCGAACGAGTTCCTCGCCGCCTCCTGGGCGGCCGCGGCCGCCGGAGCCGAGGCCCCGGTCGACCTGGACGCCGGCATCTTCCGCGAGCTGGCCGACGCGCGCGTGACCGCCCTGAACGCCGGCCAGCGCTGGTGGACGGTCTCCCCGTTCGCCGCCGCCCCGGAGGAGGACCCGGTCGCGGCCGAGCTGGCCGCCATCACCGGCGAAGGCCCGGGCGGGGACGTGGCCGACGACGCGGTCACCGTCGACCTCGGCATCAGCGACGCTCCCCGCTACCACGGCGACGCGGCCCGCCTCACGGCCGACATGAAGACCTGGTCGCAGTCCGGGCGAGCCGTCGCCGTCGTCTACCCGGCGCTCGGCGGCGCCGAGCGGGCCGCCGAGCAGCTGCGCGGCGCCGGCATCGGCGCCCACCTGGCCGAGCGGCCCGAGACGTTCGAGGGCGGTGAGGTCACCGCCTGCGTCGGCACGCTGACGGTCGGCTTCGTCGACGAGGCGTCCGGCATCGTGGCCGTCACCGCCGCCGACATCGCCGGCGGCAAGGCCCTGGCCGCCCAGCGACCCCGCAAAGGCAAGGCCACCAAGCGGCGCGGCCGGGTCGACCCGCTGGAGCTGAGCCCCGGCGACTACGTCGTGCACGACTCCCACGGGGTCGGCAAGTACGTCGAGATGGTGCGGCGCAACATCGGCGGCGCCGAGCGCGAGTACCTGGTGATCGAGTACGCCCCGTCCAAGCGCGGCCAGCCGGGGGACCGGCTGTTCGTGCCGACCGACTCGCTGGACCAGCTGACGCGGTACGTCGGCGGCGAGCAGCCGAGCATCCACAAGCTCGGCGGCGCCGACTGGCAGAAGACCAAGCGCCGCGCGCGCAAGGCCGTCCGCGAGATCGCCGCCGAGCTCATCGGGCTCTACGCGGCCCGCCAGGCCGCCGAGGGCCACGCCTTCAGCCCCGACACGCCGTGGCAACGCGAGCTGGAGGACTCCTTCCCGTACGTGGAGACGCCCGACCAGTACTCGGCGATCATCGACACCAAGCAGGACATGGAGTCCCGGGTGCCGATGGACCGCCTGGTGATGGGCGATGTCGGCTACGGCAAGACCGAGGTGGCCGTTCGCGCCGCGTTCAAGGCCGTGCAGGACGGCAAGCAGGTGGCCGTGCTCGTCCCCACCACGCTGCTGGCGAGCCAGCACTACAACACCTTCATCGAGCGCATGGGCCAGTTCCCGGTGCGCATCAAGCAGCTCTCGCGCTTCCAGTCCGCTCGCGAGGCCGCCGCGATCCAGAAGGGCATCGCCGACGGCGAGGTCGACATCCTGGTGGGGACGCACCGCCTCCTCCAGGCGGAGACCCGCTTCAAGGACCTCGGACTCATCGTCGTCGACGAGGAGCAGCGCTTCGGCGTGGAGCACAAGGAGAAGCTCAAGGCCCTCCGGGCCTCGGTGGACGTGCTGACCATGTCGGCCACGCCGATCCCCAGGACGCTGGAGATGGCGGTGACCGGCATCCGGGAGATGTCCACGATCGCCACGCCTCCCGAGGAGCGCCACCCGGTGCTGACGTATGTGGGCGCCTGGGAGTCCAAACAGGTCGCCGCCGCGATCCGCCGCGAGCTGCTGCGCGACGGACAGGTCTTCTACCTCCACAACCGCGTCGAGTCGATCGACCGCGCCGCGACCCGGCTCCGCGAGCTCATTCCCGAGGCCCGCGTGGCGGTCGCCCACGGCAAGATGGGCGAAGGCCAGCTCGAGAAGATCATGCAGGGCTTCTGGGAGGGCGAGTTCGACGTGCTCGTCTCGACCACGATCATCGAGTCCGGCATCGACATCCCGAACGCGAACACCCTCATCGTCGAGCGCGCCGACCTGCTGGGCCTCTCGCAGCTCCACCAGATCCGAGGCCGCGTGGGCCGAAGCCGCGACCGCGCCTACGCCTATTTCCTGTACCCGCCCGAGCAGCCGCTCTCGGAGACCGCCCACGAGCGCCTGGCCACGATCGCCCAGCACGCCGAGCTCGGCGCGGGCATGTACGTGGCGATGAAGGACCTCGAGATCCGCGGCGCCGGCAACCTCCTGGGCGCCGAGCAGTCCGGCCACATCGCCGACGTCGGCTTCGACCTCTATCTGCGCATGGTCGGCGAGGCGGTCACGGCGTTCAAAGGCGGCGGCGAGGAGCCCCCGCCGCCGGTCAAGGTCGAGCTGCCGCTGGACGCCAACGTCCCGGTCGACTACATCGAGGTCGAGCGCCTCCGCCTGGAGATGTACCGCAAGATCTCCGAGGTCCACGACGAGGCCGAGCTCGACGGGGTCCGCGAGGAGATGGAGGACCGCTACGGCCCGGCGCCCGAGCAGGTCCAGAACCTCCTCCACCTGGCCCGGTTCCGGCTGCTGGCGCGCCGCCACGGCCTGACCGACGTCACGCTCCAGGGCCGGAACCTGCGCCTGTCCCCGGTGGAGCTGCCCGACTCCAAGCAGATGCGCCTGCGGCGCCACTACCCCGAGGCGAACTTCAAGGCCCAGGCCCGGCTCATCAGCGTCTCCAGGCCCACCACCTCCCGCATCGGCGGCAAGCCCCTCGAGGGCCTGGCGCTGCTGCAGTGGTGCGCCGACCTCATCACCGACGTCGTCCCGGAGGCGGCGCCGGCGGCGTGACCGGGCAGGAGCGTGGGCGGATGGCGACCGGCACCCGCTTGCGACTAACCTCACAGAGGCAGTTGTGCGAGTGGAAGGGAAGCAAAGTGCGCATAGGGAAACTGGCCGGTGCCGCGGCGGTGGCGCTGGGAGCGCTGACGGCGTGCGGCAGCCTGCAGGGCACGGCGGTGTTCGTCGGCGACGAGCGGGTCTCCGAGGCCACGCTCGACGGCTTCGTCGACGACTCGGTCTCGCGGTCCCTCGACCAGGGCTCGACCATGGCCGAGATCGACTACTCGCAGAACCGGGAGGCCGCGGTGCTGTGCGTGGTCCTCGTCGAGCTCGGCGAAGCGCTCGACCTGGAGGCCGCCGACACCGGGCAGGCGGTCAGCGACCTCGACGAGCAGTGCCTCCTCGCCCAGGGCTACCTGACCGCGATCGGTCAGGAGGTCGAGCCCCGCGAACTCGACGAAGCACAGCACGCCCAGCTGCGCGATCTCGGATTCGGCTTCGAAGAACTGCCGCGCGAGAACCAGGTGGACCTGATGAACCGGGCGGGCCTGGTCGCCGAACTCCAGGGATACATCGACGAGTACGACGTCCGCGTGAACCCCCGCTACGGCGTCGACTCCCTCAACCTCTCCCCTGAGGGCCTCGAAGGCATGTTCGTGGTGGAGATCCCGCAGCGTTGACCACCGTCGTCTGGCTCCTGACCTCGCCGCGCATCCCCGCCGGGCTGCTCACCGTCGAGGCATGGGACGCCCTCCACGAGGCCGAGGCGGTCGCGGCCGCCGACGACTCGCCCACCGTCCAGGCGGTCAGAGACGCCGGCATCGAAGTCGAGCTCCGCGACGACGCCGAGGCCTTCCTCGAAGCGGGAGGCGTCTGGATCGTCGGCGACGACGGCGACGAGGAACTCCGCGAGACGCTGGCCCGGCACGTGGCCGACGGCGACATCGAACTCGAGGTCGTCTACGGGTCCTGGGACCCGCCCGGCGCCCGCCTGCTCGACCTCGTCGCGGCCGTCGACCGGCTCCACGCCGACGAGGGCGGCTGCCCCTGGCACCGCGAGCAGACCCACGCCTCACTCGGCCCGTACCTGCTCGAGGAGTCCTACGAGGTCCTCGACGCCATCGCCGCCGGCGACCCCGCCGAACTCGAAGAGGAACTCGGCGACCTACTGTTCCAGCCGGTCCTGCACGCCCGCCTCGCGGCCGGACGCGACGAGTTCGACATCGACGACGTCGCCGGCGCCGTGGTCGACAAGATCATCCGCCGCCACCCGCACGTGTGGGGCGACGCCGATCCCGACCGCCTCTACGAGCACTGGCACACGGCCAAGGCCGCCGAGAAGCCCGACCGCGAGCACCCCGCCGACGGCCTGTCCCGGCGGCTCCCCTCGCTCGCGCTCGCCTCGAAGGTCATCGACCGCTTCGCCGACGCCGGCGTGCCGCTGGAACTGCCGCGCCTGCCCGACGGACTCGCCCCCGAGGCCAGTGAGGTCGGCGACTTCCTGCTGGCGGCGGTGGCCGCCGCCATAGCCGCGGGCGTCGAGCCCGAGCTCGCGCTCCGCCGCTCACTCATCGAGAAAGCGGGCCTTGACCAGGCCGAACAATGACCGGCAGATGAATCTCGCAGGAGAGAGTTCACCACAAAGTAACGCATCTGACTTAACGGTACCGTTCGGCTCGGCTTAACAATGCGGCCGATCTTTGCTACCGTTGTGCTCATGCCACCCGGTGACGCAAGTGATTCAGGTTCCAAGGAGCCTGCCACCCAGGTCCAAGGTACGAAGGTCCACGGAGCGGAGGAGCCCACCTTCGGGCCTCCAACGGCCTCCGAAGGATCGCAGTTGTGGGACCTCGCCCGCGAGGCGGGGAACCTCGACGTCAACAGCAGGTACGCCTACCTGCTGTGGTGCCGCGACTTCGCGGACACCTCCGTTGTCGCCCGCGACGCCGAAGGGCGTGTGGCGGGCTTCATCACGGGCTACCGGAGGCCCAGCGCACCCGACACGTACTTCACGTGGCAGGTCGCGGTCTCCCCTGGGTTCCGTCGCCGGGGCTTGGCGCGGCGCATGCTCGACCACGTGGTCGGGGCTCTGCGCCCCCATGGGGTTCGCTTCGTGGAGACGACAGTGACTCCGGACAATAAAGCGTCCATGCGTCTGTTCGAGTCGTTCGCCGATGCGAATGATGCGACACTGACCAAGGACGTGCTGTTCTCTGAGCAGGAGCTCGGTTCCGGCCACGAGCCGGAGGTGCTCCATCGGATCGGACCGCTCGACGGGCCGATCGATGGACACAGTGGTCCAACGCAGGACTGAGCCCGGCCCTACCCTGGCACCGACAAGCGCCGGCCCGGGTATGCGCCCTGCGGTCAGACCGCGGGGAAGCGGAGAGCAGCCAATCAGGCCGACCAAAAGAGACAATGCAGGTTTTCGAAAAGGTCGAATCAGAAGTCCGTTCGTACTGCCGCAGCTGGCCGACGGTGTTCACCACCGCGCGGGGCAGCCGGCTCAACGATGAATCCGGAAAGTCGTACATCGACTTCTTCGCCGGGGCGGGGTCGCTCAACTACGGCCACAACCACCCGGTGCTCAAGGAGGCGCTCCTTTCCTATCTCGCCGACGACAACGTGATCCACTCGCTGGACACGTACACGGTCGCCAAGCGGGACTTCCTCAAAACCTTCGACGAGACGATCCTCCAGCCGAGAGATCTCGACTACAAGGTGCAGTTCCCCGGCCCGGCCGGGAACAACGCGGTCGAGGCCGCCCTCAAGCTCGCCCGGAAGTACACCGGCAGGGAGACCATCATCTCCTTCACCAACGGCTTCCACGGCATGACGCTGGGCGCGCTGGCGGTCACGGGCAACTCCATGAAGCGCGGAGGCGCGGGCGTACCGCTGAACAACGCGTACACCATGCCCTTCGACAACTACATGGACGGGCAGACGCCCGACTTCCTGTGGCTGCGGAGTCTGCTCGAGGACTCGGGCTCCGGCCTGGACCAGCCCGCGGCGGTCATCGTCGAGACCGTCCAGGGCGAAGGCGGCATCAACGTCGCCTCCTCCGAGTGGCTGCGCGGGCTCCAAGAGGTCTGCCACGAGCACGACATGCTGTTCATCGTCGACGACATCCAGATGGGCTGCGGACGCACCGGGCCGTTCTTCTCGTTCGAGCGCGCCGGGATCAAACCCGACATCGTGACGCTGTCCAAGTCGCTGTCGGGTCTGGGCCTGCCGTTCGCGGTCACGCTCATGAAGTCCGAGCTCGACGTGTGGGAGCCGGGCGAGCACAACGGCACCTTCCGCGGCTTCGCGCCCGCCTTCGCGACCGCCACCGCCGCTCTCGAGCACTTCTGGAGCGACGACGAGTTCACCAAGGCCGTCGATGTGAAGGCCGAGTGGCTCGACAGCGAGCTCAAGAGCATCGTCGAGGCGCACCCGGAGCTGAACCTGTCGACCCGTGGCCGCGGTCTGGCCCGCGGACTGGTCTTCGAGCGGGCGGAGCTCGCCGGCAAGACCTGCAAGGAGGCGTTCGGCAACGGTCTGCTCATGGAGACCTCCGGCGCCGAGGACGAGGTCGTCAAGTTCCTGCCTCCGCTCAATACGTCCTACGAAGACTTCGAAGAGGGCATCGCGATCCTGCGCGACGCCGTCAAGACCATTGCGAAGGAGCACGCATGATCGTCCGCAGGCTCTCCGACCTCGTCGGAACCGAGTTCGACATCGAGGGCCACGACCGCGACAAGGCCAAGGGCACCTGGCGCTCCAGGCGCCTGCTCCTGGCCAGGGACAGGGTCGGCTTTTCAATGCATGACACGGTCCTGTTCGCGGGCACGTCGACGACCATGCAGTACTCGAACCACACCGAGGCGGTCTACGTCATCGAGGGCAACGGGAAGCTCCATGACCACGGGACCGGCGACGTCCATGAGCTCTCACCGGGAACCATGTACCTGCTGAACGGCGGGGAGCAGCACACGCTCGTCGCAGAGACCGACGTGCGCTGCGTGTGCGTCTTCAACCCCCCGGTGACCGGAAGGGAGGTCCACGACGAAAACGGTGTCTACCCCCTGTTGACCGAAGACGACGACTGATGAAGGAGTGAGGAACCATGTCACCCCGCGACATCTATCCGACGCGGGTCGCCAAGGAGCCGCAGCTGATCTACCGCAACGAGGACCCGACCGTCTGGGGCAAGCCCGACGACGGCCCCCTCTCGGCGGAGCAGCTCGACGCTCATGAGGCGAACGGATTCACCGACATCGCCCAGCTGCTGGAGCCCGAGAAGCTCGAGGCGGCGCAAGAGGAGCTGCACCGGCTGCTGCAGGACTCCTCGCTGGACGGCGACGAGCGGGTGATCCGGGAGAAAGACTCCAAAGAAGTCCGTTCGGTATTCGAAGTTCACAAGATCTCGGATTTCTTCGCCGAGCTGCTCCGCGACGAGCGGATCGCCGGAACCGCGCGCCAGATCCTGGGATCGGACGTCTACATCCACCAGAGCCGGGTGAACTACAAGCCCGGATTCGGTGGCAATCCGTTCTACTGGCACTCCGATTTCGAGACCTGGCACGCCGAGGACGGCATGCCCAGGATGCGAGCGGTGAGTCTCTCTCTGGCGTTGACCGAGAACTTCCACTACAACGGTTCGCTCATGATCATGCCCGGATCGCACCAGACCTTCGTGTCATGCGTGGGCGAGACGCCCGACGACTACTACAAGTCGTCGCTCAAGCAGCAGGAGATCGGCACGCCCGACCAGACCTCGCTGCGGCTGCTGGCCGACAAGCACGGCATCAAGCAGTTCACCGGCGCCGCCGGCTCTGCGATCTGGTTCGACAGCAACTGCATGCACGGCTCGAACGGCAACATCACGCCGTTCCCGCGCTCGAACCTGTTCATCGTGTTCAACAGCGTGGAGAACGCGCTCGAAGCGCCCTTCGGCGCGAAGGAACCAAGGCCTGAGTTCCTCGGCTCCCGCGACTGGGAAGTGCTGCGCTAGCGAGCCCTAGCCTGTAGCAAAGCGCCGCGGCCCCGACTGGAAAGTCGGGGCCGCGGCGCTTTTCCGTATATCCTATAGGATGCGGTTCCGCCTTGACGGTGACGGAACCGCATCGTTCGTCCTATCCGGCCGGGACGACCGGCCGCGCGTCCTCGTCGTAGACCGGCGCCGGCATCGCCGCCGCGATCTCGGTCACCTGCTCCAGGTCGAGGCCGATGTCGCCCTGGTAGGACAGCCAGATGCCGACCGCCCAGCCGTCCGGGTCGAACACGATCACCTCGTATTCGGTCTCGGTGTAGGCCCAGTCGGCGGGCTCGCCCTCCAACGGCTCGTACTCGGTGACCATTTCACTTCGGGCCACGCGCCGACCGTCGACCTCGGTCTCGTCGCAGACGTCGTCGTACTCGTCGTTGGCCCGGCACACCAGGAGGTACGGCTCCCCGCGGTTGCCGACCTCGCCGTACCCGGGGATCCAGCCGCCGGGCAGGTAATACCGCATCGTGTAGTAGACCGGGCCGGTGGACGCGTCGACCGTGGTCTCGAACGGCAGGGTGCCGCTGAACCCGTAGGAGCGCTCGCCGATCTCACCGCGACCGAGCGGCGCCAGGTCGATGGCCGTGCCGTCTCCGACCGTGCTGCCGGGCATGACCTCGGAGAGCGCCTCGCGTGCCAGATCCGTGGTGGCCTGTGCGTCGCCGGCCGCCTCGGCCTCCCACTCGGGGTCGTAGGGCCATCCGGCCGGGACCTCCCAGAGCACGCCGATCGGAGCGAGCTCGCCGGTTTCGAAGTCGATCTCGGGCATCGACAGCACCGCGTCGGTGAGCACGCCGAGATCGACCGGGTAGGTCCGTCCCGTGCAGTCCACGTCCCAGGAGACCTTCAGCGCCGACCCGTTCGGGTAGACCACCGCCAGGTCGTAGGCGCAGCCGTGGTCGGCGACCATGACAGTGCGCCCGTCCTCGAGCTCGGTCGCATCGAACTCGGGTGCCCGGTCGGTGTAGCGGGCGCCGTCGCTGATGAGGTGCTGCGGGAAGACATGCTGGGTCACCGGCCCGGGTTCGGCGGTCCAGCCTCCCGGCAGGACGGCCGCGATGCTGAAGGTGGGCCGGAGCCGGCCGTCGACCTCGTCGGCGAGTCCGGTCTGGTATTGGCGCAGGTAGACCTGGCCTTCGTTGCCGGGATACTGCTCGGCTCTGAACCGCAGCGGCGACGGGTCTCCGGCAAGGAAGCTCACGGCCTCGTCCTCGGTGACGTCCAACTCCTCCATCAGCGCCCGGACCTCCTCCTCCGAGGGAGTGGACGTCTCGAAGACCTCGGCCTCCGCCAGCCCGGCCTCGATCAGCAGGCCGCTGAACGCCGCCGTCGCCGCCTCCTCGAGCGCGGCCGACTCCTCGTCGGAGCCCCACTGGTCGTACAGGGAGTGCGGATATCCGGCCATGGCCGGATCGGTGACCTCCTCGGCGGGATCCTCCTCGGGCGGCGCGTCGGCGGTCTCGGCGTCGTCGGCAGGCGCCGGTTCGGTGCCCGGCGAGAGCGTCAGGACCAGCGCGACCGCGCTCACCGCCGCGACCACGCCCGCCGCGGCGGCGGCGCCGACGGCGATCCTGCCGCGGCGCCGCAGGCGGCGCCCGCCCTCGACGATCCGGTCGAGGTCGAATTCGGATGGAGGCTGTGCCTCAGGCGTGGCTTCGCGAAGTGACCGGGCGATATGGGGATCCTCGTGCATGGCGGTGTCACCTTCCCTGGTATTCGGGCTGCGGCGTCGCGGGCAGGAGTTTCCGCAACGCCCGGATGGCCTTGGATGACTGGCTCTTCACCGTTCCGATCGAGCACCGCATGACCGCGGCGGTCTCCTCGACCGTCAGCTGCTCGCAGTACCGCAGGACGATCGTGGCGCGCTGCTTCGCCGGCAGGCGCTCCAGCGCGGCGAGGACCTCCATCCTGGTGTCGACCGCCGATTGCGGACTGCCCTGCACCGCGGGCTCGGGGAGTTGCGCGGTCGTCCGTTCTCGACGCACCCAGCCGCGGCGCAGATGGGACAGGTACGTGTTGGTGACGATCTTCCTGGCGTAGGACACGGCGCCGTCGGGCTCGATGCGGTGCCAGGCGGGGAAGAGCTTGGTCAGCGACTTCTGGACGATGTCGTCGGCCTCGTGCCAGTCGCCGCACAGCATGTACGCGTAGCGGCGCAGGCCGTCGCGCTGGTCCAGGGCGAAGGATCTGAAGGCGGCTTCGTCGCTGTCATTCCTCACGGGGGCTCTCTCTCGGCGGTTCGGGTTGCACGGTCGGCCTGGTTTTCGCCATGCGAGGCGGGGGCGGCCCGCAAAGATCAATACGCGGGCGAAGCGGCCTGGGTTGTCCGGAGAACGAGGATTTCTCGAGCCCGCCGGAGGCGTCAGGGGCCTCTCGGTGGCCGTGGCCGACCCCGTAGCGTGCCGGCCGCGCCGCGCCCGGCCTCAGGTCGGACACGCCTCCGCGGCCGAGTGGCCGCTGTCACGGGAGCCCGTTTGCGGAGCCGTGAGCCGATCCGGTAACCTTGTTCCGCGTCGGCGCGACGAGCTTCGGAGCGTCCGAGCACCATTGGGGTATGGTGTAATTGGCAACACGGCTGATTCTGGTTCAGTTGTTCTTGGTTCGAGTCCAGGTACCCCAGCCAAACTTTTCTTATCCGAACACGCGGCCCGGAAACCGGGCCGTTTCGTGTTTTTCTGGGTAGTTTCGCCGGGCTCCGCCGGACCGCGAGTCATCTCCACCAGCGGTGCCAGTGGTGCGGCCACCTGATCGTCAACGACCGTCGGCTCACGGCCGCCCTCGTCGGCCACAACATAGAGCCGTCCAAAGAAGGCGGTGTGAACCGCCTTGTGGTGACTCTCGGGAACCGTCCGCAGGAACCGGCGAGGATCGTCCAACAGCTCCAGGACCAGCTCCACCGCCTCGCGAGCCTTCTCGAAGTCCCCGACACCGACCTGCTCAAGTCGCTCAGCGATCCCTGCGAGCCGGTCCCGAAGGTCGCGCATCTTCTCGTTCAACCGCTCCTGCGGCCAGTCGGGATCGCCGACCAACTCCAATAGGTGATCCTGCTTGGCTTCCAGCCGCTTCCGCTCAGCGGTCAGCCGCGCTCGAATGTCGTCGTTGAACTGCTGCTTCGTCTCAAGCATCTGATCCAGTGATTCCCGAAGCGTCGTGGCCAGCGCTGGCGGGACCCGAAGCGTCTCGTAGTGGGCCGCGACCTCCGTTTCCATCTTGGCGACGGGTACCCGTGGTGTCGGGCAGCGCTTCCCGGCTCTGCCGCTGCAAAGGAAGTACGAGTAGGCGATGCCTCGTCGGTTCTTGACCGTGTCGAGATAGAAGCGGGTGTCGCAGTGTCGGCACCACAGGATTCCCTTGAGCGGATGGTCGTGGACGCGCTTGCGGGTCCCGGCGTTGTTCTGGCGCAGCACATCCTGGACCCGGTCGAACAACTCCTGCGAGACCAGCGGAGTATGCCGGCCCTGGTGCTCGACGCCCTTATAGGTCAGGCGGCCCAGGTAGTAGCGGTTCCGCAGGATGCTGCCGAGCGTGTACATCGGCAGCTCGCGGCCTGCTGGGCAGTTCTTGGTCGGGCGCGTCCGCAGACCTGCCTCGGTCACGGCCCGCTGCAGCTCTCGGAACGAGTACCTGCCGGTGGCATACAGCTCGAACATCATGGTGACGAACGGCGCGCGCTCCTCGTCGACCGCCACTGTCCGTACTTCGCGGCCGTCGACCGTCTCGCCGACGTTTCGGTATCCGAGAGGGGCCTTCCCTGGTGTGCCGCCGTTGGCGGCCTTGGCGGCCATCTTGTAGGACACGTCCGCGCCTGACGCGCGCGATTGGTACTCGTTGACCCCGTCGAGGATCGAGGCCACCAGATCTCCGATGTAGCTGTCCTCGGTGTAGTCCATGATTGAGATCAACTGCACGCCGAGCTTCTTCAGCTCTCGCCTGGTGATCGCCGCGTCGGCGGTGTCGCGATGCATCCGCGAACGCGCGTAGACGACGATGGCGTCCACGTCGCGCTTGTTGCGCACCCGGGCCATCATCTCCTGGAACTTCGGCCGCCCGTCAACGCTGAGAGCTGAGCGTCCCGGCTCCACGTACTCGTCCACGACCTTCATGCCCAGCTCCTCGGCCTTCCGCAGGCACGCCTTGCGTTGGGCGGGGATGGAGTTCCCCTCGGGGTCGTAGTCGGTCTCCACCTGCCCGCGTGAAGAAACCCGCAGGTAAAGAACGGCCCCTTTAGCTCCTGCCGCCTTGCTCATGATCCGTCCGCCTTCCGATCGTCATGGTCCGTTCGACCTGCCGCTCGGCTCAACTCAGGGCGTTTGGGCTCCTCATCCTGAGCGGAGAACTCCAGTGCGATCTCAACGATCGTCGCGGCGATGAGCTGAACGTCAACGTCGTTGCGGAGTTCACCGGTGACGCGGACTCGAATGTCCTTGGTGCCCATCAGAGTCGCCACCCTTGTCCGGCGCGGCGGGCCGTGGAAAGGGTAGGCCAACTCCGCGTACCCATCAAGCCATGAGAAGTGCCCTCTACCTGGGCGAAGTGCGTTCGATTCGCACGAGTTGCCGGAGTGAGCTGCCGGGAGGGCGAGAGGGTTGGAATCGACCCCGGCCAGGGCAGCGCGGAAGTGAAAGTTGGGTGGAACGGCAAGTCAGATAGGTCCCACAGAGCATCAAGCAATCCAGACGGCCACTCACTTTACACGATTCGTCACAGGATGTCAATACTCGGCTACGATGCGCACTGCTGATGTTCGTGCCTCGCTCCTCTGAACAGGCTTTATGCAGGGGTCTAGCGATTGTGAGCGAGGGCGGCGAGTAGCCAGCGGGAAAGTGGGGCTTCGCCCAGCTCGGCCACATCCTTGACCCAGCGGGCCTCGGCAAGCTCTGGAGAGAGGAAGTAGTCAGGCGTCGTGGCGGTCGCAGTCAAGATCGTCAAGGTGTCGCGCTTGGCTTCGAGTGTGGTTGTCACGGTGTCGAGGACCGTGAAATGGCTGGGGGAGACGCAGAGGTCGAGCTCCTCCGCGATCTCCCGTGAGACCGCTTCTTCTGGAGTCTCACGAGATGGCTTGTATCCGCCGCCGGGGAGCGCCCAGCGGCGGGTGTCGGCGTAGGAGTGCCTGACTGTGAGGAACCTTCCGGAACCGTCAGGGTGGAGGAGGAGCGCTTTGACACCGAAGGTCTTCGGCTTGCGGATCTTCCACCAGAGCTGCACGACCGGCGAGGCTGCTCGGAGCACGGGCGCTGGGAGCCGGACTGGTTTCATTCGCTGATTATGACGGTCCGGAAGTTCGGATCGTCGTATCGGTAGCGCACCATCCGCCGCAGGCCCTTGAAGGGCTGGCGGGAGTGAATCATCGTTCGGTTGTTCACGATGAGCAGGTCGCCAGGCCGCCATTGATGAGCGATGACGAGCGCTTCCGTGACTGCGGCTTCGACAGCGGCGTACATGTCGGCCTCGGTCATGCCGGAAGGCAGAGGCCCCAGCACCGAGTTGGTCTCCAACGCCGAGCGGTACCGCAAGACAGGTCCATGCTGAGGATCGTCGGCGAGTAGCGGGTGCGTTGCGGTATTGGGGCGCCAGTGAGTCGCGTACGTGATGCTCACCTTGGTGAGTTCGGGACGACGAGAGGCCAGGGCATGAGCCGCGATTCGACCGTCGTAGAGACATGTCGCCCCGCCGGTCGCGGAAGCCTGAAGGCAACCCAGCGCGAAGTACTCGAGGAGTTCGGGGTCGGTGAGGTTCTCCGTGTGTCGCGGGAGCCAGTCCGGCGAGTCGTGGCTCTCCAGGACCTTTACACCCATCGATTTCGCCTCGACGTGCGCCGCGAAACTCGCCGCTGCGGTCGTCAGTGCGGCTTGACTCGGGTTGGTGCGAATGAGGGTGTAACCGCGGATGTTCAGGTCTTCGGAGAGGTCGTTGAGGGCGCGAGCGAGGGTGAGCATGCGGGACTCCTACTTCAGTTTCGGGGGAGGCTAGAAGTGGGCGCGGCGGGTTGGAGGAACAACGGTCAGCCGCCGCCGCGCCCCGTCTATCTGGGGTAGGGGCGGGGCGCGCCGCCCACCCGGCGGCCCCGCTGAAGGGAAAGGTCAAAGGCGGCCGTGCTCGGCCGCGCGGGTGAGGATCGCTTCGGATTGGAGCCGCCAGGTTCGTTTGCGGTCGTCGGGCGTTGACTTCCAGCCCGGCCGGGAGACCATGCCGCAGACGTGACCGTTCTCGTGGAGGAGGTCAGCGACCGGAGTCAGACCGCCGGTCACGTTGACCACGCTGAGGACCGCATGTTCACTAGCGGTCGTGGGCTCCAGAGCGAAGCGGAAGCCGTCGATGTCGAAGGTGCCGACCACGCTTGGCGGCAGTTCAACTTTGGGAGTCGGAGGCTGTCCGGCATGCCATCCCGCGACGAGCGAGGCGATGTGGCTGCGCTGCTGGGCCTTCCAAGCATCGGTCTGGTCGCGCCAAGGCTCGTCCCAGCAGACCGAGCGAACAACGCCTCCGCCGTGGAGCGCGTACCCGATCTTGACCGGATTCCCGTGATGGTCCAGCCAGATCGAGGCATAGCCAGTGGACCGGCGTGCCATGAGAGTGAGCCGGTTCCCCTTGCCCGTGAGCCATTCGCCCAGTACTTCAGGCTGGGATGATCGGCTCTTTACCTGGGGTTGAGCCATAGTGAGTCTCCTTTCGCCCGGTCGGATGGTTGCCCGCCCTATCCGCCAGGACACTGGCGAAATTCGGCATACAAAGGATGGTGCTTGACAGAATGGGACGTTTGAACTACACAATGGGACGCGAAGAGACGTCCTCGATTTCCAAACTCGTCCCCGTAGGAGAGCGCGTATGCCGAATGAAAGATTGAAAGATGCCCTGCAAGCGGCCGGGATGACCCCTGAGGCGCTGGCGGAGGAGCTCGAAGTAGATGCCAAGACAGTCCGGCGCTGGATCAGCACCGGCCGCACACCGTACCCCCGGCACCGCTCGTCTGTCGCTGCGATGCTTGACGAGACCGAGGAGTATCTGTGGCCCAACATCGATACCGCCGAACGGCAAGCGAAAGTGTCGCAGTCCGAGGTCATCTCCACCTACCCGCGCCGATTCCAGGTCCCGCCTGACCTGTGGCGACGGCTCTTCGACAACGCGACCGAACGGATCAGCATTCTCGTGTACGCCGGGCTGTTCCTACCTGAACATGACCCCGACCTGATCGATGCGCTGAAACGAAAGGCGAAGGCAGGAACCAAGATCACGGTCCTGCTCGGCGATCCTGACTGCGATGCGGTGGCGGTCCGTGGCCGTGAAGAAGGCATCGGCGACGCGCTCGCTGCGAAGATCCGCAATGTGATGTCGTTCTACGAGAAGCTCAAGGGAACCGAAGGCGTCTTCGTGGGATTCCACGCAGCGACGCTGTACAACAGCATCTACCGCTACGACGACGAAATGCTGGTCAACAACCACCTCTACGGCTTCCCAGCAGCTCACGCGCCTGTTATGCACCTCCGCCGACTCGGCGGCGGAACCTTGTTCAACTCCTACGCTGACAGCTTCGACCGAGTCTGGTCGGCCTCTCGCGACGCCTGGACCGGCGAACATGGGAAGGTGAGGCCATGAGCCGCATCGATCACATCAACAATCCCGAGGCGCCTGAGCCGAACAGCGTCGTGCCCTCCACGGTCGCTTTCGTGACCGACGATGAAGGTCGAGTCCTGCTCATCCAGCGCTCGGACAACGGAGACTGGGCACTCCCCGGAGGCGGCCACGACCTCGGTGAGCGCATCGCGGACACCGCGATCCGTGAAACCAGGGAGGAGACCGGGCTTGACGTGGAAATCACCGGAATCATAGGGCTTTACACCGACCCCGGCCACCTCATCGAATACAGCGATGGCGAAGTTCGCCAGCAGTTCTCGATCGCCTTCCGAGCCAAGCCGGTAGGCGGGCAGATCACCACGAGCGCCGAATCAGTTCAGGTTGCTTGGGTCCGGGCGAATGAACTCGACCGGCTCTCAATCAACCCATCGATGCGGATGCGGATAGAACACGGATTCGCGAATCAGCCGGAGCCCTACATCGGCTGAGTTGGCGGCATTCGGCTCTCGACACGCTTGGCGACTTCATGGAACGTACCGACACTCCGATCGATGAACTGCCGCACCACCGATTCGGGCTCATAACGCTCCCGGATTTCCTTGATTCGCTCGTCGATGCTCAAGTTCTGTCCGTCAGGACCGGTAGTCAGATCGCAGTACCAGAGCAAGTCAGCGACCTCCGATTCCTCGCGCTCGAACTCGTTGGTCAGCTCGCCGACAAGACCTCGCAGTTCCGCCTCCACCACGGCGTTCGTGTGATGCGCGACGAGGGAGGCCACGCGATCGTCGAACTCGATCGAACGCAACCAGCGTCCACCATCAAGCGGGTGAAACCCGCTCTCCGCGAGCGATGAAGCGTAACCGACATCGTGAAGGAGCGCGGCCGCAACGAGCACGTCCCGGTCACGGTCAGACTCCAGATTCGATGCGAGGCGCTGGGCATTTGCCGCCACCGCCTTGACGTGACCCCACCGACGAGGCAGTTCCTCGCCGAGCGCACGCTTCGCGAGAACCTGCGCTTCGCTCACCAAGCTCGTCTGCACCCGCCGATCCTAACTCCGGAATGCGCGCACGCTTCGGGTAGAGGTCATGGTCGTCAAGCTGAACAGCCAGGAAGTTGGATGTGCCTCTGAATCCAGCGGTTTCCCTGCTCGGCTACCCGACTTACCCGCCGCTTACCCTGCGATTGCACCGACATATTCGAAGGCAGGCGCGGTTACCTCTTCTCCCAGACGGGTACCGGCTCCAGACCCAGTTCCGCACGCGCCCGGTCGGTGAGCTCCTGCACCAGTTCCGTCTTGGCTCTGGAGTATTCGCCGGGACTGACTCCGGCCGCGATGACGGCGCGCTTGAGGTCGGCGTACCTGGCCGCGTCGGCGGGGTGGGTTCGCAGGTAGTCACGCAGAATCCGCTGATTCCTGGTGGGCCAGCTCTGGAGCGTTACGACATGCAGGATCTTCGTACGGACGCCGCAGTCGACACGGACGTACAGCAGTCGATCGCTCATGCCGTTCCGGTGCGGGTGAAAGCCCAGTTCAGCGAGGGCTTCTTGCTGCTGACGTGTCGCTTCGAGATGCTTGACCGCTGCCATCAGATCGATGACCGGCTTGGCCGCCAAGCCAGGGACCGCGGTCGAGCCGATGTGTTCGAGTTCGACGAACCAACGCGGGAGGGCCGACCGGAGAGACTCGATCGTAGCGGCGGCCCGACGGGGCCAGTCAGGATCGTAGTCGGCGACGTGGAGGACATTGGGGCTCGTCATGGACCCATCATGCGGGAAGCCAACCGCACTGGCTCATTGCGTCACCTGCCACCGCCCCGACACGTTGTCTCCCCATCACGTTCAACTACTTCGCCTTGGGGATATGTATATATGTCTGGCGAGGCAGTAGCCGCAGAAGTCGCCGACGACCTGCGAAAACGTAGGGTAACCGGGGGATAGGCATCGGCTGGGGCTGTCCGAGGTCCTGTCTCGGGGTCGACCAGTGGGGGTCGACCTCCGAGGGGTCATTCCCAGATCGTCGGCCGGTTCGCGATCTCGTCAGCGATCGACGGCAACTGGCCGAGGCTGACCACTTCGTCGCGGCCAACCACATGCCAGCGTGGGTCATCGAAAGGGTCGAGGAAAGTCTCGGCCCGAGTGAACGACCGCTCGGCCTGTGTGGCCGCGCTGGCGGCGACCGTGAGCGTTGTCGGTCGGATGGGCAACTTGTCGCCGTCGTACCAGTGGGCGGCCGCTCTAGGCAACAGGTTGGCTAGGCGGCCGGCCGTGGGAACCTCGATCAGCAGGACAGGCTTTTTGATTTTGAGGTGGAAGTATTCGACCGTGCCCTTGTATCTCCGCACCTTGTCGGCCAGGCGTTCCAGAGTCTCGGTGCCACGGTCATGCTCGAACCAGAACGCGAGCCGACGCCCGTCGCGCCAGGTGATGGTCACGTTGGCGTCCGAACGGCTCGAACCACTGGAGCCGTAGTCCTCGAACTCCCAGGCAATCTCGACGTCGTCACGGGCGCGAGCGGCGCGCATGAGTCGGTAGTAGAAGGCGTTCACACCCTCGGTGTGGGCACGCTGAGTGGAGACGAACAGTTGCTGGGCCTTGAACGTCGCAGCGGTCTTGGTCGGCGGCTTCTCGTCGGTGCGCATCGCGTGAAGGCACTGCCCGCGCCAGTCCAGCACATAGCGGTAGGCCCGACTGGCAGGGCTTCGCCACCGCGCCAAGACCCCCATTTCGTGCAACGTCAGCAGCCGTGCGGCAGCCGAGTGCGCCGAAGGGAAGAACAACGCCTCCAACATCCCGGCCGTCATGATCTTGTGCTTCGCGAGCGTCTCGATGATCGCGAAGTCGCGCTCGGTCAACCGCCCGGCGATCTCGTCGAAATTACCGGTGTTGGTGCCCGGAACACGCCGGCTCACATCTGAACCTCCTCGTCGAAAACCCAACTGAACCTGCAACATCGCCCAAACATTATCGGTTCTCTTCTCTGTGGAGTCCAGAGAATCTGCGACATAGAGCCTGGTTTGAGAAGTGTTGTAGCCCCCTCTCAGGCTTAGGGCTTCAGGTCGGTTTGAGTAGTCGTCGGCGTGGTCGTGGCTACTTGTTCGGAAGGGTACCTTGCGTATCGACTATTGAGGGCGGTACAATCAACGTCGTGACAGCCATCGAGGGTTTCTGGTCCTATGCCCACGCTGATGACGAGGCCGAGTCCGGACGTATCGCTCAGCTCGCGCGGGATGTGCGCAGTCAATTTGAGATGCTCACCGGGGAGTCGATCAAGCTTTTCCTTGACCGTGACGAACTCGAATGGGGTAACGATTGGCAAAGAGAGATCGATTCTAGCTTGGCAACGATCGCATTTTTCGTTCCAGTTATCACCCCTCGGTACTTTAGGAGTGAGCAGTGTCGCCGCGAGCTTCACTTCTTCGGGCGAAAGACTGAGCGACTCGGACTAGAGGAGCTAGTACTCCCCTTGCTGTGGGTGGATTTTCCTGGCTTGCGTGAGGAAGATCCTGCTGATGAGCTTATAACGCTCGTAAGTCGGTTCCAGTGGTCCGACTGGACTGAACATAGGTTCGCGGACATTGAGTCCGGACAGTATCGGAAAGCGGTTGGTGAGCTCGCGAAACGACTGGTCTTGGCGAATGCCGCTGCAGAAAAGAGTACTGCGACCATAGCGCTCGAGGGCCTAGAGATTGACGGTCAGGATGAACCAGGGGCCCTGGATAAACTTGGGTCTATGGAGGAATCCTTTCCCCAGATGACCACTATCCTGCTTGGTGCCGCTGATGCGATTCAGGAAATCGGTGAACTTGTGCGGGAAGCGACTGCTGAAATCGGGAGCAACACGAATCCGAAAGCTGTGCTTGCCACACGGCTTAGGGTGGCGCGAGGATTGGCGTCCAGTTTGTCAGAGCCTTCCGGTCAGATTCGTTCGCTTGGGAACGACTTTTCTAGTTCCTTGAATGAAGTTGATGAAGGTGTTCGCCTTATCATTGAACGCGCACCAGAAGAGGCAAACAAGAATCCGGAGGCAACTGAGCAGTTTCTATCGTTCTTCCAGGCACTCCGCGACATGATGATTCAGGCCGAGGCTGGTCTTGGTGCAGTTGCCAACATGATCGAAAAGATCGAGCCTGTAGAAAAGTTGTCACGAGATCTTCGTAAGCCGCTGCGTACACTACGTGAAGGTCTCACGCTGTTTGTTGATGGCCTTGCGGTGATGCGTGGGTGGATATCCTTGATCGAAACGGTGGAGCCGGAAGTGGCCTCCGGTTCTTCGTCACCTGATCCAGACCTGCCAGCGGCCTGAGCGCCGGAGTATCAGGTGATGGAACTAAACGGTCTCACCTTACCATCGAGTGAAGTCAAGTATGTGTGTGTAACATCGGCCTAGATAGGTTCCTTACGCCACGATGGTATATGTCTATATTGACGTCTGACGGAGTGAGCAGCATGAACGCGTGTGGTTTTGTAGCTCTCTCGGGAGTCGGCTCGAACTGGCCTGAAAGGACAAATAGGGAACCTGCGAAGTTCAGGTCTGGTAGAGATTAGTTCTGGCGCTCCGAGCATCGGCGGCGTATGATCTGGATATCAAGAACTCCAGATCCAGAACCTGGGATAGCCAAATGCTGAATGAGAACAATCCGCTGATTGATCAAGACCTCCCTTCAATTTTCCATTCTGCAGACCGTGCAGCGCGCCGGGGGCAAACAAATTACCTCCTAGCCACCAAGATCCGATCTATCTCTATCATTCTCGCCGCTATATTTGGGATGCTTGCTGCTGTATCCACCAATTTTGTAATTGTAACAGTTGTAGCATTTGTACTAGCACTGGCGATAGAGCTGTACTTGCTCGACCAGAAACCTGAACAAGCTTGGTATGACGGACGTGCACTGGCCGAGTCGGCGAAGAGTATCGCATGGCGTTTTGCCGTGGGCGCAGCACCGTTCAATTTCGATGACGGTACTGAGGCAGAGAGCTCTGATCGACTGAGAGCAGAGTTGGCTCGCCTCCTCACTGACGCGCCAGATATAAGCATTACAGCAACATCATACGAGGCAGTCAGCGAGAAGATTAGAGAAACTCGGAGAATGAGCCTCAAGAAGCGGAAACAGATATATCTGGACGGGCGAATCAAGGATCAGCAGAAATGGTACTCGGACAAATACGAATACAATCGAAAACGAGCGGAAAAATGGAGAATATGTCTCCTATTCCTCGAAATTGTAGGTATCCTTGTGGCGATCCTAATGATCATTGAAGTCCTTAGGATCGACCTTACTGGAATAGTGGCGAGCGTCATCGGCGTTGGCTCATCCTGGATGGCGGTAAGGCAATACAGTTCTCTTCAGCGGGCTTATGCTTTCGCGTCCCATGAATTGTCCATCATAGGAGACCGAATTATTGCGCAACTCGATGACGAGAGTGAGGAGAGTTGGGCTCGGGAGGCTGGCGATGCCGAAGAGGCCATCAGTCGAGAGCACAAGATGTGGCGAGCTTCGAGGTCGAGTTTCCTGAGATTATTCCCGGTATGATGATGGGCTGTTCTTATTTACAAGATGAGTTGTATATTTTCCGATCAGCCGAGTTATCGATCAGATGAGGCTTGGAAACTCGAGCTTCAAAGGCCGTATCGATCATGCGGCGAAGCGAGGTTATACTATTGGGATAACCCACCATTTGGCGTATGATTCACCATCGGCGAGATTGTCGTCGAGTCGTGTAGGAAGCTTGCGGGGTTTCTCCGTGAAACTTGGAAGAGAGATTCCCATCAATCCGCTACGCTTATTGCGGGAGTCGTTTCGAAGAGAGGAGTAGATCTCCCAGTCTACGTATTTGCGCGCCCAGGTGCATTTTCCGCGCAGCACGATAGTTACAGTTGAATCCGTAAGATACTTTTCACGAATTTTTTCCATGATATAGTCAGTGTCATTGCTCTCGACCCATGGATCTTCGTCAGTCACACCAATTACTCGCGGGATGAATGCCGCGCCGAATTCATCCAGGAACGATTCCACCTCATCGGCATCGGCGGCGTGATATGAGACGAAGCACTTATGTCTAGTTGTATCCGTGGAACGGGCCGCTGCGACTTCTGCCACGGTCTGAAGATATTGTTGTGTAGAGCGCATGGTTATCCTCCTTGGTCGCGGCGACAGTATATCGATTCCTTGTAGGCAAGCGGAGTGTGGGTGCGCGCCGCTAGTTGCGGTCTAATCGTATTAAGAGCGAATTATGGCTAGATTTCGCAGTATGGGTTGATATGCTTGCATAGACTAAAGAGTACTGGTTAACAGATTCTAGGATATTGTGATTTGGATACACTTGCTCCATTTTATTCGCTAATTGGTCGTTCTTGATTGTGGGCGCAATGCAAGCTGTTGAACAGGCGCTGCGGGAGCCTCGAAAACGTCTCGATGGACCGGTCGTCGGCAGCCTTTATCCCACCGGAGCATCCTAGATAATTGGCATTCAGCTAATAGCGTGACAGAGTGAGTGCTGATTACTCCTAATGTTGGGGGATTGGGACCGGATCAGACTGCCACCGGTGCTCAGAGTCCGGCTTTCGGCGGAGCTGTTTGGCGTCTCAATAGGGCCGTGAGGCGGGCGTGCAGGGCGGCTACCTGGGGAAACAGGTTCCCATAGGCTTCTAGAAGGCCAGCCAACAGACCGTCTCCGAACGCCGGGCGGCGAAGCGGGCCCGTTCGTCGTCTCCGGGTGGTTCACGCGGAGCCCTCGAAGCTCGTCTGCGAATCGATCAAATGTAAATGTCGTGCCCGGAAATGTAAAGCTCTAGGGTTTACATTTACTGCATGACTGAGGACATCGACAACATCCTGAACGAGCTCCGCGAGGCGGGCGGGGACACCACGTCCATCGAGGTCAAGGCAGCCGCTGTCCGACTCGCTGACGTCCACGCTGAGCGCGCTCGCGAACCTGCCCGGCGGCGGTTTGATCATTCTGGGACTCGATGAGCGAGCGGGGTTCCGTCCTGTAAGCCTGCCGAACCCGCAAGAACTCAAGCAGGCGTTGGCGTCGAAGGCCCGGCACTTCGAGCCACCGGTCCGGTTGACCTTTGAAGACGCTGAGGTGGAAGGATCTCCGGTGGTACTGGCGCGCGTTCACGAGTGCGATCCGTCCGCCAAACCGTGTCGCGCCGCGAAGTCCGGAGCCGCCTACCTTCGAGGCTGGGAAGGTGACTATCGAATGTCCGCTCTGGAAGAGCAGGCATTCCTCGCCCAGCGAACCGCCCCGGTCTCCGACCGCCAGGCTTGCACGGGAGCGACCTCCCACGACCTGGATGAGGGCCTCACGGAGTCGTACGTTCGCACCGTGCGCGAACGTGACCCGAAGGGGCTCGGACGCTTCACCGATCGTGACGAACTGCTGCGGCGTTCGGGTGTCCTCGATGCCGATGGGGTCCCGACGGTCGCGGGAATTCTGGCGCTCGGCGCTCACCCCCAACAGTGGTTCCCGCGCTTCGCACTCCAGGCTGCCGTCGATACCGGTCGAGCCGGCGCAAAGGGCGTGCGTGCCCACAACCAGAGGCTGATCACAGGGCCGATCCCGCGTCTCCTTGATCAAGCGATGGAGTGGGCCAGGACCAACTTCGCCACCGATATCGTGGCCAGCGTTGACGGATCGGTGATCGATCGGACCGCGTACCCGCTTGTCGCCTTCCGCGAGCTGGTGGCGAATGCATTGATACACCGTGATCTGTCCTCATGGTCCACCGGCATGGTCACGGAGGTACGCCTCCGACCGGACCGACTCATCGTGTCCAACCCGGGCGGCCTGTACGGCATCACGGTCGACCGGCTCGGCAGGGATGCGGTGAGCTCGGCCCGCAACGCTCGGCTCCTCAACATCTGCCAGTATCTCCGAACCCCAGCCAATGGACGTATCGTCGAGGCCCTGGCCACCGGCATACCGACAGTCGCCGAGGCTCTGGCCGAAGCCGGCCTGCCCGAGGCTCGCTACACCGACACCGCGATTCGATTCACAGCCGTCCTGTCACAGGCACGTACGGTTCAGAGGGCGAGACTGAAGGGAACCACCGCCAGGGTTTACGACGCGCTCACCGCCAAACCAAAGACGGTGGCACAACTCGAAGCCGAGCTCGGACTGCGACCTCCGACGATTCGGCACGCACTGCGTAATCTGCGAGCGGACGGGCTGATCGAAAAGATCGGAGGCCGTGGCAGGAGCACCGGCTATCGGCGGCTAGGCGAATGAGACCACTGTTCAGAGCTGTCTCGACGCTCGTGATTCGGCCACGAGATGAGTATGTAGCGATCTGACCTGCGAATATAGGATCGCGTAAGCTTCTAGAAGGCCAGCCAACTTGGTCTTTTCCAAACTGACAGGCCCGCTCAGCGGGCCTTTTGTTTTGCCCACGCCAGTCGGCCGAGTTCCCCGCGCCGCGGATACCAGCGGTTCGAGCAGCTCCGCAACTTGGTCATCAATGACCTTCGGCACCCTATCCCCATCCTCGACAGCGACGAAGAGCCGCCCGAAGAACCCGGTGTGAACGGCCCGGTGATGAGCCTCGGGCAACTCCTCAAGGAACCGCCGAGGATCTTCGAGCAACTCCAACAGCAGCCCGACCGCTCGCCCAGTGGCCTCCAATCCAGCGTTCCCGACCCGCTCCAGCCGCTCAGTGACCCGAGCAAGCTGATCCCGGATGTCCCGAACCTTTTCGTTCAGCCTCGCCTGAGGCCAGTCAGGATCACCGACAACCTCCAAGAGCTGGCCCTGCTGCCGCTCCAAACGATCACGCTCAGCCGCCAGCCGGGCGCGCGCTTCCCCGTCAACCAGCTGACGATACTGAATCGCCCGGTCGAGCTGCACCCGAAACTCAGCGGCAAGACCCGACGGAATCCGAAGCCTGCTGTAGTGCGCCCGCACTTCCGCCTCCATAACGGCCACGGGCACCCGTTCGCTCCGACAGGTCTTGTCGGCCCTGCCGCTGCAAACGAAATACGAGTACTTGACCCCTCGACCGTTCGTCACCACGTCGAGGTAGTACTGAGTCCGGCACCGCCCGCACCAGATCACGCCCTTCAACGGGTGGTCGTAGACCCGCTTCCGAACTCCGCCGTTCTTCTGTCCCAGCACCTCCTGCACCCGATCGAACAGTTCCTGGCTCACCAGCGGTTCATGCCGCCCTTGGTACTCGACGCCCTTGAACGTGACCCGTCCGAGGTAGTAGCGATTCCGCAGGATCGTCCCGACCGTGTACATCGGGATCTCCCGTCCCGCAGGGCACCGCTTGCTCGGCCGAGTCCGCAGCCCTGCATCGGTCACTTCCCGCTGCAACTCCTTGAGCGAGTACGTCCCGCTCGCATACAACTCGAACATCATCCGGATGAGCGGAGCCCGCTCCTCATCGACGACCACCGTCCGAATCTCGCGCCCGTCGACGGTTTCCCCGACGTTCCGATACCCGATGGGCGCCTGGTGCGGAGTTCCACCGTTGGCGGTCTTCGCGCCCATCTTGTAGGCCACATCCGCGGCCCGACGCCCGCGACTGGTACTCGTTCACTCCATCGAGGATCGTGGCCACGAGATCGCCGATGTAGCTGTCCTCGGTGTAATCCATGATCGAGATGAGTTGCACACCGAGATTCTTCAGCTCCCGCCTGGTGAGCGCGGCATCGGCCGCATCCCGATGCATCCGCGACCGCGCGTAGACGATGATCGCCCCGACATCCTTCTCGTTTCGGATGCGCGCCATCATCTCAAGGAACTTCGGCCGCCCGTCGACGTTGAGTGCCGAACGCCCCGGTTCGACATACTCGTCGACGACCTCCATCCCAAGCTCCTCGGCTCGGCGCTGGCATGCCTTCCTCTGCGCGGGAATGGAGTTCCCCTCAGGGTCGTAATCGGTCTCCACCTGCCCCCGCGAGGACACGCGCAGATAGAGCACGGCACGCTTCGCCCTGATGTCCTGACTCATGATCGATCGGCCTTCCGACTGGATGATTCGGTCTGACCCGCCGAGTCCCCCGATTTGGACTCCCCATGGTCAGCTCGCTCCGAATCCAGCACGGCATCGATCAAAGTCTCAACGATCAAGACTTCGGGCTTCTCCTGAGACTCGAGGGTGGGTGTCGCGCCCCGGCTGCGAATAGCACCCATCGGCGGTTTCAGGTCCGCGCACCATCCAGCGCTGCCGCGACCGACTCGAAGTAGCTCTCAGCGTCCTCGCTAGTCTTGAAGTAGTACCAGCCGTCCGCCTCCGTTCCATGGGCGATTGCGTAGATCCATTCGTTGAGGAGCCACAGGTCGTCGAGCGGCGTGAGTCCGACGTCAGGACGCTCATCGAAGTCCAGGTAGTCCGTGTCGAACATCAGATTGGTGACACTTCGGGCTGCTGTGAGGAAGTCAAGATCGCCGTTCAGATAGGCGTGTGCGGCTTCGCGCGCTTTTCTGAATACCGCTTCGGGGAGGGGCGAGATGTCGATCGAGAGCTCCTCGACGACGGCTGGTACGAGTTCACGGATTTCGTATGCCGAGTCCTTCGACAGACCGGCCAGCTCGGCGAGCGCTGGGGAGTCGATTCCGCAGGCCAGTGCATGTGCGGCGATCATGGTCAGGTCAAGGTAGGCGTCGAGTCCGTGGAGGTAGTCCTCGATCGCGTGTCGCAGAGTTTCCACTGTCTGATCCTCGCTCGCGGGGGCTGCTGCCGCTACCATTTTCGGCCGCCGATCAGCTTTCGTGGGAGACCGCGGCGAGGAGCCAGCGTGAGACCGGCGCTGGTTCCAGCTCCTGGACATCGAGGATCCAGCGCGCCTCAGCTAGTTCGGGGGTGAGCGAGACCTGCTCCTCCGAAGCGACTGCGCGCAAGATCGTCAAGGTGTCTCGTTTCCCTTCCAGCGTTGTCGTCACTGTTTCCAGAGCCGTGAAGGCTGCGGCAGGGAGCGAGATGGAAAGTTCTTCAGCGACCTCCCGAGAAATGGCCTGCTCGGGCGTTTCCACTTTCGGTTTGTAGCCGCCACCGGGCAGGCCCCAGCGGCTTGGATCGCTGTAGGAATGGCGAACCACGAGGATACGTCCGGATCCATCAGGATGCTGCAGAAGGGCTTTCACCCCGAACGTCACCGGTCTGCGGATCTTCCGCCACCACCGCATCCCTGGTGCGATCGTGCGGAGAACCGGTGCGGGCAGGCGGATGTATCTCATTTGGCGATTATGACGGTCCTGAAGTGCGGATCGTCGTACCGGTAGCGAACCATACGACGTGTGCCGGTGTATGGCTCACGAGCGTGGATCATCGTGCGGTTGTCCACGATCAGCACGCTTGGTGCAATTCAGTCGTTGTAGTGCCCGCGGGCTTGGGCAACCTCGAGGGTGTCATCCCGCACTCGGTAGACCAGGCGGTGTTCCTCATCAATCCTCCGCGACCACCAGCCCGACAGAGGCCCCTTCAACGGCTCGGGCTTGCCGATGCCCGTGAACGGCTCACGCTTGATCTCCTTGACCAGGCGGTAGATCCGTTTGGTCACCTTGCGATCGCTCTCGGCCCAGTAGGTGTAGTCCTCCCAGCCGACTTCCGAAAAGACCGTCTTCACTCAGTCGTCCTCCACCTCGATGAGGTCGCGGACCGTGCCGGCTCCGGAGTCCAGGTCGGCGATCGACTTCATCAGGCGTTCGGCGTTGCGGCGCGACCGGAGCAGGAACATCGTCTCCTGCCATGCCTCGTAGTCCTCCTCGGATATCAACACGGCGTTGCCGCTCTTCGCGGAGATCCGGACCGGGGCGTGGTCGTCGTTGACTTTCTTGATGAGCGGAAACAGGTTTCTCCTGGCCTCACTGGCAGTGATGGTCATGTTGCCGCCTCCTCTCGCAACTGTGGTACCTAGATATTGTACATAGATTGTACGGAAAATCGTACCATCAGGTATTGGATCACTTGTTCGAGGAGTCTTCGGTGTCACGGACGGTCAGGCCACATGCGGCGGGCCCGGGTAGGGCCGTGAGGTGGTTGTGCAGGGACGTTACCTGGGGAGATAAGTTCCCATAGGCCTCCAGAAGGCCAGCCAAATAGTGCTCTTCCGAGCAACGAGTCTGCTCCGCAGGCCCGTTCGTTTGTATCCGGCCCTTGTCGGGCCGACCCCCGCCACCGTCACCGTGCTCCGGTCGGAGCGCTTCGCCCCGGAGTGCCCGTCTATGCGGGTGTTTCCGGCTTATTCTCCGTTCGCATCTTGATTGTTCACTGCGCCCGAACTTAAACTGACCAGTAACATCGACGTTCGCCGATACCCCGGCGCGTCGACCGCCCCATGTGTCCCCCGCAACCAGAGGAACATCATGAACGTCAAGAGAATCACCACGGTCGCCATCGCGGCCGCCGCGCTGCTGCTCGCCGGAGCCCAGACCGCCTACGCCGAAAGCCCGGACGCCGCCGCGCTCGACCGCATCGCCGAGCTCAACCCCGGAGTCGACCCCCGCGAGCTGAAGACCGAGCTCAAGCGGACCGCCGCCAAGACCAAGACCGACTACGACGACCTCCTCGCCGAAGTCCTGGCCGAAGCCGAGCGGTCGGCCGGCGACGCGGCAGAAGGCTCGGGCTTCACGACCATGAAGGAAGGCGACGGGACCGTCCACCTCGGCTCCGGCCAGCGCAAAGGCGACCTGTTCGTATCGCCCTCGTCCACCATGTTCGTGCAGCACGGCCACATCGGCGTCTACTACTCCACGACCACCATCGTCGAGGCGCCCGGCAACTGCTGCCTCAGCCGGAGCATCTCCGCCAGCACGCGCCTGGTCGGCGAAGGGACCGTGAAGCAGTACGTCCTCACCACGCAAGCGAACCGCGACGCCGCCGCCAACTACGCCCACTCCAACTTCCGGAACCGCTCGTACGACAACGCGTTCTGGAACAACCGCAGCAACGGCGACGGCAAGCTCAACTGCTCCGAACTCGTCTGGCTCGCCTACCAGCGCACCACCGGCATCGACCTCGACCGCAACGGCGGCTGGGGCGTCTACCCGTACGACATCAAGGACAACAACCGCACCGTCACCTACGCGGTCCTGTAGCCTCACCGGCCACAGCGGCAAGCCATACGAGGAGGACCACATGCTCAAAAGGACGGCGACGGCAGCGGTCGCCGGCATCGCGCTGGCCGCGTGCACCACCGCGGACGCCTCCCTCGACGAGCATGTGGTCCCCGAGGACGAGCTCTCCCTGGGACAGGCCACCGTCGCGCTGTTCCTCAGCCCGCAGACCGGCTCGTACCCGGACGGCGGCGGCACCGGCTACGTGATCCTGGCCGAGCCCGACGGCCGGTGGCGCGCCATCGAGCACGCCGTCATGGACCAGGGTTCGGTCGTCTGGACCGATGACGGCCTCTTCTTCTCGGACACGGAGTTCGACTACCGCCTCGACGAGACCCTCACCAAGGTCCCGAGCCCCAAGACGAACCTTCAGGACGGCTTCTACGTACTCGGCGGCGGCACGGTCGTGTCCATTCTCAACGAAGGCTTCGCCGAGACCCCGTCCGCCGGATACAGCAGCCAGATCGTCGTGACCCGCGACGGCGAAGCGCACCTGCACCGGGTCGAAGGCTGGCACGTCGCCAACGCCCGCTGCGGCGACGAGATCTTCGGTATCGGGCCGCAGTCGGGACCGTACTTCGACGAGACCCGCGACGACGCCCCGATGGTCTCGGCCGCGGACCCGACGCTGCAGCCGCAGATGCTCACGCGCCTCTACCCGCTCAGCGACGGCGCCGAGCACGTCATCGCCTACCGGCCCGCGTTCGACTTCAGCGAGAACCGACGCGACCTGCCGTGCGCCGACCGTACCGTCACCTTCCTGTCCTCGTACGCCGATCGAGGAGGCGACCGCATGGCCGCCGTCGTCAATTGGAACGTCGACTCCGGAGCGTACGAAGAGCACCCGCTGACCGGCGAATTCGACACCGACGACATCGCCTTGGCCCGCTACGACTCCCGCTCCTTGACCGGCGAGCGCCTGCAGTGGTTGCACCGGGACGGCCACCTCATGTCCACCGACGTCCGCTCGGGAGCGACCGAGCGGCTCGGCGACACCGGCGCCCGCTCGGTCGGGACCGAGTACTCACTCGCCGCTTTCACCGACGGCGAGATCGTCACCGCCACCGTGACCGGCGGCGCCGAGTCGGTGGTCATCGCCGGCGCCGACCGCGGCAACGGGTCCGAACACTGGCGCCTGGAGCTCGACGGCGTCGCCGACGACCTCGGCACCGACATGGTCGTACGCGGCATCGCCGTGCGTCCCGGCGGTTGAGGCCGACCGCCGGGCCGCGATCCTCGCCGAATCGGCGACGGACGGCCGTTTCACCCTTAGTATCCGCATATGGACACGGGGGAGTTGCTGGCACAGGGTCTCACGATCGACTGGGCGCAGATGCCGACTTACAACACCGTCATGTCGGTCGCGGCGGGCGCCGGTCTGCTCATGGTGGTCGGCCTGATCCGGCGCGTCGGCGACGGCGACCGCGTGCTCGACGCCGAAGGCTGGGCCATGGGTCTGGGGACGGTCGGCGCGATCCTGGCCGTCACCGGACTCCACATGACCCTCACCTGGCCGCTCGCCGCCGGCGGCTTCGCGTTCGACAACATCATCTTCGGCGAACCGGCGCTCGCTTTCGGCGTGCTGCTGCTGTTCGCCTCGTTCTTCCTGTGGCGGCGCGCCGCGGTGCTCGAGCCTCCTGCGGGCCGGTTCGAGGCGATCGCCGCAGCGGCACGGCCGGTGTCGATCTTCGTGCTCGGCATGGGGCTGTCCTGCTTCGGCATCGCCGTGGCCGGAGTCAATTACACGCTCTTCGCCGCCCCGCCGCAGGAACCGATCTCGGGTGAGTTCGCCGACTACCCGATGGTCGAGGCCGTCTTCATCTCCGGTCTGTACGCCTTGACCGGGCTGGGGGCGGTCCTGTTCCCGATGGCGCTGAAACCCGGTCGGCGCGCGCTCAGCACCGTCATGCTCGTCGCCTGGTTCATCGCCGGTCTGGTGTTCCTCCTGTTCGGAGCATTGAACTACTTCACGCACATCGGTCTCATCGTCAACACGATGTAGTCGGGTCCCGTTGCGCTCGTCGAGCCGCACCGTGACGGCGAATGCGCCTCCTTCAGCGCCGGAGACGGATTCGCCGCTGCGGCCGGCGACCTGGACCGGCCCGGTCTAGAGGTTCGGGTCGCGGTTCCAGGTCCAGGCGTAGTCGCCGTCCTCGCAGTCCAGAGCCGCTTCGCACAGTTCCAGCGGGCGGAAGGTGTCGACCATGACCGCCAGCTCGTCGAAGTACTCGGCGCCGATGGAACGCTCGGGCGCGCCCGGCTGCGGTCCGTGCGTGAAGCCCGACGGGTGCAGCGAGATCGATCCCTGCTCGATGCCCGAGCCGCGCCTGGCCTCGTAGTCGCCGCCGCAGTAGAACATCACCTCGTCGGAGTCGACGTTGTGGTGGTTGTACGGCACCGGGATCGCGTCCGGGTGGTAGTCGACCTTCCGGGGCACGAAGTTGCAGATCACGAAGTTCGGGCCCTGGAACACCTGGTGCGCCGGCGGTGGCTGGTGGATGCGGCCGGTGATCGGCTCGAAGTCGTGGATCGAGAACACCCACGGGTACAGGCAGCCGTCCCAGCCGACCACGTCGAACGGGTGGTGGGCGTAGGTGAACTTGGTCCACACCGTCGAAGAGCCGCGGCCGCGGTGCTGGACGTAGACGTCGACGTCCTCGCCGTCGACCAGCAGCGGTTCGGTCGGTGAGCGCAGGTCCCGCTCGCAGTAGGGCGAGTGCTCCAGGAACTGCCCGCGCACCGACAGGTACCGCTTCGGCGGTGTGATGTGCCCGGTCGACTCGACCACGAGCGTCCTGAGCGGGTCACCGCCGGTCGGCACGATCCGGTAGATCGTCGACATCGGAACGATCAGGTAGTCGCCCTGTCCGATGTCGATCGCGCCGAATGAGGTCTCCACGCGGGCCGAGCC
Source organism: Glycomyces halotolerans (assembly GCF_054779575.1). Lineage (NCBI taxonomy): Bacteria > Bacillati > Actinomycetota > Actinomycetes > Glycomycetales > Glycomycetaceae > Glycomyces > Glycomyces halotolerans. The sequence continues at coordinate 106,901 of NZ_BAAGXZ010000003.1, forward strand.
GTCCTCCACATAGATGCACTCGTCGCCGATCGCGTTGCGGTACAGCGGCGACGGCTTGGTCGCCACGGAGTAGGAGATCCGGACGTCGGCGTTCGACAGCAGGTGGTTCCGGTCGAAGATCGCGTCGCCGGCGCCGTCGAGTTTGTGGGTGCGCAGGTGGCGCGGCTTCAGCGGGTGATTCGGGACCGGCGCGGCCGCGTCGGGGCGGTGCTCGGCGCTTGAGCTGATCGCGGTGGGCCGGTGGCGGTGGTACAGGAGCGAGGAGTCCGAGGAGAAGCCCTCCTGGCCCATCAGCTCCTCGGAGTACAGGCTTCCGTCGGGCTGTCGGAACTGCGTGTGTCGCTTGTCGGGGATCTGCCCGACCGATCGGTAGAACGGCACGGCGACTCCTTTGTCGTTGCGGGACGTCCGGTGGGCCGCCCGCGGCGTGTGGCTATGCCCTCAGGTTAACCCTCCGGGCCGCGTCTCGCCTCCGGGCGCCGGGACCGCATTCTGTCGACAACGCCGATTCGCGCCCGTACGCTCAGGGGCATGTCTGGAGCGATTCCCGCGATGATGCAGGGCCTGGTCGACGACGCGGCGGTGTTCCCGCCCGGCAACGCTTCACTGGAGGAGGCGGTCCCGGCCCATCGCGGCCACCGGGCCTCCTGGTACGCGGACATGGTCGGGCCGCTGCTGGTGCCCGCCACGAGCCTGCACGATCTCGATCCGGGCCGGTCGGAGCTGCGCGTCGGCGTGGTCGTCGACTGCGAGCCCGAGTACGTCGACGAGGTCGTCGCCTCGCTGAACCCGCTGGTCAAGGTCGTGCAGTTCGAGTCCCGCGCGGCCCTCCACCACCTGGCGAAGGCCGCGAAGACCTGGGACGCCCGGGTCTACGCCGAACTGCCCTACGGCGAGGAGGCCGTCGAGGCGGTCGTCGGGACCGGTTTCATCCCGAAGTTCCGCACCGGCGGCCCCTCGGCGGAGTTCTTCCCGCCGCCGGAGGTCCTGGCCGAGTCCATCGTCGCCTGCTCGCGCCGCTCCCTGCGGTTCAAGCTCACCGCCGGGCTGCATCGGGCCGTGCGCCACCGCGACGAGGCGACCGGCTTCGTCCACCACGGATTCCTCAACGTCCTCGCCGCCGCGGCCGAGGCCTCGCGCGGCGCCGACGTCTCCGAAGTGGCCGGGATCCTCGCCTCCACCGACGCCGGTGATCTGACCGAGCGGGCCCGTGCGATGATCGACCGCCCGCGCCCGGCGTGGGCCGGTTTCGGCTCGTGCAGCATCGACGAGCCGCTGGAGGATCTGATCGAACTGTCGCTGCTGACCAGAGGAGGACACCGGTGACCTGGGTCGAAGGGGCCGACGAGGGCCCGTACAGCGTGCACCACCTGCCGTACGGGGTCTTCTCCACCGCGAACGACCGCCGGCCGCGCATCGGCGTCCGCATCGGCGACCACGTGCTCGACCTGCACGGCCTGGCCTCGAGCCGCTTCTTCGCATCGTCGATCGAGCCCGTCTTCCACGCCGCCGACCTCGGCGAGCTCATGGCCGCCGGCCCGACCGTGTGGCGGACGGCGCGCCTGCGTCTGGTGGAGATGCTCGTCGACGACGCCTGCGCCGCCCAGTACCGCCACCTGCTCGTCCCGGTCGGCGCGGCGACGCTCCACCTGCCGTTCGCGGTCGCCGACTTCGTCGACTTCTACTCCTCCGAGCACCACGCGGCGAACCTCGGCCGCATGTTCCGGCCCGACAGCGAACCGCTGCTGCCGAACTGGAAGCGCCTGCCGGTCGGCTACCACGGCCGGTCGGGCACGGTCGTGCCCTCCGGCACGCCGATCCGCCGTCCCTCGGGGCAGCGGCGGACGCCCGACGGCGAGATCGAGTTCGGCCCCAGCCGCCGCCTCGACATCGAGGCCGAAGTCGGCTTCGTGGTCGGCCCCGGCACCGAGCTGGGCACCGCGGCCGGGCCGGACGAGTTCGCCGAGCGCGTGTTCGGCGCCGTCCTGGTCAACGACTGGTCGGCCCGCGACATCCAGGCCTGGGAGTACCAGCCGCTCGGGCCGTTCCTCGGCAAGTCGTTCGCGACCTCGATCGGCTGCTGGGTGACGCCGCTGGAGGCGCTCGTCGAGGCCCGGACCGTCGCGCCCGAGCAGGACCCGCCGCCGCTGGACTACCTGGCCGAGTCGGACCGCTTCGCCTACGACCTGACGCTGTCGGTGTCGCTCAACGGCACCGAGGTCTCCCGGCCGCCGTTCGCGCAGATGTACTGGACGCCCGCGCAGCAGCTGGCGCACATGACCGCGAACGGCGCGAGCCTGCGCACCGGCGACCTGTTCGCCTCCGGGACCGTCTCGGGCCCCGAGAAGGACCAGTGGGGGAGTTTCCAGGAACTGACCTGGGGCGGCAAGGAGCCGATCAAACTCGACGACGGCTCCGAACGCACCTTCCTCGAATCCGGCGACACGGTCACCATCACCGCCACGGCCCCGGGCGTGGCCGGGACGGTGATGGGCCTCGGCGAAGTCACCGGCACGATCCTATAGGATATATCCTATATCCTATTTGGTCTTCAGCGGCGGTCGGTCTCGGCGGTCTTGCGCACCAGCGGCAGCGTCCGGTAGGGGATCTGCTCGGCCAGCGCGATCACCGTCGCCGCCCGCAGCACCCCCTCGTTGGCCAGCACCCGGTCGATCACGCCCTGCAGTTCGGCGTTGGTGCGCGCCACGATCCGGCACAGCAGGTCCCCGCTCCCGGTGACGGTGTGCGCCTCGAGCACCTCCGGGACCCGGGCCAAATGCCGGGCCACGCTGTCGTGCCCGGTCGACTGCCGCAGCTCCAAGGTCACGAACGCCATCACCGGGTAGCCGAGCGCGGCCGGGTCCACGCGCGGCCCGTGCCCGCGCACCACGCCGCGCGAGGACAGCCTGTCCATGCGGGCCTGCACCGTTCCGCGCGCCACTCCCAGCCGCCGGGAGCACTCCAGGACCCCGATCCGGGGTTCGGCCTCCAGCAGGGCGATGAGTCGGGCGTCGAGGTCGTCGATCGGCGATTCGGTGGTCATGTTGCCCAGTCTATAGCGCTTTCGAGAGCCCGTTCTGTGCATTATGAGCAGCAGATCGGCGCAGACTTGCCCAATCGCCGCCGGCGGACGATGATCGTGGTCACAGCACCCGATCACCCACAAGGAGACGGCCATGGTCGACATCGCAGGCAACGTGACCCAGAACGACGCCCAGTTGGTGGGCGCGGTCGAGCATGACCTCCGCGAGGACGACTTTCCCATCAAGGGCTGGGACCACGTCAGGTTCTACGTGGGCAACGCCAAACAGGCCGCCCACTACTATTCGACCGCCTTCGGCATGACCTGCTTCGCCTATCGCGGCCCCGAGACCGGCCACCGCGAGCACGCCGAGTACGCCCTCAAGTCCGGGGGCGTGACGTTCGTCCTCGCCGGCGGCGTCACCGCCGACTCCGAGGCCACCAGGCACCATGCCAAGCACGGCGACGGCGTCATCGAAGTCGCCCTCGAAGTGCCCGATGTGGACGAGAACTACCGCTACGCGGTCAAGCAGGGCGCCATCGCCCTCGAGGAGCCCCACGACGTCACCGACGAGCACGGCACCGTCCGCGTCGCGGTCATCGGCACCTACGGCGACACCCGCAACGTCCTGATCGACCGCTCGGGCTACACCGGGCCGTTCCTGCCCGGCTTCGCCGCCCACGACCCGATCGTGGCACCGCCGAAGAAACGCTACTTCCAGGCCGTCGACCACATCGTCGGCAACGTCGAAGAGGGCCGGATGCGCGAATGGGTCGAGTACTACGAGCGCGTCATGGGCTTCACCAACATCGTCGAGTTCGTCGACGACGCCATCGCCACCGAGTACTCGGCGCTGATGAGCAAGGTCGTCGCCAACGGCACCCGCAAGGTCAAGTTCCCGATCAACGAGCCGGCCGCCGGCAAGAAGAAGTCCCAGATCGACGAGTACCTGGAGTTCTACGGCGGGCCCGGCGTCCAGCACATCGCGCTGGCCACCAACGACATCCTCGCCGCCGTCGAGGCCATGCGCGCGAACGGCGTGGAGTTCCTGGAGGCCCCCGACGCCTACTACGACGACCCCGAACTGCGCGAGCGCATCGGCACCGTCCGCGTCTCGATCGAGGAGCTCAAGGCCCATCGCGTCCTGGTCGACCGCGACGAAGACGGGTACATGCTGCAGATCTTCACCAAACCGCAGCAGGACCGGCCTACGGTGTTCTACGAGATCATCGAACGGCACGGCTCGCTGAGCTTCGGCAAGGGCAACTTCAAGGCCCTGTTCGAGGCCTTGGAGAAGGAGCAGGCCAGGCGCGGCAACCTGTGACGGGGGCGGAGACGATGCGGGCACCACGCGGATCCGAGCTGCACTGCCGCGACTGGCAGACCGAGGCGGCCTATCGGATGCTGCAGAACAACCTGGACCCCGAGGTAGCCGAACGCCCCGACGACCTGGTCGTATACGGCGGCACCGGCAAGGCCGCGCGCAGCCGGGCCGACCTCGACCGCATCCTGCGGACCCTCCAGACCTTGGAGGCCGACGAGACGATGCTGGTGCAGAGCGGCCGCGCGGTCGGGGTCATGCGCACCCACGAGTGGGCCCCGCGCGTGCTGCTGGCCAACTCGAACCTCGTCGGCGAATGGGCCACCTGGCCCGAGTTCCGCCGCCTCGAAGCGCTCGGCCTGACCATGTTCGGGCAGATGACGGCCGGCTCGTGGATCTACATCGGCACCCAGGGCATCCTGCAGGGCACCTACGAGACGTTCGCGACCGTCGCCGAACGCCGGTTCGGCGGCAGCCTGAAAGGCACCTTGACGCTCACGGCCGGCTGCGGCGGCATGGGCGGCGCCCAGCCGCTGGCGGTCACCATGAACGGCGGCGTCTGCCTCATCGTCGACGTCGACCCCGAACGGCTGCGCCGCCGCCTCGACAACCGCTACCTCGACACCGTCGCGCCCGACCTCGACCGGGCGCTGGCCGAGGCCGAGGCCGCCAAAGCCGCCGGCGAGGCGAGGTCGATCGGCCTGGTGGGCAACGCCGCCGCCGTCGTGCCGGCGATCCTGGCGCGAGGGACCGAAGTCGACATCGTCACCGACCAGACCTCGGCGCACGACCCGCTCTCGTACGTGCCCGACGGCGTCGACCACCGCGAGGCCGCCGCCTATGCGGCCGAACGCCCCGACGAGTTCACCGAGCGCGCCCGCGCCTCCATGGCCGAGCACGTCCGGGCCATGGTCGGGTTCCTCGACGCCGGCACCGAAGTGTTCGACTACGGCAACTCGATCCGCGGCGAGGCCCTCGCCGGCGGATGCGAGCGCGCCTTCGACTTCCCCGGCTTCGTGCCCGCCTACATCAGGCCCCTGTTCTGCGAAGGCAAGGGCCCCTTCCGGTGGGTCGCGCTCTCGGGCGACCCGGCCGACATCGCCGCCACCGACGAGGCCGTCCTCGAGCTCTTCGGCGAGAATCGGTCGCTGACGCGCTGGATCGAGCTGGCCCGCGAACGCGTCGAGTTCCAGGGTCTGCCGGCGCGCATCTGCTGGCTCGGCCACGGCGAGCGGCACCGCGCCGGAGTCCGCTTCAACGAGATGGTCGCCGACGGGACCCTCAAAGCGCCCATCGTCATCGGCCGCGACCATCTCGACTGCGGATCGGTCGCCAGCCCCTACCGCGAGACCGAGGGCATGCTCGACGGCTCCGACGCCATCGCCGACTGGCCGCTGCTCAACGCCATGGTCAACACCGCCTCCGGCGCCAGTTGGGTGAGCCTCCACCACGGCGGCGGCGTCGGCATGGGACGATCCCTCCACGCAGGACAGGTCACAGTGGCCGACGGCACGGATCTGGCGGCGCGCAAACTCGAACGGGTCCTGTCCAACGACCCGGCCATGGGCGTCATCCGCCATGTCGACGCCGGTTACGAGAACGCCGAACGGGTAGCCGAGCGGCACGGCATCCGCATACCGAGCACAGAACCCTGACCCGTTGGAGGCATTGATGAACGCGTCCGAGTTCAGACGGCTCTGGGACGAGCTGACGCCCATCGGCCGGACCCCCGGGGGCGGCTACCGGCGCTTCTCCTGGAGCGACGCCGACCAGGCCTGCCGCAACTGGTTCCGCACCCAGGCCGAGCGGCGCGGCATGAGCGTCGAGACCGGCCGCAACGGCAACCTCTACGCCTGGTGGGGCTCCTGGCACGACGGCGACGCGGTCCTGACCGGCAGCCACTTCGACTCCGTTCCCGGCGGCGGCGCCTACGACGGCCCCCTCGGCATCGCCTCGGCGTTCCTGGCGATCGACCTGCTGCGCGAACGCGGCGCCGAACCGCGCCACCCCATCGGCGTCGCCGCGTTCGTCGAAGAGGAAGGCGGCCGCTTCGGCATCCCGTGCCTGGGCACCCGGCTGCTGACCGGCGCGGTGGAACCCGAGCAGGCCCGCAAACTCACCGACGCCGACGGCGTCACCTTCGCGGCGGCGATGGAGGCCTCCGGCGCCGACCCGAGTCTGCTCGGCCCCGACCTCGCGCGCATCGAAAGCCTCGCCGCGTTCATCGAACTGCACATCGAGCAGGGCCGCGCCCTCGACGCCGAGAACGCGCCGGTCGGCGTCGCCAGCGCGATCTGGCCGCACGGGCGCTGGCGTTTCACCTTCACCGGCGAGAGCGACCACGCCGGGACCACCCGGCTGCCCGACCGGCGCGACCCGATGCTGACGTTCGCGTTCACCGTCCTGGCCGCCCGCAAGGAGGCCCGACTCGCCGGAGGGGTCGCCACGGTCGGCCGCGCCGAGATCGATCCGGGCGCCACCAACGTCATCCCGCGCCGCGTCGACGCGTGGCTCGACGCCCGCGCCCCCGACGAGGCCGTCCTCGGCGAGATCGTCGACGCCATCGAGTCCAAAACCGCCGAACGGGCCGAACGCGACGGCACGAGCGTCGCGGTGACGGCCGAATCCCAGACGCCGACCGTCGAATTCGACGCCGGGCTGCGCGACCGGATCGCCCGCCTGCTCGGCGGCGTCCCGATCGTGCCGACCGCCGCCGGCCACGACGCCGCGGTCCTGGCCGCCCACGTGCCCACCGCGATGCTGTTCGTCCGCAACCCCACCGGCGTCTCCCACGCGGCGGCCGAGACCGCCTCCGACGACGACTGCGCCGCCGGCGTCGAGGCCCTCGCCGACGTGCTCGGGGAGCTCGCGTGCTGACCTACTGGGCCGAACGGGCCAGCCTCGACGACGGCCCCGCCGAAGCGGTCGCCATCGACGTCGACGACGGCCGCATCAGCGCCATAGCGACCGGAGCGGCGCCCGCCGGCCGCGAGGTGCTGCGCGGCATGACCGTCCCGGGCCTGGCCAACGCCCACTCCCACGCCTTCCACCGGGCTCTGCGCGGCCGCACCCACGACCGCGGCGGCACCTTCTGGACCTGGCGCGAAGGCATGTACGCCCTTGCCGACCGCCTCGACCCCGACTCCTACCACCGGCTCGCCCGCGCCGTCTTCGCCGAGATGGCCCTGGCCGGTATCACCAGCGTCGGCGAATTCCACTACCTCCACCACGGACCCGGCGGGCGCCCCTACACCGACCCCAACGCCATGGGCCACGCCTTGATCGCCGCCGCCGCCGAAGCCGGCGTCCGCATCACCCTGCTCGACACCCTCTACCTCGCCGGCGGGTTCGACCGGCCCCTCGAAGGCGCCCAGCGCCGGTTCGGCGACGGCAGCCTCGAAGCGTGGCTCGCCCGCGTCGACAAACTCGAGACCCCGCCGCACGCGGTCGCCGGCACCGCCGTCCACTCGGTGCGGGCGGTCCCCGACACCGCGATCGAGGCGTTCGCCTGCTCCACCGAAGGCCGTCCCGTCCACGTCCACCTCTCCGAGCAGCGCGCCGAGAACGACGACTGCCGCGCCGTGCACGGCTGCACCCCCACCGAACTGCTGGAGCGCTGCGGCATGCTCGGCCCCGACCTGACCGCCGTCCACGCCACCCACCTGGCCGGGCGCGACATCGAACTGCTCGTCCGCTCCGGCACGACCGTGTGCCTCTGCCCCACCACCGAACGGGACCTCGCCGACGGGCTCGGACCAGCCCGCGCGCTGGCCGAGTTCGGCGTGCCGCTCTCGCTCGGCACCGACTCCGGCGCCGTCATCGACATGTTCGAGGAGGCCCGCGCCGTCGAAATGCACGAACGCCTCGTCAGCGAGCGGCGCGGCCGCTTCACGAGCGCCGAACTGCTCGCGGCCATGACCCGCCACGACTCCCTCGGCTGGCCCGACGCCGGACGCATCGCCGTCGGGCAGCGCGCCGACCTCGTCGCCGTCGCCCTCGACTCGCCGCGCACCGCGGGGATCGCACCCGAAGGGCTCCTCCACGCCGCCACCGCCGCCGACGTCACCGACGTCATCGTCGACGGGCGCCGCGTCGTCGCCGAAGGCCGCCACACCGCCGTCGACGTCCCCGCCGAACTGGCCGCCGCCATCGAGGAGCTGTGGGCATGAGCCTCCTGGTCGACAACATCGGCGAACTGTTCACCGCCACCGGCGACGGCATCCTCGCCGACGCCGCGATCGTCGCCGCCGAAGGCCGGATCGGCTGGGTCGGGCCCAGAGCCGACGCCCCGGCCGCCGACGAACGCCTCGACGCCGAAGGCGGGGCCGTCCTGCCCGGTTTCGTCGACAGCCACTCGCACGTCGTCTTCGCCGGCGACCGCACCGAAGAGTTCGCCTCCCGCATGGCCGGAAAGCCCTACACCGGCGGCGGCATCCGCACCACCGTCGCCGCCACCCGCGCCGCCACCGAAGAACGCCTCCACGACACCGCCGCGCGCCTGGTCGGCGAGATGCTCCGCGGCGGCACCACCACAGTGGAGATCAAATCCGGGTACGGGCTCACCGTCGCCGACGAGGCCCGCCAGCTGCGCGTCGCCCGCGCGTTCACCGACGAGACCACCTTCCTCGGCGCCCACACCGTCCCCACCGGCTGGGACGCCGACGACTACGTCCGCCTCGTGTGCGGCGACATGCTCGCCGAAGCCGCCCCGTACAGCAAATGGATCGACGTGTTCTGCGAGCACGGCGCCTTCGACGGCGACCAGGCCCGCCAAGTCCTCACCGCCGGCATCGCGGCCGGACTGCGCCCGCGAGTCCACGCCAACCAGCTCACCGCCGGACCGGGCGTGCGCCTCGCGGTCGAACTCGGCGCCGCCTCCGCCGACCACTGCACCCACCTGACCGACGCCGACGTCGAAGCGCTCGCCGCCGGCCCCACCGTCGCGACCCTCCTGCCGGGCGCCGATTTCTCCACCCGCTCGCCCTACCCCGACGCCCGCAGGCTCATCGACGCCGGGGCGACCGTCGCGCTCGCCACCGACTGCAACCCCGGCTCGTCCTACACCAGCAGCATGCCGTTCTGCATCGCGCTGGCCGTGCGCGAGACGGGCATGACCCCGGCCGAGGCCGTCACCGCCGCCACCGCCGGCGGCGCGAAGGCCCTGGGCCGCGACGACATCGGCCGCATCGCCACAGGCGCCCGCGCCGACCTGGTCGTCCTCGACGCCCCCTCGCACGCGCACCTGGCCTACCGGCCGGGCACGCACCTTGTCAGGGCCGTCGTACAAGACGGGAAGATCAAGCACCGGGAGCACCGATGAGCGTCGTCCACATCAAGCAGACCGGCGTCACCGCCGCCGACGTCATCGCCGTGGCCAGAGACGGCGCCAAGGTCGCCGTCGACGACGACGCGGTCGAGGTCATGCGAGCCAGCCGCGGCATCGTCGACCAGATCGACCGAGAGGCACGCCCCGTCTACGGCGTCACCACCGGATTCGGCGCGCTCGCCGGCACCTTCATCGAGCCCGAGCGCCGCGCCGAACTCCAGCACGCCCTGATCCGCTCGCACGCCGCCGGCGTCGGGGAGCGGATGAGCGACGAGGTCGTGCGCGCGATGATGCTGCTGCGGCTCCGGTCGCTCGCCATGGGCCGCTCGGGCGTGCGGCCCGAGGTGGCGCAGTCACTGGCCGCGCTCTTGAACGCCGGCGTCACCCCGTGGGTGCCGCGGCACGGCTCCCTCGGCGCCTCCGGCGACCTGGCCCCGCTCGCGCACTGCGCCATGGTCATGCTCGGCGAGGGCTGGGCCGTCGGCAAGGACGGCGCGCGCATCGAGGCATCGGCGGCGCTGGCCGACGCGGGGCTGCGGCCGATCGCCCTCTCCTCCAAGGAAGGGCTGGCGTTGATCAACGGCACCGACGGGATGCTCGGCATGCTGGTCCTCGCGCTGGCCGACGCCGAGCATCTGCTGACGATGGCCGATGTGTGCGCGGCGCTGACGATCGAGGCGATGCTCGGGTCGGACCGGCCGTTCCAGGCGGAGCTGCACGAGCTGCGGCCGCATCCGGGCCAGGAGGCCAGTGCGGCGAACATCTACCGGCTGCTGCAGGAGTCCGAGATCATGGACTCGCACCGCGACGACATGATGCACGCGGTGCAGGACGCCTACTCGATGCGCTGCGCGCCCCAGGTCGCCGGGGCGGCCCGCGACGTGCTGGCCTTCGCCGGGACCGTCGCGGAGCGCGAACTGGTGTCCGTTGTCGACAACCCGGTGGTGCTGCCGGACGGCCGCGTCGAGTCGACCGGGAACTTCCACGGCGCGCCGCTCGGTTACGCCGCCGATTTCCTGGCGATCGCCGCGGCCGACGTCGGCTCGATCGCCGAGCGCCGCGTGGACCGGCTGCTGGACGTGACGCGTTCGCGGGGCCTGCCGGCGTTCCTCAGTCCGGATCCGGGCGTGAATTCGGGGCTGATGATCGCGCAGTACACGGCCGCGGGGATCGTGGAGGACAACCGGCGGCTGGCGCATCCGGCCTCGGTCGGTTCGGTGCCGACCTCGGGGATGCAGGAGGACCATGTGTCGATGGGCTGGTCGGCCGGCTGCAAACTGCGGGAGGTCATCGACAATCTCGGCAGTGTGCTGGCGATCGAGCTGCTGGCGGCGGTGCGGGGGCTGCAGTTGCGCAGGCCCCTGACGGGTTCTCCGGCGGCGCGGGCGGCGATCAGGGCGGTCGCGCCGATCGCCGGGGAGCCGTGCCCTGACCAGTTCATGGCCCCGGTCGTCGAGCAGGTGAAGGACCTGCTGACCGGCCCGGGGCTCAGGGCCGAGATCGAGACCGCCGTCGGCCGTCTGCGCTTATCCGCCGTACTCGCTCGAGCGGCCCGAACCTTGCTCTTGCCGCACCGAATCCGGGGGACCTGGTGCCCGTCCTGATAATCGAGGTCATGCCGTGATTGGAACGCACCGCAGCGGATATTCGTCGCTCGTTGATCGAGCGAGGTGTCGACGACGCGTTTCGCCAGGTGAGTCAGTTCATCGATGAAGTCGAGCGTCTTGAAGCGGATCTCGTTCCATCGGCGATTCGCGACGAGCCGGAGAGCACGGGAGACGAGCGCTGGGATGCGCTGCTCGCTGGGATAGCCGAGTACGTCAGCAATCGTGTGGGGCAGCCGGTCCCCGACCGGGCGAATGAGCCGGGCCGTTTTCTCCGATGGTGCTGGTTCGTAGTCGAAGACGTCATCGGACGTCCATCGCCCGGTCTGGCTGCGTTGACCTTCGCTTCCTCGCCGCCGGAATTGGCGGCCCGCGGCGTGTTCATCGACCGCACGTCGCTCGAAAGCGTGTGAGGACGGGCTTCGGCTAGCGCGGTTCGAAGGGGTCGAGGATGCGAGCGTCGGTGCGGGAGACGTCCTTGACGTTGTGCGTCACCAGCACCATGTCGTGGACGATGGCGGTCGCGGCGATGCAGGCGTCGATGACCGGGAGCGGTTCGGGATCGTTGAGTCGGCCCCAACAGCGCGCGATCTCCGGCGTGATCGGCAGTATCCGAGACTCGTAGGGGCGCAGCAGGCGATCCAGCCAGCGCGCGAGTCCCGCGGCCTGTTCCGGGTCGCGTCGCCGCAGGCGGGCGAGGCCTTTCTCGAATTCGCCGATCGTCATGACGCTCAAATACATGTCGGAGTCCGGCGTAGCGTCGTACCAGCGTTCGACAAGGCGGTTCGGGCGAGGCTTGCGCAGCTCGCTGAGGATGTTGGTGTCGAGCAGTTGCTTCATTGATCGAGCCCCAGACCGGTCTCGCTCGGCATCTCGGCGCGGAGGTCGGAGGTCTCGGGGAAGTCCTCGATATACGGCGGCTCGCGAAGCAGCTCTTTGAAGGACGGCACTCCGGCCAGTCGCCGGTAGTCCTCGACGCTCAGCATGACCGCTTCCTCTTCGCCGTGCCGAGTGATGAACTGCGCGCCGTCGGTCTTGGAAGCACGGATGAGCTCGCTGAAGCGCTTCTTGGCGTCTTGAACTTGCCAATGCATCGTCCCACCTCCGAACAGCCGGAAGGTCTGACCATTCTGACCATAATCTAGCACGCTCATGGACAGGCCAACGACTTTCGGCCTCGCTCGGATACGGCCATGTGCCGGGTGCCACCGCATGCCGAGCGAGTCGTCGGCCCGGCGCCGCAGCGGGGGTCGCCCCCCGCCGATGCGGCGGTGGTGGATCGGACCCGGCTCGCTACAGGCCGGAGAGCTTCTGGCCGGCTCGGATCACGGCCATGCCGAGGCGGTCGCCGGGACGGCGACCGAGGCGGTCGAGGGGGCCCGAGACCGAGATCGCGGCCACCACTCTGCCGGTCTTGTCGCGCACCGGGGCCGACACGCTGACCACGCCGGCCTCGCGTTCGGCCACCGACTGCGCGAAGCCCCTTCGGCGCACCTCGGCGAGGGTCTTGGACGAGAAGCGGCACTTCGGCAGCAGCGGCAGGATGCCCTCGGGCGGCTCCCACGCCAGCAGCACCTGCGCGCCGGACCCGGCGGTCATCGGCAGGACCGCGCCCACCGGGACCGTATCGCGCAGTCCCGAGGCGCGCTCGGCCGCGGCCACGCAGATCCGCTCGTCGGCGCGGCGCCGGTAGAGCTGCGTGGACTCCCCGGTCTGATCGCGCAGCAGGTTCAGGACCGGCTCGGCGGCGCTGAGGAGCACGTCGGCGGTCGAGCCGGCCAGCTCGCCGAGCTTGGGACCGGGACGCCAGCGCCCTTCGTGGTCGCGTTGCAGCATCTCGTGGGCTTCGAGGGCTTGGGCGAGGCGGTGGGCGGTGGCCCGGGGGAGGCCGGTCTCGTGCACGAGCTCAGCCAGGCTGGCGCCGTTGGTGCACGCAGTGAGGATGAGCACCGCCTTGTCGAGGACGCCCACTCCGCTGATAGTATTCGTTCTCACGAGCTGAACATTACCTCCCATTATTCGAGAAGTCCAACGACTGGGATAAGAGATGTCACGTACACCACAAGGAGTCGAGGAGACGCGCCCGCGGACCCTCGCGGAGAAGGTCTGGGACGACCACGTAGTCCACACCGACGGTGACCAGCCCGACCTGCTCTATATCGACCTGCATCTGCTGCACGAGGTCACGAGCCCGCAGGCCTTCGACGGCCTGCGCCAGGCCGGGCGCAAGGTCCGCCGCACCGACCTCACGATCGCGACCGAGGACCACAACACCCCGACCGACAACCTCTTCACGATCGCGGACCCGACCAGTCGCAAGCAGATCGAGACGCTGCGCGCCAACTGCGAGGAGTTCGGCGTGCGCATCCACTCCCTCGGCGACGCCGAGCAGGGCGTGGTCCACGTGGTCGGCCCGCAGCTGGGACTGACGCAGCCGGGCATGACCGTCGTCTGCGGCGACTCCCACACCTCCACGCACGGCGCGTTCGGCTCGATCGCCTTCGGCATCGGCACCAGCGAGGTCGAGCACGTCCTCGCCACCCAGACGCTGCCGCAGTCCACGCCGAAGACCATGGCCGTGACCGTCAACGGCTCCCTGCCCGAAGGCGTGTCCGCCAAGGACCTCATCCTCAAGATCATCTCGATCACCGGCACCGGCGGCGGCAAGGGCCACATCGTCGAGTACCGCGGCCAGGCGATCGAGGAGCTCTCCATGGAGGGCCGGATGACCGTGTGCAACATGTCCATCGAATGGGGCGCCAAGGCCGGCCTGATCGCCCCCGACGAGACGACCTTCGCGTACGTCAAGGGACGCCCCCACGCCCCCCAGGGCGAGGACTGGGAAGCGGCCGTGGCGTACTGGAAGAGCCTGCGCACCGACTCCGGCGCCGAATTCGACCGCGAGATCGTCATCGACGCGGCCGAGCTGAGCCCGTTCGTCACCTGGGGCACCAACCCCGGCCAGGGCGTCGAGCTCTCCGGCTCCGTGCCCAGCCCCGACCGGTTCGACGACCCGGTCGAGCGCACCGCCGCCGAGAACGCCCTCAAGTACATGGGCCTGGAGGCCGGCACGCCGATGCGCGAGGTCGGCGTCGACGTCGTCTTCCTCGGCTCGTGCACCAACGGCCGCATCGAGGACCTGCGCACCGCCGCCGAGGTCATCAAGGGTCGCAAGGTCGCCGACTCGGTCGACATGATGGTCGTGCCCGGCTCGGCCCGCGTGCGCGAACAGGCCGTCGCCGAGGGCCTCGACAAGGTCTTCATCGAGGCCGGCGCCGACTGGCGCTTCGCCGGATGCTCGATGTGCCTGGGCATGAACCCCGACCAGCTGACGCCCGGCCAGCGGGCGGCCTCCACGTCGAACCGCAACTTCGAGGGCCGCCAGGGCAAGGGCGGGCGCACCCACCTGGTCAGCCCCGCGGTCGCCGCCGCCACCGCCGTCGCCGGCCGCCTGGCCAGCCCGGCCGACCTGTAAGAGAGGACAGCGACATGGAGAAAGTCACCACGCACACCGGCACCGCCGCACCGCTGCGCCGATCCAACGTCGACACCGACCAGATCATCCCGGCGGTCTACCTCAAGCGGGTCACCAAGACCGGCTTCGAGGACGGGCTGTTCGCCGAATGGCGCGACGATCCCGAATTCGTGCTGAACCAGGACGCCTACCAGGGCGTCTCCATCCTCATCGCCGGTACCGAGTTCGGCACCGGCTCCTCCCGCGAGCACGCGGTGTGGGCCCTGAAGGACTACGGGTTCAAAGCCGTCATCGCGCCCCGCTACGGCGACATCTTCCGCGGCAACTCGCTCAAGAACGGTCTGTTGACTGTGGAACTGCCCGCCGAGGCGGTCGAGGCGCTGTGGGACGCGGTGGAGGCCGACCCGGCCCTGGAGGTCACCGTCGACCTGGTCGAGCGCGAAGTCCGTGCGGGCGCTCGCGCCTGGGACTTCGAGTTCGACGACTTCGCGCGCTGGCGCCTGATGGAGGGCCTCGACGACGTGGCGCTGACGCTTCGCGACGAGGACCGGATCGCGGCCTACGAATCGAACCGGGAGGCTTGGCGGCCTAAGACTCTCCCGATGCCAGCCTAAGGCGCGCCGCGCCGATAATCGAATTCTTCACGTCTGGAGCCGGTAGTACTTCTACCGGCTCCAGACGTGTTTCCGCCCGCCCCAACGGGGTTCTGAGCGTCGATTTCGTCCCTCCGAATAAATAAGCCTGCGACACAAGGGGTTTTTTCCTCGAAACAGTTGCGTTCGCTTTCGAAACGTCATACCGTGCGCTTAACGGCTGGTTTAGCTAGACAACCTTATCGGGAGGGAAGGACTCGTGAACAAGGCAGAGTTCGTCGATCGGATAGCCGCTCGCACAGGCGACCGTCAGGCCGCGAAGGAAGTAGTGGATGTGGCCATCGACGAGATACAGCGGGCGGTGGTGAAAGGGGAGAAGGTCTCCTTCGCCGGATTCGGTGTCTTCGAGAAGCGCCAGCGTGCCGCGCGAATGGCCCGGAACCCTCGCACTGGTGAAGCGGTCCGTGTCAAGAAGACCGTAATCCCCGCGTTCCGACCTGGTACTGGCTTCAAAGAACTGGTGACCGGAAAGCGGAAGCTGCCCAGACTCGCCACGGCGAAGAAGTCCACCGCCAAGAAGACGGCGGCCAAGAAGACCGCCAAGAAGGCGTCGGCCAAGAAGACGTCGCGGGCGGCCTCCAGCAGGACCCGTTCGGGCGCCACCGCCAGGGTCTCGGGCAACAAGAGCGCGGCCAAGAAGGCCACGGCCAAGAAGGCCACGCGCAAGACGGCCACCAAGGCCACTGCCAAGAAGGCGTCGGCGAAGAAGGCGCCGGCACGCAAGACCGCCAAGCGCGGGCGCCGCTGAAAGCCACCGGCCCGGGAGTCGCTCCGGGCGTCGCGAAGCGGCACGGCATTGCACTCGCACGGGAACAGAGGGCATTCAGGAGCCACCTGAATGCCCTCGATTATGTCCGGGGGAGTGCGCCGCTGTCCGGATGGGTCGGCACTACGCGTAATCGCGTGATTCCGCCGAGCGCGGTCGCGCAGAAGTCGTTGCCGAACTTCTCCTCTGGATCGACGCGGTATCGCAGTTTTTCGAAGTCACCCATTCGAGGATATTGCGAGCGTACTTCGGGAATGGGAATCGTGAACAATTTCCCCCAATGGGGCCGCGGATCGAACGGCGCCAGTGCCTCCTCCACGACTCCCATCACCGGCTCGACCGATTCGTAGTCGCGCACCCAAGTGAAGTGCAAGCCCACTGTGTCCCGTCCGAACGACGGACTCAACCACAGCTCGTCGGCGGCCACGGTGCGCACTTCGCTGATCTGCACCACCGGCCCCATCACATCGGACACCTCCCGCAGCGCCTCGAGCGCCGCACCCGCGTGGGCCCGGTCGATCAGATACTCCGACTGCAGCTCCTCACCGGCGCTGGGCGTGAACTCCGGCTTGAAGTGCGGCAGGCGCTCATGCCACGCCCCCGTCCTGCCCAGCTGCTCGGTGCACGCGGCCGTGTCGGCGCCCGGAATCGGATGGCGCGGCCCGTCGGCCAGCACCGCCCCGAACCGCTCGGAAGGCGGGAACGGCTTGTCCTGGTCGGCCACGCGCTGCTTGGCCCAGAACTGGAAGTCCGGGTCCGGGCCCCACCGAGTGAACAGGCTCGTGCTGTACGCCGACGCGGTCAGCTCGTCGAAGTGCGCCACGGCCCGCTCGAAGGCCAGAGCGTCGTAGACGTACTGGCGCATCGTGAAGCCCGGCAGCAGGTCCAAGGTGACGGCCGTGACCGGGCCCAAGGCGCCCAGGTGGACCACCGAGCCGTCGAAATCGGCCTCGCCGCGCCTGACGGTGCGCAGCTCGCCGTCGGGGCAAATGAACTCCAACGCGGCCACCGCCGTCGACAGGCTCCCGTTGGCGTCACCGGACCCGTGCGTGCCGGTCGCGATCGAACCGGCCACCGAGATGTGCGGCAGCGAGGCCAGATTGTGCAGCGCGAACCCGGCATCGTGGACGGCCCGGCTCAAGGCGGCGTACGTGATCCAGCCCGAGGCGCGCACCTGACCGGCCTCGGCGTCGATCGCCACGACCGGCTCGATGCCGCTGAGCGACAGCATCACGGCCTCCGAATCGGCGATCAGGTTGAACGAATGGCCCGAGCCGAGCACGCGGACCCGCTCCGATGCGGCGACGATCTCCCGCGCCGCCTCGACCGTCGAGGGCCGCTCGAACCGTTCGGGGGAGAAGACGACGTTCCCGGCCCAGTTCGTCAGCGAAGGGGGAGCACTCTGCGGCACGATGCCTCCTTGTATGCGATTGCGGGGAACAGACGCCCTGCTGGTAGACAGACTCACGGGTCGCAACGGTACCCCGAACCGCCCTCACCGCTCCCGGTCAGAGCCGCTCGAGACCCACCAGGCGCTGGCCCGCGAACGACAGCACCCAGCCCTCACCGGCACGGGTCGACACGTCGGCGGCCGCCATCCCGTCCTCGTCGGCCAGTATCGCCACGGTGTCGCTGATGACCTCCGGCCCGGCGCAGACGATCCGGCAGCCGCCGCCGGCGGCCAGCTCGCGCAGCCGGGCGCTCGACCGCTCCGGATTGCGCCCGTGGGCGTCGGTGTCGAACGCCGAGTCGCCGCTGAGGCGGCACCGCACCGCCTGCGCCACGGGCTCCACCGTCTGCACGCACGCCCGACCCGTGGCGCTCAACGCCCGGTCCGGTCGATACAGGGCCGCCAAGGCCGCCACACGGACCGCCTGCTCCCTGCCGCGCTCGCTCAGCGGCCGGGCCACCGCGGGGCCGTCGAAATCGCGGTCCATCTCCGCCGGCGCCACGAGCAGCGTCGTCGACGACACCGACGGCAGCGCCGTGAACACCTTGAGCGCCTGCTGATCGCGCGGCCGGGTCAGATACTCGCGCGCCTCCTCCAGCGACAGCCAGCGCCGCTCCCCGATCTCCTCGTCGGCCGCGAAGGGGGCGTCGGGCCTGTCAGTGCGCATCGACCAGAAGTCGACGGTCTTGTACACGTCTCCGGCGGGATTGGGCAGCACGTACGCGGCCCGGCACAGCCACATCTGCGGGATCACCGGGACCCCGGTCTCCTCCTCGACCTCGCGGCACGCCGCGGTCAGGAGGTGCTCGCCGGGGTCGAGCTTGCCCTTGGGCAGCGACCAGTTGCCGACCCCCGGCCGCCACACGGCCACGACCTCTACGCACCCGCGGTCACCGGCGCGCCAGAGCACCCCACCGGCCGCGGCCACCCGCCTCTGTGTCCCGCTCACGCCTAATACGGTACTGGGACACACCCACGTTCGGGTACCACCACACTCTCAGGGGTGCATCGTGGGTATGCGCACCATGACCACGTCGCCGTCCTCGTCGAGGTCGAGGTGGACGCGCTGGCCGGGGCGCAGGAAGCGCAGCCCGGAGGCGTCGAAGGCCGCCGCGTCGAAGGCGACGCGGCGGCCGGAGTCGAGGACGACCTCGCCGGAGGCGTCCTCGTCGAAGCTTGCGACCGTGCCCTGCACTGGCGCTACTTGCGGAGCTGTCGGCGGTCGGAGCCGGTGATGGCGGTCTTGGCCTTCCAGCCGAGGAAGACCAGGCCGCCGATGACGCCGACGACGAGCGCGAATTTGATGAGGGTGCCGAGGGCACCGAAGATGAAGCCGATGAGGCTGGCCACGAGCCACACCGCCACGATCGCGCCGCCGAACAGGGCCGCGAGCCATCCGAGGAGACGCCAGTTCATGTGATTCACTCCGGTCGAGTTGTGGTGGTTGCCGCCGCGAGGGTCGGCATGGCAGATGTCATTCTGACTCCATCATGACATCATTCGTTTGTCCGCGCAAGCGCGCGAGGTCGTGCACGTGCTCTCACGCCCCGTATCGGTCCGACGGCCCGGTTCCCGTCTCCCGTCGGGCCCGGGGCGGCCTATAGAGTGTGCTCTCCAAAGACGATCCCATAGCTGCGCCCCGAGTGCGGCTCGCAAGCTTCGCCATGGAGGGAGCGACCAGGTGACCGAGGATATGGTCGAGGCCAAATACACCTTCCGCCGGTCCGGCGGCGACCGCCTCCCCTGGGGGGTCCACATCATCGGCGGCCTCGTGAAGTTCGGCATGGTGCTCCTGACCAAGCGAACCTGGCGCGGCATGCACCACGTCCCCCTCCGGGGCCCGGCGATCTTCGTGTGGAACCACTACTCCGACTTCGACCCGCTCCCGGTGGCCCACTACGTCTACAACGCCGGCCGCCACCCGCGCTTCCTGCTCAAGCACTCGCTGATCAAGATCCCCGTCGTCGGACCGATCATCAAGTCCACCGGCCAGATCCCCGTCTACCGCGGACGCAGCGACGCCGCCGACTCGCTGCGGGCGGCCCGCGGCGTCCTCGAGCGCGGCGGCAGCGTCCTGATCTCACCCGAGGGCACCGTCACCAAGGAACCCGACCGCTGGCCCATGCGCGGCAAGACCGGCGTCGCCCGGCTCGCATTGGAGACCGGCGCTCCGGTCATTCCGATCTCCCAATGGGGCTCGCTGGCGGTCCACGACCGCCACCGCAAGCCGAAGTTCAAGCTCGGCCGCCGCAAACCCGTCGTCGTCGCCGCCGGCCCCGCCGTCGACCTCTCCGAATGGGAGGGCGCCGAGGTGAACCGCGAGCGCCTCGCCGCGGTCACCGACGCGGTCATGGAGTCGCTGCGCTCGGGCGTCGCCGAACTGCGCGGCCAGGCCCCGCCCCCTTTGTTCGATCCACGCGACCAGCAGCGGAACCGACCTGAAGAAAGCGAGCCGACAGAGTGAGAGCAGCGGTCATGGGAGCCGGATCCTGGGGAACCGTGTTCGCCAAGATCCTCGCCGACGCCGGAACCCCCGTGACGCTCTGGGCCAGGCGGAAGAGCGTCGCCGAATCGGTCAACCGCGAACGCCGCAACCCCGACTACTTCCCGGACATCGCCCTTCCCGAGCGCATCACGGCGACCACCGACGCGGCCGAGGCCCTCCGCGGCGCCGGCATCGTGGTCCTCTCGATCCCGAGCCAGACGCTCCGCGAGAACCTCGGCGCCTGGTCGGGCCTCATCGAACCCGACGCGACCCTCCTGAGCCTCATGAAGGGCATCGAGCTGGGCACCACGCTCCGGATGACCGAGGTCGTCTCCCAGGTCGCCGGCGCCGACCCCGAACGCGTCGCGGTCCTGTCCGGACCCAACCTCGCCCGCGAGATCGCCGAGGAGCAGCCGACCGCCTCCGTGGTCGCCTGCGGCGACCACGACCGGGCCGTCGCCATCCAGCGCGCGGTCATCACCTCCTACTTCCGCCCCTACACCAACACCGACGTGGTCGGCTGCGAGCTGGGAGGGGCGACCAAGAACGTCATCGCCCTGGCCTACGGCATGGCCGCCGGGATGGGCCTGGGCGACAACACCAAGGCCACGATCATCACCCGCGGGCTCGCCGAGACCACGCGCCTGGGCATCCGCCTCGGCGCCGACCCGGCCACGTTCGCCGGCCTCGCCGGTCTCGGCGACCTGGTGGCGACCTGCTCATCGCCGCTGTCGCGCAACCACACCTTCGGCGAACAGCTCGGTCTCGGCGCTACCTTGGAGGAGGCCGCCCGAGTCACCAAGCAGACCGCCGAGGGCGTCAAGAGTTGCCGCTCCATCACCGATCTGGCCCGTAAAGTCGGCGTCGAGATGCCGATCTGCGACGCCGTCGAGCGCGTCTGCCACGAGGGACTCGATCCCCGGGGCGCCGTCGCCGAACTCATGGGCCGCGAGACCAAACCCGAAACCGACACTCTGAGGTCTAACAATGTCTAAGCCAACCGTCGCCGTGTTCTTCGGCGGTCGCAGCGTCGAACAGCCCGTCTCGTGCGCCTCCGGCTCCGGCGTGGCCCAGGCCCTGCGCGAGCGCGGGTTCGAGGTCACCGCCGTGGGCATCACCCGCGAAGGCGACTGGGTGCAGCTGCCGAACGACGCCGCCTTCGCCCTCGAGTCGGGCGACGCGCTCCCCGAGGTCACCGCCGAGGCCGGCAAGGCCGTGGCCGTCGACCTGGGCGCCGGGTCGCACCCGGTGGCCGATGTGGCCTTCCCGGTCCTACACGGCCCCTTCGGCGAGGACGGCACCATCCAGGGCCTGTTCGAGATGGCCGGACTGCCGTACGTCGGCTCCGGGGTCCTCTCCAGCTCGCTGTGCATGGACAAGGAGTTCAGCAAGCGGCTCCTCGACGCCGAGAACGTCCCGCAGGGGGACTGGGCGGTCCTCAAACCCGGTCAGGAACTGGACTCGTGGGAGATCGTCGACCGGCTCGGCACTCCGATCTTCGTCAAACCCGCCCGCGCCGGATCGAGCCTGGGCATCAGCAAGGTCGGCTCGCAGGACGCGCTGATCGAAGCGGTCGCCAAGGCCCGCCAGGTCGACGACAAGATCGTGTTCGAGGCCGCCTTCGAGAACGTCCGCGAGATCGAGATGGGCGTCGTCGCCACCCTCGACGGCGACCTGGAGATCACCTACCCGCTCGAAGTGCTCGCCAAGGGCGAGGACGGCTGGTTCGACTTCGACGCCAAGTACCTCGGCAGCCCCGAGCCGTTCGACCTCGAGCCCGAGTTCCCCGAGGGCGTCGCCGAGCGCGCCCAGGAGCTGGCCCGGAGGGTCTTCCGGCTCCTCGACTGCCGCGACCTGGCCCGCGTGGACTGCTTCCTGACCCCGGACGGGACGGTCTACCTCAACGAGGTCAACACCATGCCGGGGATGACGCCGATGAGCGGCGTTCCGCAGGCCTTCGCCGCCGCCGGGCTCTCCTACGGCGACCTGGTGGAGCGCCTCGTCACTCTGGCGGCGGCCCGGCGTTGATGCCGGCCCGATGGCAGCGTAGATTAGTCGGGTGGCGAGCCCGCGGTGTCGCGTGCGCCCGCCCCGCCGCATACCCGTGTGCGCGCCGTTCGAGCGCGTTACACTCCCGCGTCTCTGCAGCTCAGAGGCGACCTGTGCCTCCTTCGAGGCATGAACGATGAATTACTGGAGTTTGCATGCAAGCGAAGGCGAAAGTCAAGCTTTCCCGTTCCCTCGGCATCGCGCTGACGCCGAAGGCCGCCAAGTACATGGAGCGCCGTCCGTACCCTCCGGGGCAGCACGGCCGCGGTCGCAAGAAGGAATCGGACTACAAGAACCAGCTCGTTGAGAAGCAGCGCCTCCGCGCGCAGTACAACATCAGCGAGCGCCAACTGCGCAACACCTACGCCGAAGCCGTGCGCAAGCCCGGCAAGACCGGTGAGGTCCTGGTCGGCCTGCTCGAATCCCGCCTCGACGCCTTCGTGCTCCGGGCCGGCTTCGCGCGCACCGTCTACCAGTCGCGCCAGTTCGTCAACCACGGGCACTTCACGGTCAACGGCCGCAAGGTCGACATCCCGTCCTACCGGCTCAAGCCCGGCGACTTCGTGCAGGTCCGCAAGAAGTCCCGGTCGATGACGCCGTTCCAGCTGGCCGCGGCCGGCGCCTGGGCGGGGGAGCAGACCCCGGCGTACATCGAGTCGCACCTCGACGGGCTCATCGCCCGCTTCCTGTCGGTGCCCGAACGCAAGCAGATCCCCGTGATCTGCGACGAGCAGCTCATCGTCGAGTACTACTCGAAGTAGGGCCGCCGCGGCGAAGCCTGCGGGCCGAGCAGCGGTCAAGCCCGCCCCGAGTGCCGCCTGTCACGGTCAACCCCCTGGTAGGCGGCCTCCGGGCGCGAGTAGACTCATGCAGTGGTGCAGCCCCGGTTCCGGGCCCCCACGCGCTCCGGCGGACCCGGACGCAGCTGAAACGGGCTGCATTCTCTCGCCCGCCCGCTCTCGCGGGCAGGCAATGTCAGTCGCCTCACACCTGTCACAGGTGCGCGGTGTAGGACCGAGTTGTCACGGTAGCGGAGGACATGCCGAAAAAAGACGGTGCCATCGAGATTGAAGGCAAGGTCGTCGAGTCCCTCCCGAACGCCATGTTCCGGGTGGAGCTCACCAACGGCCACAAAGTACTCGCCCACATCAGCGGCAAGATGCGCCAGAACTACATCCGGATCCTCCCCGAGGACCGGGTCGTGGTGGAGCTCTCGCCGTATGACCTGTCACGCGGTCGGATTGTCTACCGTTATCGCTGACCTGACGACTACAGCTAAGTAGGACTCGTGAAAGTCAAACCGAGCGTCAAGAAGATCTGCAAGAACTGCCGCGTGATCCGCCGGCACGGACGAGTCATGGTGATCTGCTCGTCCGACCCGCGTCACAAGCAGCGTCAGGGCTAGATCTCAACGCCACAGAAGCAAGGCCCCAGCAGGGGAAACCACTGCCAGTGATCGGACAAGTCACAACCCTCGGTGCGGAGGCCGGGGCCCGCGGAGCTCGCGACGAGCCGCGGGAAGGCAGCGGTCAGACCTCCGACAACGCTAGGAGCAACGCCTAGATGGCACGCCTGGTCGGAGTCGATCTCCCGCGCGACAAGCGCCTGGAGATCGCACTCACCTACATTTACGGTATCGGCCGCACGCGCTCGCTCGAGACGCTCGCGGCCACCGGCCTCGACCGCGACAAGCGCGTCAAGGACCTCACCGACGAAGAACTGGTCAGCCTCCGCGACTTCATCGAGGAGCACTACCAGGTCGAGGGCGACCTGCGCCGCGAGGTGCAGGCCGACATCCGCCGCAAGATCGAGATCGGCAGCTACCAGGGCCTGCGTCACCGCTTCGGCCTCCCGGTCCACGGTCAGCGCACCAAGACCAACGCCCGCACCCGCAAGGGACCGAAGAAGACCGTCGCGGGCAAGAAGAAGGCACGTTAGGCAGAGGAGCGCATACATGCCACCGAAGACTCGCGGCGGATCGAAGAGCCCGCGCGCAAAGAAGAAGAACGTGCCCCACGGGCACGCGCACATCAAGAGCACCTTCAACAACACCATCGTGTCGATCACCGACCCGACCGGTGCGGTCGTCTCCTGGTCCTCCTCGGGCCAGGTGGGCTTCAAGGGCTCCCGGAAGTCGACCCCGTTCGCCGCCCAGATGGCCGCCGAGGCCGCGGCCCGCAAGGCCATGGACAACGGCATGCGGAAGGTCGACGTCTACGTCAAGGGTCCCGGCTCCGGCCGCGAGACCGCGATCCGCTCCCTCCAGGCCGTCGGCCTCGAGGTCGGCTCGATCAACGACGTGACGCCCCAGCCGCACAACGGCTGCCGGCCGCCGAAGCGCCGCCGGGTCTGACGGAGCATCCGTCACGCCGGAGTCCGCTCCGGCCACCGAAAGCATCAGCAGGCGTCATATAGCGGGCGCCCTGAACGAAGGAAACACCGAAGTGCTTATCACTCAGCGGCCAACGCTCACTGAGCAGCAGATCAACCCGACCCGTTCGAAGTTCACCATCGAACCGCTCGAGCCCGGGTTCGGCTACACGCTCGGCAACTCGCTCCGGCGCACCCTGCTGTCGTCCATCCCGGGCGCGGCGGTCACCTCGATCAAGATCGACGGCGTGCTCCACGAGTTCTCCACCATCCCCGGCGTCAAGGAAGACGTCGTGGAACTGGTGCTGAACGTCAAGCAGATCTGCGTCTCCTCGGAGAACGACGAGCCGGCCACCATGTACCTGCGCAAGGAAGGCCCCGGCGACGTCCTCGCCGGCGACATCCAGCCGCCCGCCGGCGTGCAGGTCCACAACCCGGACCTCAAGCTCGCGACCCTCAACTCGAAGGGCCGGCTTGACATGGAGTTCGTGGTCGAGCGCGGACGAGGCTACGTCTCGGCCCCGCAGAACAAGGCCGAGACCAACGAGATCGGCCGCATCCCGGTCGACTCGATCTACTCGCCGGTGCTCAAAGTCGCGTACTCGGTCGACGCCACCCGCGTCGAGCAGCGCACCGACTTCGACAAGCTGACCGTCGACGTCGAGACCAAGGCCTCGACCTCGCCGCGCACCACCCTCGCCTCCGCCGGCTCGACCCTGGTCGAGCTGTTCGGGCTCTACCGCGAGCTCGACACCGAGGCCGAGGGCATCGACGTCGGGCCCAGCCCGGCCGATCAGCAGCTGGCCGCCGACCTGGCGCTCCCGATCGAGGACCTGGACATGACCGTCCGGTCGTACAACTGCCTCAAGCGGGAGGGCGTCAACACCGTCGGCGAACTCATCAACCGCACCGAGGCCGACCTGCTCGACATCCGCAACTTCGGGCAGAAGTCGATCGACGAGGTCAAGATGAAGCTCGCCGGCATGGGCCTGAGCCTGAAGGACTCGCCCGGCACCTTCGACCCGTCCGAGGCCGCGGTGGCCTACGGGTCCGAGGAGTCCGCCGAGGCCGATGAGTACGAAGACGACGGTGAGGATCTCCGCGAGACCGAGCAGCTCTAGCGCTGAGCGAAACAGTGGCGGTCGGTTCCGTGAAACGGCCGGCCGCGCCAACACCAGAGGAGCAAGACAATGCCCAAACCTTCGAAGGGCCCGCGCCTGGGCGGTTCCCCGGCACACGAGAAGCTGATGCTGGCGGGCCTCGCGGCCTCGCTGTTCGAGCACGGCAGCATCACGACGACGCTGACGAAGGCTCGTCGGCTGCGTCCGTACGCCGAACGCCTGATCACGTACGGCAAGAAAGGCAGCCTGCACCACCGCCGCCTGGCGCTGGCCAAGCTGCGCAACAAGGACGCCACGCACGACCTGTTCGAGCAGGTCGCCCCCCGCTTCGCCGAGCGCGACGGCGGCTACACCCGGATCATCAAGGCCGGGAACCGCAAGGGCGACAACGCGCCGATGGCGATCATCGAGCTGGTCGACTAGCGACGCCGAGCCGATTCACGGCTCGAACCGCGCGCAGGGCATACGCTTTGCGCGCGGTTTTGCTTTCCCTATAGGAAATAGGATATATCCTATAGGATTTTTGCGAATGGGGGCAGGAGTGGACAAGACCAGGCTGCGGCTCGGCGTCGCCTACGACGGCGCGGACTTCTCCGGGTGGGCGCTGCAGCCCGGAAGGCGCACCGTCGCCGCCGAAGTCATCCGCGGCCTCGAGATCCTCTTCGGCGAGCTCGAGGACTTCACCGTCGCCGGCCGCACCGACGCCGGCGTCCACGCCACCGGCCAGGTCGTCCACGTCGACGTCCCCGCCGACAGATGGCAGTCCCTGTCCGAACGGCTGCTGTGGCGCCTGCGAGGCATCCTCCCCCCGGACGTCCGCATCACCTCCGCCGAAGCGGTCGACCCCTCCTTCAACGCCCGCTTCGCCGCCCGCTGGCGACGCTACGTCTACCGCGTCGCCGACGCCACCTGGGGCGTCAACCCCCTGCGTCGCAGCGACACCCTCGCCTGGCCCAGGCCCGTCGACGTCGAGCGCATGCACGCGGCCTGCCGGCGCCTGCTCGGCGAACACGACTTCGTCGGCTTCTGCAAGCAGCGCGAAGGAGCCACCACCATTCGCGAACTCCTCCAATACGACTGGGCCCGCGACGACGAAGGGGTCGCGGTCGCGACCGTCCGCGCCGACGCCTTCTGCCACTCCATGGTCCGCAGCCTCGTCGGGGCCGCGCTGGCCGTCGGCGACGGCCGCCGCGACGAGGACTGGCTCGCGTCGCTCCTGACGCTCGGCGAGCGCGCCAATGACGTCCACGTCGTCGGGCCTCAAGGACTCACTCTCGTCGAGGTGTCCTATCCGGATGACCCCGACCAGTGGCGAGCCCGCATCGACCGCACCCGCCGCGTGCGCACTCGCTGAGCGCCGAGCGGGGCCGGGCCCCGGGGCCCGGCCCCGCTCGGCGCGGCCGGCTCAGATGTTGATCGACCAGTCGTGCAAGGTCCCGGTCGAGCCGCCGTAGTAGGTGTCGGTCACCCGGAGTGTCCAGGTCCCGGACCCGTGCTCGCTGGAGAGGTCGACGTAGTAGGTCGTGTCGATGTCGTTCCCGGAGTCGGAGCTCGAGCCTTTCAGAGTCCGGACCGAGCCGTCCGGGGCCACCAGGGCGATGGTGATGTCGCCGCGGTAAGGGTGCGAGATGTCGACCGACACCTGGCTGGAGCCGGAGGCATGGCGCGAGCACGACAGCGAGACGCTCGTGCTCAGCGTCCGGCCCTCGGTGATCGTGGTCGGCCCGTCGTAGCTCCCGGAGCACTGGCTCGATCCCGGGCTTCCCGTGCCGCAGTAGTCGCTCATGTGCGACTGGAGCGCATTCTTCTCGGCCGAGTCGACGGTGAGGTCGTAGAGATGCTTGACGTGGATCCAGGCCTTGACGTAGTCGCAGCGCACCGAGGAGTTCGACGGCATCCACTCGGCCGGGTCGTAGGAGCTCTTGGAGCTGTTGGCCGATCGGCTCGCGATC
The DNA here is from genome assembly GCF_054779575.1 of Glycomyces halotolerans. NCBI lineage: Bacteria > Bacillati > Actinomycetota > Actinomycetes > Glycomycetales > Glycomycetaceae > Glycomyces > Glycomyces halotolerans. Next base: position 134,495 of record NZ_BAAGXZ010000003.1, read on the forward strand.
CACAATTGCGGGGAGTCGACGTCGTTGGCGAAGGCCTGCCGCTGGGAGGTGCTCCACGCCCAGGCGCCGGAGCCCCAGGCCTCGTGCAATGCCACGACGTGGTCGATGGTGGCGTTGGAGACGTTACTGGTCCACGTGTTGTCGAAGTCCGACTGCCAGGAGCCGGAGTCGGGCTGGCAGTCCGAGCCGGTCTCGACGTTCCGTCCGTCCCGCAGGAGGACGTACTGGCGGGCGGTGCAGCCGCCGCCGACGCTCGACCAGTGCGGGAACAGGCTGCGGTCGTAGCTGGAGTTGTGGGACTCGGGCGCGACGGTCAGCCCGTTGAGCTCGGACTGCGCGACCGAGGCGGACGGGATGCCCGGGGGCCTGACGGCCTCGGCCGGGGAGGCGTGGATGGTGAGGGCGGTGGTCAGGGCGACGGCGGAGGCCGCCGCCAATGCGAGGGCGCGGCGCGCCAGATGCCTTGCGATGCGCATTGTTCTGCTCCTGCGGGGGACTGCGGGGGATGCGGACGTTCCGGGGATCAATTCCGCATGAGGGACGTATCGGTCCTGTCACTCAAATAGAGCGAATCATGGGATGATCGGTTCGGTCAATACCCTGGTCGAGTGTTTACGTGACAGACATGCTTGGATTACGGGAAATCGGCCGGGCCGCAACCCCCGACGCCCGCCCTCGGTCTCGCCCGGACCGCGCCCGCGCCGTGTGTCTCGATTCGCCCACTCGAGAGGAATGCGCGCGCCATGAAAGCAGACGACGGAGCCGCAGGCGGCCGACACGAGATCAACGTCGAGACGCACCTCGGCTCCGCCTCGGGAGCCCCCGATGCCGGCTGGGTCCCGGCCGCGAAGACCTACGATCCTCGCACCTGCACCCACCGAGTCCGATGGTCCGAACTGGAGCTCGCGTACAAGCTGCAGTTCGCCCTCCTCGCCGCGATAGCGGCATACTGTGCCGCGGCGTCGGCCGCCGGATTCGTATGGGGCCTCATCGACCTTGAGCGCGTCCTCGACGATGGCAGCGCGTTGGCCGTGGCCGAAGCGGCGGCGATGCTTGTCGGCTCATGCATGATGGCCTCCGGTGTGGTCATGACCGTCAGAACCTGGAACCGGCTTCACCGGCCGGGAGGCCTGACGTTCTGGCTCGCCTGCCTTGGCCTCGTCGCGCCCGCCTTCCTATTGGCACTCCAGTCGGCGATCAATGAAGAGCGGTACTGGACGTCGCTCGTACTCGTCCCATCGCTGATTCTCGCTCAGGTATTCGTCCGGTTCGGTGCAAAGCTGACCAGACGTTCGACCTGTCGGACGGATCCCGGGCTTCCCTGGGACGTCGCGCACATGCTCAAGCGCGGTCAACAGGCTCCCCCGCACCCGTCCCCGGCTCCCGATACCAGCGAGACCGAAGGGGCGGGCCCCGAACAAGAGCACTGCCGGCACCTAGTGAAATTCACGGACCTGAAACTCGGCTACCTGATCTTCAATCTGGTCGTCTGGGTGCTGTACAAGGCATACCTCGTCTTCCTGGGGTTCGCCGGACTGGTGCTGCTGCTTCGGATGGACGAGCTCACCGGCGACAGCCTCGATCTGTCCGCCGGCTTCCTGTCGATGTTGGGGCTGGTGATATTGAACTGGATCTGCATCAACGAGTTCTACGAAAGCGGCAGCCACATTCACCGGACGCCGTTGAGGGACTTCATATGGGCCGAGGCCGGGTACGCGGCCACGGCCGCGGTGCTCGTCTGGGCGGGCCTTCGACTCGACGTCCATGTGCTCTGGGTTCCCGCGGCACTGGCCGTCTTCTGGTGCCATCAGGCCTGGTCCGCCAGGAGGGGCATCACGGACTGGTCCGAATGCCGATCTGACCCCGAACTTCCGCCGGGCATCAAGGCGATGCTGCGCAACCCCTAGCGACGCGCAAGGACTACTCGATCTCCCGCCGCGGACTGAGCTGATCGACCAGCCACACGTCTACCACGTCGTTCACCACCGCCAGGACCGGTTCATCGGCCTCCTCGAGCGGCTCGCCGTCGGTGCGGCCGATGACCACGTACATCAGGTAGTGGCCGTAGGCGTTGTAGCCGAGCATGGTCTTGGCGTGTCCCAGTTCCGAGGCCGCGCCGTCGGTGCGCAGGGCCGCGAAACCGCCGTCCAGGCCCTCCTCGATCGCGCCGCGCAGCTCCTCGGCCTCGGCGGCGTCGCCGAGGTTGAGCACGCCCGCCGTGGCCGCGTGCTCACCGTCAGGGCTCACCACCGTCGCGCGGACGACCTGCGTGCAGTCGGCCTCCGCCAGCAGGTCGGCGACCGCGTCGATGCCGGCTTCGGCGCAGTCGGCCAGCTCGTCGGTGCCCAGTACCGCGTAGGACCCGGCGCCGCTCGGCGTGATGGAGTCGGAACCGAACAGCTCCTCCGTCGAAATCGGCTCGGCGTCGGTCTCCCGGCTCTCGATCGGGTCGACCACCGCCGGAGCCTCGGCATCGTCCTCAGAGGACTCGCCTTCGTCCCCGGCGCCCGGATCGGTCTGCGGCTGCGCGACGGGCGCCGACTCGCTCTCGCGCAAGACGATGTACGCGCCCGCGCCGCACGCCGCCACCACGGCCAGGCCGCTCACGACCGCCAGCGCGATGAGCCACCACCGGGTCCGCCGCCGCGCGCGCCGCGCGGCGCGGCGGAGCGGACGCGAGGCGTGGATGCGCTCCAGGTGCGTCTCGAGGTCGTCCTCCGGAGAGCGCGGCGACTGCTCCTCGGGGCTGAGCCGCATCGTCGGCGCGGTCACCCGCGCCCGGTCGATCCGGTCGTGATCCTCATCGGTCCTCGCGTGACGCCCATGCTCTCGCTGGGGAACACCGAAGGGAGACGGGCCGTGTGCCATGGATCGCAGCATAGTCCCTGGGCGGTCCGGAACCGGGAAAGCTTCCCCCGACCGGGGTATGCGGAACGGCGCCGCCGAAACGGGAGTACCGCACCGCAACTCGTGTCACGCGACCGGACGGATCGGTTCGCCGGGATCGGTGCGGACCGTCGCGGACGGCGGGTGACAATGGTGGCATGTCAGAAGGCCCAGTCGAGCAGCCAGAGCACTACTTCAGCGAAAGGCCCGCCGTCGACGACCGCGAGCGCACCATCGACTTCGAGCTCGACGGCGTCCGATACGAGCTGACCGCCTCGACCGGGGTCTTCTCCGGGACGCGCCTTGACCCCGGCACGAGCGTGCTCCTCCACAAGGTCGCGCCGCCGGAGGCCGGCGGCGTGTTCCTCGACCTCGGCTGCGGCTACGGGCCCATCAGCGCCGTGCTGGCCCAGCGGGAGGACGCCGAAGTGTGGGCCGTCGACGTCAACCGCCGGGCGCTGGACCTGACGCGACGCAACACCGAGCGGATGCCCGGGAAGGTGCGCGTGGCGACACCCGACGAGGTGCCGCCGGAGACACGGTTCGACGAGATCTGGTCGAACCCGCCGATCAAGGTCGGCAAGGACGCGCTGCACGAGATGCTCGATCAGTGGCTGCCGCGACTGGGGGACGGCGGCATCGCCTGGCTCGTCGTCTCCAAGCACCTGGGCTCGGATTCGCTGGCGCGTTGGCTGAGCGGCAAGGGCTGGAGCGTCGGCAAGCACGCCAGTGCCAAGGGCTACAGGGTGATCCGCGTCGAGCGATCCGAATGAGCCGGTCATGTGCGGAACGACGCGAGTCCGCATTGTGACAGCGGGCTTGTCATCGCTCCGTGTGATGACGTAACGTATCCGGCGTAAGCGAACACCCACGGGAGCCCGATGCATCGGGCTGAGAGGGGACTCGGTAGTCCCGACCGTCGAACCTGATCCAGATCATGCTGGCGCAGGGAGAAGGAGATATGAGCGCTACACGTCTACCACGGCTCCACGTCATCACCGACACGCGTCCCGACACGGCCGACCCGATCGCCGCGGCCACCGCCGCGCTCAAGGCCGGCGCCAGGCTCGTCCAGGTGCGCCCCGAAGACCATTACACCGACCGCGCCGCGCTCGACCTCGCGGCCGCGCTGACCGAGCTGTGCGACGAGCACGACGCGCTCTGCCTGGTCAACGACCGAGTCCACATCGCACAGGCCGTCGGCGCCCACGGCGTCCACCTCGGCGACGACGACCTCCCCATCGACGTCGCCCGGCGACTCCTGCCTCGCGCGGCGATCGTCGGCGGCACCTGCCGCGAACCCGAGGCCGCTCGCGCCGCGCGCCGCGCCGGCGCCACCTACCTCGGCGTCGGCCCCGTCTACGACACCGGCACCAAGACCGGTCTGCCGAACGCGATCGGACTCGACGGCCTCGCCGCCGTGTGCGAGGCGGTCGACGTTCCCGTCATCGCGATCGGCGGCATCACCGCCGAACGCGCCGGGCACTGCCGCTCCGCCGGGGCGCACGGCGTCGCCGTGGTCGGCGCGATCTCGACCGCCGAGGACCCCGTGCGCGCCACCGCCGAACTCCTCGAAGCCGTAGGGGAGCAGCAGTGATGCGCATCGCCGTCGTCGGCGCCGGCTCGGTCGGTCTCGCCATCGCCTGGCGGGCCGCCCAGAGCGGCGCACAGGTCACCGTGCACGACACCGATCCGGGCTCGGGCGCCTCCCGCGTCGCGGCAGGCATGATCGCCGCCGTCACCGAAGCCCAGTTCGGCGAAGAGGACATGATCCCGTTCATGTCCGCGTCGGCCGACGCCTGGCCCGGATTCGCCGCCGAACTCCAAGGCGAGTCCGGAATAGACCTCGGCTACCGGGACGTACCCACGCTCCTGGTCGGCATCGAAGACGGCGACCGCGCCGAGATCGACCGGCAGGCCGAGCTCTACCGATCCACCGGCCGTGAAGTCGTCCCGCTGCTCGCCCGGGCCTCCCGCAAGACCGAACCGCTGCTCAGCCACCGCGCCCGCGGCGGCGTCCTCGTCCCCGGCGACCACGCCGTCGACCCCCGGGCCGTCCACGCCGCGCTCCTGGCGGCCTCCGACCGCGCCGGCGTCAGCATCCTGACAGAACAGGTCGCCGACACCGCTGCACTCGACGCCGACCAGGTCGTCATCGCCGCCGGATGCGGCTCGGCCGCGTTCGGCCTGCCGATCCGGCCGGTCCGCGGAGCGGTCCTGCGCCTGCGCGCCGGCAGCGGCCAGCCGATCCCGCGCACCACCGTCCGCGGCCGGGTCGCCGGCCACCCGGTCTACATCGTCGCCCGCGAGAGCGGCGAAGTCGTCGTCGGCGCCACCAGCGACGAGCGCGGCTTCGACCCCACCTCCGGCACCGCCGGCGCCGCCCACGACCTGCTGCGCCGATCGATCGACCTCGTGCCCGAGATCGCCGAGTACCACCTCGACGAGGTCACCGTCGGCTTCCGGCCCACCGCCCCCGACAATCTGCCGCTCCTCGGCCGCATCGACGGCCGCACCGTCGCCGCCACCGGGCACTACCGGCACGGCATCGCGCTCCTCCCGGCCACCGCCGACCGCATCGCGGCGCTGGTCGCCGGCGAGGACGCCGCCATCCCCGACGCTTTCGATCCCCTGCGATTCAAGGAGGGCACGTGAAGATCGAACTCAACGGCCAAGCGCGAGAGGACATCGGCAGCGTCGCCGACGCGGTCGCCGCCGTCACCGAAGCCGGCCGCGGCATCGCCGTCGCCGTCAACGGCGAAGTCGTCCCGCGCTCCGAATGGGACCGCCCGCTCGACGACGGCGACGCCGTCGAAGTCCTCACCGCCACACAGGGAGGCTGACAGTGGACAATCCAGCACCGGTCGCCGCTGCCCGAACCGGAACGGGCGCCGAACTCAAGATCGGGGACAAGACGTTCGGCTCGCGCCTGATCCTCGGCACCGGCGGCGCGGCCAACCTCGCCCAGCTCGCCGAGGCCATCACCGCCTCCGGGACCGAACTGGTCACCGTCGCGCTCCGCCGCGTCGACCCGAACGCCGAAGGCTCCATCGTCGACCTCATCGACCGCTGCGGCGTCGACGTCCTGCCCAACACCGCCGGATGCTTCACCGCCGAACAGGCCGTCCGCACCGCCCGACTCGCCCGCGAGGCCTTCGGGACCCACTGGATCAAACTCGAGGTCATCGGCGACGAGGACTCCCTGCTGCCCGACCCGGTCGAACTGCTCGACGCCGCCGAGACCCTCGTCGCCGACGGCTTCACCGTCCTGCCCTACACCAACGACGACCCGATCCTGGCCCGCCGCCTCGAAGAGACCGGATGCGCCGCCGTCATGCCCCTGGCCGCGCCCATCGGCACCGGCCTGGGCATCCGCAACCCGCACAACCTCGCCCTCATCTGCGAGCAGGCGAGCGTGCCGGTCATCTGCGACGCCGGCATCGGCACCGCCTCAGACGCCGCCCAGGCCATGGAACTCGGCTGCTCCGCGGTCCTGCTGGCCACGGCCGTCACCCGCGCCGCCGACCCCGCCCTCATGGCCGCGGCCATGCGCGACGCCGTCGCCGCCGGCCGCGCCGCCCGCCTCGCCGGACGCATCCCCAAACGCGGCCTCGCGCAGGCCTCCACCAGCTTCGAAGGGATCGCCGACCTGTGAAGCAACCACCAGTCGCCCTCACCATCGCCGGCTCCGACTCCGGCGGCTGCGCCGGCATCCAAGCCGACCTGCACAGCTTCGCCGCCCACGGCGTCCACGGCACCAGCGTCATCACCGCGATCACCGCCCAGAACACCGTCGGCGTCACCGCCGCCGGCGCCACGCCGACCGACCTGGTCAGGACCCAGCTCGACGCCGTCCTCGGCGACTTCGACGTCACCGCCGTCAAGACCGGCATGCTCGGCGGCGACGAGATCCTCGACCTGGTCGCCGAATACGGCGCCGCCGACCGGCTGCCACAACTGGTGGTCGACCCGGTCATGGTCACCACGAGCGGCGAATCGCTCTTCTCCGGCGACCCCGGCGCCTACCTCGGCAGGCTCGGCCCGCTCGCCACGGTGATGACCCCCAACCTGCCCGAAGCCGAGCAACTGCTCGGACGCGAGATCGACGGCCCGGACGAGATGCGCGAGGCCGCCCGCGCGCTGGCGACGTTCGGCCCCCGGGCCGTGATGGTCAAAGGCGGACACGCCGCGGGCGACGACGTCAGTCTCGACGTGCTCTGGTGCGACGGCCGGATGCTCGATCTCGCCGCCCCTCGCGTCGGCACGAGGAACACGCACGGGACCGGCTGCACGCTCGCTTCCGCGATCGCCGCGCGCCTGGCGCTCGGCCACCCGCTCCCGCAGGCCGTCGCCGGCGCCAAGACCTACGTCACCGAAGCCCTGAAAGCGGCGGCCGACTGGAGGCTGGGCGCGGGGCCCGGACCGGTCCACCATCACTGCGCGAATTTACGGCTCGCGAGCTTCGCCGAGACGGGCCGCACAAGTACCACCTTGCAACCAGTCCGCCACGGCCGCGAGAGCGCCAACCAAGAGGAGGAGACGACATGCCAGCGAGGAAGAAAGTCTATGCGGAGGGTCCCAGGCCGGACATCCGCGTGCCGTTCACCGAGGTCGAGCTCGACGGCGGTGAGGCGCCGGTGCGGCTCTACGACACCTCGGGACCGGGATCGGACCCCGAGCAGGGGCTCCCGGCGCTGCGGAAGGCCTGGATCGACGAGCGCGGCCGGGACGGCAAATGCAACACGCAGCTGCGCTACGCCCGGGAGGGCGTCGTGACTCCGGAGATGGAGTTCGTGGCCGTCCGCGAGGGCCTCGACGCCGAGTTCGTGCGCGACGAGATCGCCGCCGGGCGCGCCATCCTCCCGGTCAACGTCAACCACCCCGAGATCGAGCCGATGATCATCGGCAAGAACTTCCTGACCAAGATCAACGCCAACATCGGCACCTCCGCGGTCTCGGACTCCATCGCCGCCGAAGTCGAGAAGCTCACCTGGGCCACCAAGTGGGGCGCCGACACGGTGATGGACCTCTCCACCGGCAAGCACATCCACGAAACCCGCGAGCACATCGTCCGCAACTCGCCGGTGCCGATCGGGACCGTGCCGCTCTACCAGGCGCTCGAGAAGGTCGACGGCGACCCGGTGAAGCTCAATTGGGACGTCTACCGCGAGACCATCATCGAGCAGGCGGAGCAGGGCGTCGACTACATGACCGTCCACGCCGGGGTGCTGCTGCGCTACGTGCCGCTGGCGGCCGAGCGCGTCACCGGGATCGTGTCGCGCGGCGGCTCGATCATGGCCGCCTGGTGCCTGGCCCACCACGAGGAGAGCTTCCTCTACACGAACTTCCGCGAACTGTGCGAGATCTTCGCGAAGTACGACATCGCCTTCTCCCTCGGCGACGGCCTGCGGCCCGGCTCGATCGCCGACGCCAACGACGAGGCCCAGTTCGCCGAGCTGCGCACCCTCGGCGAGCTCACCAAGATCGCCTGGGAGTACGACGTCCAGGTCATGATCGAGGGCCCCGGCCACGTGCCGATGCACAAGATCAAGGAGAACGTCGACCTGCAGCAGGAGATCTGCGGCGAGGCGCCGTTCTACACGCTCGGGCCGCTGACGACCGACATCGCCCCCGCCTACGACCACATCACGTCCGCGATCGGCGCGGCCATGATCGGCTGGTTCGGCACCGCGATGCTCTGCTACGTCACCCCCAAGGAGCACCTGGGGCTGCCGAACCGCGACGACGTCAAGGAAGGGGTCATCGCCTACAAGATCGCCGCCCACGCCGCCGACCTCGCCAAGGGCCACCCCACCGCGCAGGCCTGGGACGACGCCCTGTCGAAGGCCCGGTTCGAGTTCCGCTGGGAGGACCAGTTCAACCTCTCGCTCGACCCCGACCGGGCCCGCGAGTACCACGACGAGACCCTCCCGGCCGAGCCGGCGAAGACCGCGCACTTCTGCTCGATGTGCGGACCGAAGTTCTGCTCGATGAAGATCAGCCAGGAGCTCAAGGAGTACGCCCAGCAGGGCATGGCCGACAAGAGCGACGAGTTCCTCGAGTCCGGAGGCAAGGTCTACCTGCCGGTGGTCGACGCCCAGTAGCCGCCGCCCGCCCAGCGCCTGTATCCGAGGTCACGGTGGCCGCCGTCGAAGCGGCCCCCGTGACCGCGTAAACTCGGTAGCTGTTGTTCGAGTGCCGTCGTCACGAGGCACTGTCCAACGAATCCCGTCCCAGAGCGGCCCTCGCAAGGCCCGGCGGGATTCAGGCGATCCCGCGACATTCTGCGCGGGGTTCGTTCCACACCGACAACGAAAGCTAGGTAAACCTGTGCGCACGTACAGCCCGAAGCCGGAGGAAATCGACCGGCAGTGGCTCGTGATCGACGCGTCCGACGTGGTGTTGGGTCGGCTCGCGACGCACGCAGCCCAACTGCTCCGGGGCAAGCACAAGCCCATGTTCGCTCCGAACACGGACACCGGCGACTACGTCATCGTGGTCAACGCCGAGAAGGTCGTCCTCACCCGCAACAAGCTGCTGCAGAAGAAGGCCTACCGCCACTCCGGTTACCCGGGCGGCCTCAAGGAGAAGTCCTACGCGGAGCTGATGGAGAAGGCCCCGCACAAGGTCGTCGAGAAGGCCGTCCTCGGCATGCTGCCGAAGAACAAGCTCGGTCGCGCCATGTTCAAGAAGCTGAAGGTGTACACCGGCCCCGGCCACCCGCACGCCGCCCAGCAGCCGAAGCCGTACGAGATCAAGAAGATCGCGCAGTAGGCGCGGGCGGAAGGAGTAGAACCACAGTGAGCGAAGAGAACCAGGTCCCCGAGACCAACGAGACTCCCGAGGCCGTCGCCGAGGCGGCCCCCGAGGCCCCCGCCGAGGTCCCTGTCGAGGTGCCCGCCGACGTGGCCGCCGCCCCGGCCGTGCCGAGCATCCCGGCCGTCCCGGCCGACCGCCCCATCCAGACCGTGGGCCGGCGCAAGCGCGCCATCGCCCGCGTCCGCCTGGTTCCGGGCACCGGCCGCTACGTCATCAACGGCAAGACCCTCGAGGACTACTTCCCGAGCAAGGTCCACCAGCAGACCGTCGCCGAACCGTTCGTGACCGTCGAGGCCGGAGACAACTTCGACATCCTGGTCAACATCAAGGGCGGCGGCGCCACCGGACAGGCCGGCGCGCTGCGCCTGGGCATCGCCCGGGCCCTGGTCGAGATCGACCCGAACACGCGCCCGGCCCTCAAGGCCGCCGGCTTCCTCACTCGCGACGCCCGCGAGAAGGAGAGCAAGAAGTACGGCCTCAAGAAGGCCCGCAAGGCGCCGCAGTACTCGAAGCGCTAGCACCGGTTTCCCTTCCCAGGGAGACGCGCTAGTCTGCACTTGCGACGGGGCTGCCGAGGAGGACATCCTCGGCAGCCCCGATTTTCATGTCGACCGAAGCACTACCTGCGCCAATCAATGGCTCGGCAAAGAGGGATAAGCACCGTGTCACGACTGTTCGGTACCGACGGCGTCCGAGGACGGGCCAACGACGACCTCACCCCGGAGCTGGCGCTCCGACTCAACATCGCGGCCGCCGGAGTCCTCGGCGCGCGCGAGGACGGCCGCCCGACCGCCGTCGTCGGCCGCGACCCCCGCGCCTCCGGCGAGATGCTCCAGGCCGCCTCCGCCGCCGGGCTGGCCGCCGCCGGAGCCCAGGTCATCGACCTCGGTGTGCTCCCCACTCCCGCGGTCGCCCACCTGACCGCCGTGACCGGAGCCGACTTCGGCGTCATGATCTCCGCCTCACACAACCCCATGCCCGACAACGGCATCAAGTTCTTCGCCGCCGGAGGCCGGAAACTCCCCGACGAGGTCGAGGACGCCATCGAACGCGCCATGGGCGAGCCGGCGCCGCTCCCGCAGGGAGGCGGCATCGGCCGCATCGCCGAGTCCCAGAACGCCGTCGACCGCTACGTCGAGCGCCTCGTGGCCGTCTGCCCCCACTCGCTCGCCGGCCTCAAGGTCGTCGTCGACCCCGCCAACGGCGCCGCCTACCAGGCGGCCCCCGAGGCGCTGCGCCGCGCCGGCGCCGAGGTCATCGCCATCAACGCCGAGCCCGACGGGCTCAACATCAACGAGGACTGCGGGTCCACGCACATCGACGGGCTCCGCGAAGCCGTCGTCGCACACGGCGCCGACGCCGGCATCGCCCTCGACGGCGACGCCGACCGGTGCCTCGCGGTCGACGCCGAGGGCCACCTCGTCGACGGCGACGCGATCATGGCGATCCTCGCACTGGCGATGCGCGACGCCGGCGAGCTGCGCGGCGAGACGCTCGTCGCCACGGTGATGAGCAACCTCGGCCTGCATCAGGCGATGGGCGCGGCCGGCATCAACCTGGAGACGACCAAGGTCGGCGACCGCTACGTCCTCGAACGGCTCGGCGAGGGCGGGTTCTCCCTCGGCGGCGAGCAGTCCGGGCACATCGTGCTGCCCGACCACGCCACGACCGGCGACGGGACGCTGACCTCGCTGATGCTGCTGGCGCGCGTGGCCGCGACCGGCCGGAGCCTGGCCGAGCTGGCCTCGGTGTTCACCCCGGCCCCGCAGGTCCTCGTCAACGTCCGCGTCGCCGACAAGTCGGTCATCCAGGCCGAGCCGGTGCGCGCCGCCGTCGCCGAGTGGCAGCGCAAGCTCGGCTCCGACGGCCGCGTCCTGCTGCGGCCCTCGGGCACCGAGCCGCTGGTCCGGGTCATGGTGGAGGCCTCTGAGGAACCGGTCGCCCAGTCGGTCGCCGCCGAACTGGTCGCGGCGGTGGAGAACGCGCTCGTACCCTGACCGCGGTCCCGTGACATCGGGCCCTGAGCCGCCGGCGCGGGCGCGCACTAGGTTCGCCTCGCATGATGTAGGAGGTCTGCTTCTACGCGGACTTCCTGGTGGAGGTGTACACCCAAGCGCCCCGGCACGTGTGGTCGAACCGATGGCGCTATTCTTGACCGGGCCGTGTCCGACACCGGGCGGCGGCCTCACGCGGCCCTCAGGGCCGATGGCCCATGGTGTAATAGGCAACACTGCTGATTTTGGTTCAGCCATTCCAGGTTCGAGTCCTGGTGGGCCAGCCGGTCGATGATCGCACGCTGTCAGCGCATGTCGTCGATGAGCGCTTCGAAGCCGGTCTCCGCGGCACCGAGCAGCGGTCCTTCGTTCCCGAGCGCGGGCGTGCGCAGCCGCAGCCGCACCCGCAGCTGCGGGATCGTCGTCTCCGCCAGGCTCGAGCGCACGGTCGCCGCCGACGACAGGTACAGCTCCCGCAGCCACCCGCCGAACAGGATCTCGTCGGGATTGGTCGCGGTGACCACCGCGCCGAGGGCGCGGCCCAGGAACCCGCCGGACCGGCGCACGCTCTCGCGCGCGGCCGTGTCGCCCATCCTCGCGGCGGTCGTGGTCGTCTCGATCGTCTCGGCGTAGTCGAAGGCGTTCATCTCCGCCTCCAGGCAGCCGTTCAGCCCGCACCGGCACTTCGGTCCGGCCGGATCGACCACCAGGTGCCCGAGCACGATCGACCCGCCTCGCCGCGGCCGGCCGTCCACGACCATGCCGGCGGTCAGCCCGCTGCCGCCGTGGAGGTACAGCAGGTTCGTCGAAGCGCCGGCGTCGCCGCGCGACCATTCCCCGACCGCCGCCGCGGTGGCCGTGTCGACCACCCGCCAGGCGCGCCCGGTGGCCGCCCGAAGGTCGGCGGCGAAGTCCCGGCCGCTCCACCCCAGCTCGGTCGACTGCGCCACGATGCCCCCGGCGACGAGCCCGGGCACCGCCGCGACCGCGTCGGACACGTCGGCGTCGCCCAGCAGGCGCGCGATGGCCGCGGCGGCGGCGGGCGCGTCCGAGTCGGTTTCGAGCGAGGCATCGGACCGCCGCAGGACCGACCCGCCGAGCCCGACCACAGCCAGCCGGACGCTGCCTGCGCGGATCTCGACGGCGGCCACGGTCGCGGCCCCGGCCACACATTCCACCAAAGTGGACGGCCGGCCGGCGGAGCCGGTCGGCCGTCCCGTCGTCTCATGGATATAGCCCGACTCCGACAGGTCGGCCGCGAGCGCGCCGATCGTGGACCTGTTGAGGCCCAATGCCTCGGTCAACTCGGCGCGCGTCTGCGGACCGCGGCGGTGGAGTTGGTCGAGCAGCAGGCTGCGGTTGCGACGCCGCAGCTCCTCCGTAGCCGGTCTCGCCACGGCCTAATGCCTGCCGAAAACGGCACCCCGGCCTCGGGACATCGCGTCCACGGCGGCGGCCAACAGCAGCACCGCCCCGGTGACTCCGAAGCGGACACCGGCGCTCAACCCCATCAGGCCCATGCCGTTGTTGATGATCGCCACAACCGCACCTCCAAGCAGGGCCGCACGAACCGACCCTTTGCCACCGAACAGGCTAGCACCGCCGATCACCGCCGCCCCCACAGAAAGCAGCAGGACGTTGGAGCCGCCGGTGTTCGGGTCGACCGACGCGGCCCTGGAGGCCGCGACGATGCCGCCGACCGCCGCCAGCGACGAGCAGATCACGAACGCCGAGATGCGGACCCGGTCGACCGCGACGCCCGCCCGGAGCGCCGCCTCCCGGTTGCCGCCGACCGCGTAGAGGTGGCGGCCGAAACGAGTGCGGTGCAACACGAACGACCACACCACGAACAGGACCCCGAGCACCACCACGACCACCGGAACACCGGTGAGCGAGACCAGCTGCGGGTTGGCCGAGCGCTCCAGGTTCAGCAGGAACACCGTCGCCGTCAGCAGCGCGCCGAGCGCCGTGATCCGCGTGATCACCACCGGCAGCGGCTCGGTGACGAGCGAGCGGTTCAGGCGCCTGCGCCACCGCGACAACTGGATCGCCGCGTACCAGGCGATGGTCACCGCCAGCAGCAGCCAACCCTGCCACGGCCGGAGGTTCCCGCCGGCGATGGCCTTGACCGTCTCGTTGTTGATCGAGATGTTCGTGCCCTCTTTGAGGATGATGAGCGCCAGGCCCTGGAAGGCCAGGAACGCCGCCAGCGTCACCACGAACGAGGGGACGCCGAGCTTGACCACCAGCGTCCCGAGCGTCAGCCCGATGAGCACGCCGGTGGCGATGGCGGCCCCGATCCCGAGCGGCCAGGGCATGCCCCAGTCGGTCAGGATCACCGCCATGATCGCCGCGCACACGCCCGAGGCGAACCCGGCCGACAGGTCGATCTCGCCGATGATGAGCACGAACACCAGGCCCATCGCGATGCAGGTCACCGCGGCGCCCTGCCCGAACAGGTTCGCCAGGTTCCCCACCGAGAGGAACACCGGCTCCACCGCGCCGAAGAACAGGCACAGCGCGATGATCCCGGCCACGGCCGGCAGCGCCCCCACCTCACCGCCGCGGACACGGGCGGCGTAGTCGCGGACATGGTCCATCACGGCGCGGAAGGCGCCCGCGTTCTCGGCCCCGGCCTCGGGCCGGGTCTTGACATCGATGCTCACGGCCGGACTCCGTTCGGTTCGGCGAGACCCACGTTCTTCGACCGCCCGCTGGTGATCAGCTCGACCACCTGCGCCTGAGTCGTGTCGGCGGCGTCGAGCACCGCCGCCATACGCCCCAGGTAGAGCGTGGCGATCCGGTCGGCCACGGCGAACACGTCGTTGAGGTTGTGACTGATGTAGAGGACCGCCAGGCCCTGGTCGGCCAGGCGCCGGATGAGCTCGAGCACCTGCCTGGTCTGGGCCACGCCGAGCGCGGCGGTCGGCTCGTCCAGGATCACCAGCCGCGAGTTCCAGAGCACGGCCTTGGCGATCGCGACGGTCTGGCGCTGGCCGCCGGAGAGGCTCGCCACGGTCTGGCGGAGATTGCGCACGGTGCGCACCGCCAGGGAGTCGAGCGTCTCGGCGGCGAGCTGCTCCATGGCGTCGTCGTCGAGGACGACGCCACGGAGCCTCTCCCGCCCCAAGAACATGTTCTCGACGATGTCGAGGTTGTCGCACAGGGCGAGGTCCTGGTAGACGACCTCGATGCCGAGCGCGCCGGCGTCGCGGGGACTGTTGATCTCGCGGGCCTCGCCGTCGACGGCGATGGTCCCGGAGTCGATGTCGTGGATCCCCGCGATGCACTTGACCAGCGTCGACTTGCCGGCCCCGTTGTCGCCGACGAGGGCGCAGACCTCGCCGGCGTCGACGGCGAGGTCCACTTCCGAGAGGACCTCCACCGGGCCGAAGCTCTTGGAGAGTCGGGAGAGTTCGAGCAGCACGCCTGAATCCTTACTCGCTGATGCCGAATTCGCCGCAGAGGGCGGCGAAGTCGCCGCTGCACAGGTCCTCGTAGGCGATGTAGCCGTCGTCGATGACGACCTGGATGTTGTCCTGGGTGATCGCGACCGGGTCCAGCAGCACGGACGGGACCTCGTCGCCGGTCACCGGGTCGGTGACGGTGGTGTCGGCTTCGGGGCGCTCGCCGTTGGCGAGGGCCACCGCCAGGTCGGCGGCGGCGTCGGCCTCCTGCTCGATCGCCTTGTAGACGGTCATGCACTGGTCTCCGGTGAGGATGTTCTGGAGTCCCTGGAGGGTGGCGTCCTGCCCGGTGACCGGGACGGTGCCGTTGAGGCCGTTGCGCTCGAGGACGGTGATCACGGCGTGGGCCAGGCCGTCGTTGGCGGCCAGGACGCCGTCGATCTCGGCGCCGGTGTCGGTCATCATCTGGTCGAAGATGGTGCCGGCCTGGGCGTTGTCCCAGTCGGGCACCCACTCGTCGGGGCCCTTCTCGAACTCGCCTGAGTCGTAGAGCGGGTCGAGCACCGAGTCGTAGCCGTTCTTGAACAGGGTGGCGTTGTTGTCGGTGGGGGAGCCGTTGAGCTCGGCGACCAGGGGCGTGTCGGCCCCTTCGAGGCACTGGACGAGGGTCTCGCCCTGGAGCCGTCCGACCGCTTCGTTGTCGAAGCTGACGTAGTAGTCGGCGCCGCCGCCTTCGGTGAGGCGGTCGTAGTCGATGGTGGCCACGCCCTGGGCCTTGGCGTTCTCGATGACGGTCGCGCCGGTGCCCGAGTCGAGGTTGACGGTGATGAGGACGTTGACGCCGCTGGTGAGCATCTGGTCCGCGATGGTCTGGAAGTCTTCGCGGCTTCCCTGGGCGTTCTGGATCTCGTACTCGACGCCGGCTTCGTCGAAGGCGGCTTCGAGGTAGGCCCGGTCGGCGGTCTCCCACCGGTCCGAGGATGCGGAGTCGGGCAGGATCACGCCGATGAACGGCGTGTCGTCGTCGCCGCCGGAGCCGTCGTCGCCGGAGCCGCACGCGGCGGTGAGGGCGAGGAGCACCGCGGCGGCCGAGCCGGTTGCAGTTCTGAGGATCTTCATAGGGGTACCTCCGGTATTTGTTGCTGACAGCAACATATGACGCGTGACGCAGGCCGCACAAGTGTCGGCGGGGTGGTAATGCCGTTTCACCGGTAACGATTTGGTAATGGAGGGCGACGGGGGTATGGAGGTCCGCCCGCTCCATAACCGACTACCATTGCCGATCATGAGCAGCGAGCGTTCGGCGATCATCCTCGCCGCGGGTCTCGGCACCCGGATGAAGTCCGCCAAGCCCAAGGTCCTCCACGAACTCCTCGGCCGGACCCTGCTGGGCCACGTGCTGCGGAGCACCAAGGCGATCCGCCCGGACCGCCGCATCGTCGTCGTCGGAGCGGCGGCCGAGCAGGTCACGGCCCACCTCGAGCAGCACGCGCCCGATGTCGAGACCGTTCTCCAGGCCGAGCAGCTCGGCACCGGCCACGCCGTGCGCATCGCCCTCGAGGCCGTGCCGGATCTGACCGGCACCGTGCTCGTGGCCGCCGGCGACGCGCCGCTGCTGCGCGCGGACACGCTCGACCGGCTCGTAGAGACCCACGAGAAGGCCGGCAACGCGGCCACGGTCCTGACCGCGGTCGTCGACGACCCGACCGGCTTCGGCCGCATCGTCCGCGACGCCGACGGCAACGTCCTGCGCAACGTCGAGCACCGCGACGCCGACGAGGCCGAACTGGCCATCCGCGAGATCAACTCGAGCATCTACGCCTTCGAGGTCGAGTCGCTGCGCGAGCAGCTCGCTAAGCTCACCACCGCCAACGACCAGGGCGAGGAGTACCTCACCGACGTGCTCGAACTGGCGCGGGAGGCCGGCGGGCAGATCGGCGCCGTCATCGCCGACGACCCCGAGGAGGTCCTCGGCTGCAACGACCGCGCGCAGCTGGCCGACCTGCGCCGCCGCCTGCGCGACCGCGTCAACACCGAGCTCATGCGCACGGGCGTGACCATCGAGGACCCGGCCACGACCTGGATCGACGTCACCGTCAAGGTCGCCCCCGACGTGCTCGTCCACCCCGGATGCCAGCTCAAGGGCGCCACCGCCGTCGACACGGGCGCCGAGATCGGCCCCGACACCACCCTCACCGACACCATCGTCGGCGCCGAGGCGTCGGTCGTGCGAAGCCACGCCGACCAGGCCACCGTCGGCGAGGGCGCCGCGGTCGGCCCCTTCGCCCACCTGCGCCCGGCCTCCAAGCTCTCCGAGACCGCCAAGGTCGGGGCCTTCGTCGAGACCAAGAACGCCGAGATCGGCGCGGGCGCGAAGATCCCGCACCTGTCCTACGTCGGCGACGCCACCGTCGGGGCCAAGGCCAACATCGGCTGCGGCGTCATCGTCGCCAACTACGACGGGCTGGCGAAGCACCACACCGAGATCGGCGAGGCCGCCTTCATCGGCTGCGACTCCGTTCTGATCGCGCCGGTCACCGTCGGCGACGGCACCTACGTGGCCGCCGGCTCCACCGTCAGCCGCAACGTGGCTCCCGGCGACCTCGCCGTCGCCCGCGCCCGGCAGGACAACAAGTCCGGCTGGGTCGCCGCCCGGCGCCCGGGCACCGCGACCGACGAGGCCGCGCGCCGCGCGCTCGGCGACGAGCGGGCGTCTGGAGAGTAACGGCACATTTAATGGCCCGCCGACGAGCACGCGCTGTTCGGGCAGGGGACACTTGAACCGTCGAGGTTCAGGTGACGACCTATGGGGGATCCATCGCCATGGCGAGCATGTCCGCTGTCAACTCCAAGATGCTCATGCTGTTCTCCGGGCGCGGTTACCCGGAGCTGGCCGAGGAGATCGGAAAGCACCTGGGGGTCGCACCGACTCCCATGAGCGCCTACTCCTTCGCCAACGGGGAGCTGTTCGTCCGCTACCAGGAATCGGTGCGCGGCTGCGACGCCTTCGTGGTCCAATCCATGCCCAGCCCGATCAACGAGTGGGTCATGGAGACCCTCATCATGGTCGACGCGCTCAAACGCGGGTCCGCCAAGCGCATCACGGTGGTCCTGCCGTTCTATCCGTACGCGCGACAGGACAAGAAGCACCGCGGCCGCGAGCCCATCTCCGCCAGGCTCGTGGCCGATCTGCTGAAGACGGCCGGAGCCGACCGCATCCTCACCGTCGACCTGCACACCGCCCAGATCCAAGGCTTCTTCGACGGCCCGGTCGATCACCTCTTCGCCATGGGCACGCTCGCGCGCTACGTCGAAGAGAAGTACGCCGACCGCCGTCTGGCGATCGTCTCCCCCGACACCGGACGCGTGCGGCTGGCCGAGCGCTGGTCCGACCGCCTCGGCGGCTGCCCGATCGCGTTCGTGCACAAGACCCGCGACCCGCTCAAACCCAACCAGGTCGTCGCCAACAAGGTCGTCGGCGACGTCGACGGCCGCACCTGCCTGGTCATCGACGACATGATCGACACCGCCGGCACCATCTGCTCGACCGCCGAACTCCTCAAGGAGGAGGGCGTCGAGGACATCGTCATCGCCACCACCCACGGGATCATGTCGGACCCGGCCGGGGAGCGCCTCGCCGCGGCCCCGGTCAGCGAGGTCATCGTGACCAACACGCTGCCGCTGCCCGACTCGGTCGCGCGGCTCGACAAGGTCACCGTCCTCTCGATCGCGCCCCTGGTCGCCAAGGCCATCTGGGAGGTCTTCAACGACGGCTCGGTGACCACCCTCTTCGGCGGGCTGTCCTGACCCGCGCCGTGCGGCGCGGCCGGCCCGCACGCCCGAACGCGGCTCGCCCCCAGGGACGGCCGCCGGGCCGCGCGGCTCACACCCCGACGCCCAACCGCGGGCGAGGGCCGTGCTCGGTGTAGGCTGGTGGGGTTGCCGACGGCGAGGGTGTCCTCCAGACGGACGCCGTTATCGACGCGAGGGCGAAGGTCTTATGCGGGACTGATCTGTCCTTCTGATGCCGACGTGAACGTCGAGCGCCGTGAGAATTTTTTGCTTGAGAACCAGGGAGTATTTCCGTGTCCGAAGTTCGTATCAGCGCAGAGCCTCGCACTGACTTCGGGAAGGGCGGTGCGCGCCGTACACGCCGGGCTGGAAAGGTTCCGGCCGTGGTCTACGGCCACGGCGAGAAGCCGCGTCACATCTCTCTTCCCCAGCTCGAGTTCGCAGCGATCCTCCGCAAGGGCGGCCTGAACCAGCTCATCGAGGTCGAGGTCACCGACGGCAGTCGCGAACTGGTCATCCCGAAGGACATCCAGCGCGACGCGCTGAAGGACCACATCGTCCACGCCGACCTGCTGATCGTGCGCCGCGGCGAGCAGATCACCACCGAGGTCCCGATCCATTGGACCGGCGAAGTCGAGAAGGGCGGTCTCGTCGTGCACGAGGTCGACACCCTCACCGTCGAAGCCGAGGCCACCCACATTCCCGAGTCCATCGAGGTGGACCTCGATGGCCTGGCCGTCGGCTCGCAGCGCACCGCCGGCGAGGTGACCGTGCCCAAGGGCATCACCGTCCTGACCGACCCGGAGATCGTGCTCGCCTCCGTGACGGTCCCGCGCGCCGAGGCCGCCGCCGAGGAGACCGAGGAAGAGGCCGAAGGCGAAGAGTCCGCCGAGTAGCGGTAGAAGCAGCGAGAAGACATGACCGACACCCCCGCGCTCGTGGTCGGCCTGGGCAACCCCGGGCCGAAGTACGCCGCGAACCGTCACAATGTCGGTTTCATGGTCGCCGATGCGCTGGCAGGACGCACCGGCGCCAAGTTCGCCGTGAGCCGCAAGGCCCGCGCCGAAATCAGCGAGGCCCGCTTGGGGGTAGGCGGGCCTCGCCTCGTTCTCGTCAAGCCCATGACGTACATGAACCTCTCGGGCGACGCCGTGGCCCCGGTGGCCAAGTACTTCGGCATCGAACCCGAGTCGGTCATCGCCGTCCACGACGAGCTGGACCTTCCTTACGGGCGGCTGCGGCTCAAGCGCGGCGGCGGCGAGGGCGGCCACAACGGCCTGCGCTCGCTCTCGAGGTCGCTTGGCACCAAGGACTACGCCCGGGTGCGGTTCGGCATCGGCCGCCCGCCCGGACGGCAGGAGGCGGCCGACTACGTCCTCAAGGACTTCTCCAAGGCCGAACGCGCCGATCTCGACCTCAACGTCGAACTGGCCGCCGACGCGGTCGAGGCGATCATCGAGAAGGGCCTCGAGGCGGCGCAGAACACCTTCAACCAGCGCGACTGAGCCCACCCGTGGCGGCGACACGTGATGCCGCACAGTGATTCGGCCGTCACTGTTCGTTCTGTCGGTCGTTAGATCGATTGTGACGGTTACAGAGGCACGTGGGGACATCGAGCGGTTCGAGCCGCGGTCGCCGATCGGCGCGCAAGGGCACGTCTACACCATCAACCGGCCGGGCCACCGCTACAGCGGACCGCCTTCGTGGCAGCGCAAGTACTTCGCCGGCATCATCGGCAGCGACGTCGCCGCGGGGGTCTTCGGCGCGGCGGTCGCCTTCTTCGCGCGCTTCGGCAACCTCAACGACCACAGCCAGGTCTACGCGCTCGCCTTGATCGCGATGCCCGCCGTCTGGCTGGCCGCGCTCGGGCTCTCGCGCGCCTTCGAGAAGCGCTACCTGTTCGTGGGCACCGAGGAGTACCAGCGCGTCGTCCACGCCGCCGTCGGGCTGACCGCCGCGGTCGCGCTCGCCTCCTACGGGCTCGAGCTGCCGACCTCCCGCGTCTTCGTCCTCATCGCGATTCCCACCGCCGCGTTCACCTCGATCGCCGGGCGCTTCGCCTGGCGCAAGTGGCTGCACCGGATGCGTCGGCAGGGCCGGTGCATGAAGCGGGTCGTGCTGGTGGGGCACGAGTCCTCCGTGGCGGCGCTGATCGTGCAGCTTCGGCGGGAGCACTACCACGGTCTCGACGTGGTGGCCGCGTGTCTGCCCACTGAGGAGCCGCGGGGTGCGTTGCTGGACTTCAACACCCGCGTGCGCGGCTCCTTCCACCGGGTCGCGGACGCCGTGGCCGCCGAGCGGGCCGACACGGTGATCGTGCTGTCCTGCCCCGAGCTCGACGGTCCGGCGCTGCGGCGACTCGCCTGGAAGCTCGAGCGTTCCGATGTGGACCTGATCGTGGCCTCGGCGCTGGTGGACGTCGCGGGGGACCGCACGACCGTCCGACCGGTCGACGGCCTGCCGATGCTGCACCTGGACCACGCCAACCTGACCGGTGTCAGGCGCTGGGCCAAGAACACGGTGGACCGCCTCGGGGCCGCGGCGCTGCTGCTGGCGCTCTCGCCGCTGCTGCTGGGCGCGGCGTTCCTCGTCCGCTGCACCTCGCCGGGGCCGGCGCTGTTCAAGCAGGAGCGCATCGGCAAGGACGGGCAGCCGTTCACGATCTGGAAGTTCCGCACGATGTACGTCGACGCCGAGCGGCGCTTGGCGCACGTGGCGCACCTCAACGAGAGCGACGGCGTGCTGTTCAAGATGCGGGACGACCCGCGGGTGACCCCGGTGGGGAAGTACTTGCGGCGGTTCTCGATCGACGAGTTCCCGCAGCTGGTGAACGTGCTGCGCGGTGACATGAGCCTGGTGGGTCCGCGCCCGCCGCTGGCCACGGAGGTGGCCGCCTACGAGGCCGACATGCGCCGGCGTCTGGTCGTCAAGCCCGGCATGACGGGCCTGTGGCAGGTCTCGGGCCGCTCCGACCTGCCCTGGGAGGAGGCGGTGCGCCTCGACCTGCGGTACGTCGAGCACTGGACGCTGTCGCTGGACTTCGTGATCCTGCTGCGCACCGTGACGGCGATGCTCCGGCCCCAGGGCGCCTACTAGAACCTGAGCAGTCCTCCCGAATGACGGGATCGGCTCGCCCACCATTTGGACGACGGTGCCGTTCAGCGTAGACTGCCCGCTATGAACGACGCCCCCGCGAGCGACGGAGCACCGACGGCCACGCCCCAGTCCGCCTCTCCGGACGACGTGCGCTTGGCCTCCGAGCTGGCCACCGGTGCAGGGGAGCTGCTGCTCAAACTGCGCGACGAGCTCGGCTTCGCCGACCCCCGCGCGCTCAAGGACGCGGGCGACCGCCGAGCCGACGACTACCTGCTCGGCCGCCTCGCCGCGGAGCGCCCCGACGACGCCGTGCTCTCCGAGGAGGGCACCGGGGAGTCCGGTCGCATCGGCACCGAGCGGCTCGACGCCGACCGGGTGTGGATCGTCGACCCGCTCGACGGCACCCGCGAGTACGCCGAAGCCGGTCGCGACGACTGGGCGGTCCACGTCGGGCTGTGGCAGCGCGGCCTCGGGCTGACCGCCTCGGCCGTCGCCCTGCCCGCACAGGGTGTGACATTGCGCACCGACGAGCGCTACGGGCCCACCGGGTCACGCCCGTCTCGCCCGCGCATCGCCGTGTCCCGCACCAGGCCGCCCGCCGAAGCCGCGGCCGCCGCCGAGGCCCTGGACGCCGAACTGGTCCCATGGGGCTCTGCCGGAGCGAAAGTCATGGCCGTGGTCACGGGTAAGGTTGACGCCTATGTGCATGCCGGCGGGCAGTACGAGTGGGACTCGGCCGCCCCGGTCGCGGTGGCGCTCGCCTCCGGCTGGCATGCGACGCGGATCGACGGCGGCCCGCTGCGGTACAACAACCCCGATCCATACCTGCCAGACCTGCTGGTCTGCCGGCCCGATCTGGCCGAGCCGCTGCTCACGGCAGTGCGCGAGGCGAAGTGAGCGCGGCCCGGCGGACCGGGCCCGGAAGAAACGAACCGAACCCGTCCGGGTTCAAGCTGAGAGGAGAGTTGCGCCGGTGAGCGATTACCGCGTCAGCCATCTCGCCGCGCTGGAGGCGGAGGCGATCTTCATCTTCCGTGAGGTCGCCGCGACCTGTCAGCACCCAGTGCTGCTCTTCTCGGGGGGCAAGGACTCGATCGTCATGCTCCACCTGGCGCAGAAGGCCTTCGCGCCGGCGCCGATCCCGTTCCCGGTCATGCACGTCGACACCGGGCAGAACTTCGACGAGGTCATCGAGTTCCGCGACCGCCGCGTCGCCGAGAGCGGCGTGCAGCTCATCGTCGCCTCCGTCCAGGACGCGATCGACCGCGGCCTGGTCACCGAGCCTCCGGACGGCACCCGCAACCGGATCCAGACCCCGGTACTGCTGGAAGCCGCCGAGAAGTACAAGTTCGGCGCCCTCTTCGGCGGCGCGCGCCGCGACGAGGAGAAGGCCCGCGCCAAGGAGCGCGTGTTCTCCTTCCGCGACGACTTCGGGCAGTGGGACCCCAAGAACCAGCGCCCCGAGCTGTGGAACCTCTACAACGGCCGGGTCCACCCCGGCGAGCAGATCCGGGTCTTCCCGCTGTCGAACTGGACCGAGCTGGACGTGTGGAACTACATCGGCGACCAGGACATCGAGCTGCCGCCGGTGTACTTCGCCGCCGAGCGCGAAGTCGTCGAGCGAGACGGCATGCTGTACGCCGTCAACCGCTTCATCCGGCCTCGCGACGGCGAGCGGGTCTTCACCGAGAAGATCCGCTACCGCACCGTCGGCGACGCGAACCTCACCGCCGGGGTCCGCTCCGAGGCGACCACCGTCGAGCAGATCATCGCCGAGGTCGCCGCCACCCGCATCACCGAGCGCGGGGCGACCCGCGGTGACGACAAGACCTCGGAGGCCGCGATGGAAGACCGGAAACGGGAAGGGTACTTCTGATGACGGACGCCGCCACCATGACCGCCGCGAAAGGCGAGGACACCGCCGAGCTGCTGCGCTTCGCCACCGCAGGCAGCGTCGACGACGGCAAGTCGACCCTGATCGGGCGGCTGCTGTTCGACACCAAGACCCTCTTCGAGGACCAGTGGGAGTCGGTCGAGGCCGTCAGCGCCGGCCGAGGCGACGAGTACACCGACCTCGCGCTGCTCACCGACGGCCTGCGCAGCGAGCGCGAGCAGGGCATCACGATCGACGTGGCCTACCGCTACTTCGCGACGCCCGAGCGCAAGTTCATCATCGCCGACACGCCGGGCCACATCCAGTACACGCGCAACATGGTCACCGGCGCCTCGACCGCCGATCTGGCGCTGATCCTGGTCGACGCCCGCAACGGCCTGGTCGAGCAGTCGCGGCGCCACGCGTTCCTGTGCTCGCTGCTGCGGGTGCCGCACATGGTCCTGTGCGTCAACAAGATGGACCTGGTCGACTACGACGAGGCGGTCTTCAAGCGGATCGAGCGCGACTTCTCTTCGTTCGCCACCAAGCTCGAGGTGCCGGACCTGACGGTCATCCCGATCTCGGCGCTCAAGGGCGACAACGTCGTCCACCGCTCCGAGCACATGGACTGGTACCAGGGCCCGAGCCTGCTGCACCACCTCGAGCGGGTCCACATCGCCTCCGACCGGAACCTGGTGGACGTGCGCTTCCCGGTCCAGCACGTGATCCGGCCGCACTCGAACGACAACCACGACTACCGCGGCTACGCGGGCCAGATCGCCTCGGGCGTGATGAAGCCCGGCGACGAGGTCATGGTCCTGCCGAGCGGCTTCACCTCGCGCATCGCCGCGATCGAGACCGCCGACGGTCCCCTGGACGAGGCGTTCCCGCCCTTGAGCGTGACGGTGCGGCTGGAGGACGAGCTGGACGTCTCGCGCGGCGACATGCTGTGCCGCCCGCACAACCAGCCGCGCGTCACCCAGGACGTCGAGGCGCTGGTGTGCTGGATGGACGAGACCAAGCCGCTGCGGCTGCGCGGCAGGTACTCGATCAAGCACACCACCGCCGACGTGAAGGCGATCGTCAAGGACGTGCAGTACCAGCTGGATGTGAACACGCTGCACCGCGATGAGACCGCGAGCGAGCTGAAGCTCAACGAGATCGGCCGCGTGACGCTGCGGACGACCAAGCCGCTGCTGTGCGACGACTACCGCCGCAACCGCTTGACCGGCGGCTTCATCGTCATCGACGAATCGGACCACCGCACCGTCGGCGCCGGCATCATCGTCTGAGCGGGTCGCCTCGGACACCGCGGCGACCGGCCCGGCTACCGCCCGGCGGACTGCTCGAAGGCCTTGCGGACCGCCACCGGGGCCTTCAGGTACCAGGCGTCCTCGACCAGCTCGGCCAGGCGGTCCCGGTCGACCTGCTCCAGGTCGATGAGGATCATGTTGTAGCCGTCGTAATGCGGCGTGGTGTAGAAGGCCGGGTCTCCGGAGGCGAGCAGGGCCGCCTTCTCGCTCGGATCGCAGACGATCGCCAGGCCGCCCTCGGCCTCGGTCCGCAATCGGGCGAAGAACCGGCCCTTGACCTTCAGCGACGGGGTCTGCCAGCTCGTGGTCTCCACGACCTCCGGGTACCGGCAGGCGATCGCCACGACCTCGTTCCATGTCGGCATCTGGGCTCCCTTCGACAGCTCCATGCTCCCGCACGGGTGCGACAGGGAGGCCCGAGACGACAGGCCCCGGGTCCCGCTAAGGATTGATCCACTCGGCGATGGTGAGCAGACTCGCCGCCGATACGCCCAGCACGCCCACGGCGACGATCGCGGCGGCCATCAGACGCAGCGGCGTCTGAGTCCAGTCCGGCCCCAGCTGGCGGCGCGTGACCGGCATGCTGCGCGACGCGCCGGTGATGTCGGGCCGCTCGGACCGCGCCGCCGGAGCGGGCGCCTCACGTTTCGGCTTCAGGCGGGGGAGCAGCTGCGTGTCGCCTCGGACGCCCGCGGGGTCGGCGGCCGGGACGCGGTCGATCTGGACCGTCACCGGCCCGACCGTGCCCCGAACGCCGTCGCCGACGCGGGCGAAGCCGCCGGTGTCGGCGCGGTGGCGCGAACCGGCGTCGCGGGCGATGTCGATCTGAACGGTGTGGTTCTCCCCGGTACCGCGGACCCCGTCGCCGACCGTGGGCAGCTCGCCGGTGGTCGGATGCGACGGATCGCCGTAGCCCGGTCCCCAGCCGAAGCTCATCGGCCCCTACTCCTCGACTTCCGAGAGGATCCGATCGAGGTGGCCCTCCATGTTGGTGATCTCGCTCTGCTGGACGGTCACCATCCGCCGCGCGGCGTCGGCGACCGTCTCATGGTCGCCCACCTCGAGGTACGCCTCGGCCATCTCGATGCCGCCGATGTGGTGGGCGATCATCAGCTCCGCGAACCTGACGTCGGACTCACGGCCCTGGAGCTCCTTGTACTCGGCCATCTCCTCGTCGGTGGCCATGCCCGCCATGGGGCGAGAGCCCTCACCGCCGTGGTCGTGCTCCTCGCCGGCCCACGCCATCGGGTCGGGGGCGCTCATCTGGACGTCCCACTCCCGCAGCCACGAGCGCATCATCCCGATCTCTGCGCTCTGCGCGGTGGCGATGTCGTAGGCGATCGTCCGCATGGCCTCGTCTTCGCCGTTGAGCCACTCGTACATGGCCATCTCGACGGCCTGCTGGTGGTGCGTCTGCATGTCGCGGGCGAAACCGGCTTCGGGCGAGTCGTTCCCCGGCGCCGAAGCGGCGCTCGCCCATCCGATCGCGAACCCGGCGGCGAGCATCAGCACCGCCGTCATCGCCACCAGCACAGCGGGTCGACGCCACAAAGCCATTCGGTACTAGCCCTCTCCCTCGGCGCCCTCCTCGGGGGCGCTCTCCTCCATCTGGTCCAGCAGTTCCTGGTATTCCTCTTCGGTCATCTGGGTGTCGCCGGCCGCGTCGGCGGTGGTGGTCGTGACCCCGTCCGAGCAGGTCGCGCCCATCTCGGCCGCGTAGTCGGCGTTCTGGATGAAGTGATTCAGGAACTGGTCAATATTAGGGTCGTCGACGTCCTCAGTCTGGTATTGGTTGCCCCACGACTGCAGGGAGATCTTGACGCCCTGCCCAGGGTAGGGGCTCATGAAGCTGAAGTCGCGGCCCTCGACCTTCGAGGCCAGCTCGGCGACCTCGTCCTCGCCGGCGATCTCCGGGTCGTAGGTCAGCCAGACCGCGCCGTGCTCCAGGGAGTGGACGGCGTTGCCGTCGGCGATCGGGTCGTCGTAGACGACGCCGCTGCAGGTCTGCCAGGCGCTGAGGTGGTTGCCGCCCGCCGGAGGGGTGATCTCGTAGGTCGGCGTGTCGTTCGCGGGATCCTCGTCGGCGTCCACGTGGCCCTGCTGCAGGACCCACGGGTGCTCGAGGTCCTCCGCGGTGATCTCGCCGGAGGACAGCGCCTCCTGCGCCGACGCGTAGTCCTCGTACGGCGCGTAGTAGCTGACGACGTCGCCCTCGGGCGGACGGCTGCGGTCCCAGACGACGAACGCGGCGACCGCGATCAGGCCGAGGGCGACCACGCCCACGACGGAGAAGGTGATGATGAGGCCCCAGGGCTTGGGCTGCTTCACCTGGACGGCGCGGCCCTTGCCGCCTGATTTCCTGCCGGCCGTCGGGGAGGTTTTCTTCTTCGATGCCATTTCGCGCGGTGAGCCTTATTCGTCGACTTCGGGATGGGCGCGGGCGCAATGCCGGATCTGACCGGCTGATCGCGCTCGCGTAGGTCACCATACCCGGTCGACTCGGGAGGCCTACGACGAGAGAGCTTCATAACACTCTGCGGGTCCGTCACATCCGGGCCACACCGGGGTTTCTCACTCGCATGCGCCGATTCGCGACGTCTACCATTGCCTGGTGACTCCTGAGACGCTCGCAGAGAAAGTGCTGTCCGCCACGCGCGGGGCGTTCGCCGACCTCGGCCTCGACGCCTCCGTCCTGCCCCCCGAGACGGCAGTGGAGCGACCCCGAAACCCCGAGCACGGGGACTACGCCTCGACGATCGCCCTCCAGGTCGCCAAGAGGGCGGGGACGAACCCGCGCGCGCTCGCTCAGGAGATCGCCGACAGGCTCGCCACCACCGAGGGCATCGCCAAGGCCGACATCGCCGGACCGGGGTTCCTCAACGTCACCCTCGCCGCAGGTGCCGCCGGCTGGATCGCCGGCGAGATCGTCGCCGAAGGCACCGCCTACGGCTACAACGACTCCATGAAAGGCGCCCACGTCAACCTGGAGTTCGTCTCGGCCAACCCCACCGGTCCCGTCCACGCCGGCGGCACCCGCTGGGCCGCCGTCGGCGACGCGCTGGCGCGCATCATGCGCTCCTCCGGCGCGAAGGTCGTCTCCGAGTACTACTTCAACGACGCCGGCTCCCAGATCGACCGGTTCGCCTCCTCGCTGCTGGCCCGGGCCAAAGGCGAGCCGACCCCCGAGAACGGGTACGGCGGCGCCTACGTCGACGAGATCGCCGCCGAGGTCGTCAAGCGGCACCCCGAGGTCCTCGAGTCCGACGACCCGCGCGAGGTCTTCCGCACCGCCGGCGTCGAGCTGATGTTCAACGAGATCAAGACGACGCTCACCGAGTTCGGCACCCACTTCGACGTCTACTTCAACGAGAAGGAGCTCCACGACAAGGGCGAGCTCGACGCCGCCGTGGAGCGCCTCGCCGAGCACGGGCACGTCTACGAGGCCGACGGCGCGACCTGGCTGCGCACCACCACCTTCGGCGACGACAAGGACCGGCCGCTGAGGAAGTCGGACGGCTCCTGGACCTACTTCGCCGCCGACTGCGCCTACTACCTCGACAAGCGCGAGCGCGGCTTCGACAAACTGGTGCTCATGCTCGGCGCCGACCACCACGGCTACGTCGGCCGGATGCAGGCGATGAGCCGGGCCTTCGGCGACGAGCCGGGCACCCTCGAGATCCTCATCGGCCAGATGGTCAACCTCCTGCGCGACGGCACGCCGGTGCGGATGTCCAAACGCGCCGGGACCGTGGTGACCCTCAACGACATCGTCGAGGCCGTCGGCGTCGACGCGACCCGCTACGCGCTCACCCGCTACTCCGCCGACTCGCCGATCGACCTCGACATCGACCTGTGGACCAAGCACGGCAACGACAACCCGGTCTACTACGTGCAGTACGCGCACGCCCGCATCGCCGGAGTCCTGCGCAACGCCGCCGAACTCGGCCTCGGCCGCGGCGAGGGCTACGACGCCGAACTGCTGACCCACGAACGCGAGAACGAGCTGCTCAAGGCGCTCGCCGAGTTCCCCGCCGTCGTGGCCTCCGCCGCCGAACTGCGCGAACCCCACCGCATCGCCCGCTACGCCGAGGACCTCGCCGGGGCCTACCACCGGTTCTACAACGACTGCCGCGTCCTGCCGCGCGCCGGCGAGGACTTCACCGACACCGGACGGGCCCGCCTGTGGCTGGTCGAGGCCACCCGCGTGGTCATCGCCAACGCGCTCGCCCTGCTCGGCGTCACGGCCCCGGAGCGGATGTAATGCGCATCCACGAAGCCGGTGCGATGCACGGCGACTTCTCCTCCCTGAGCCCGCACTGGCTGAGCGTGCCCGACGACGTCAACGCCCTGCTCCCGCAGCTGTGGGCCCGTGGCGTCGAACGCTCCGACGAGGGCGTCCTCCACGTCGGCGGCATCCCGGTCGCCGATCTGGCCGCCGAGTTCGGCACCCCCGCCTACATCCTCGACGAGGACGACTTCCGGGCCCGCTGCCGCGCCTGGGTCGAGGCGTTCGACGGCGCCGAGGTGTACTACGCCGCCAAGGCCTTCTGCTCCAAGGCCGTGCTCCGCGCCGCCGTCGAGGAGGGCCTGAACGTCGACGTCTGCACCGCCGGGGAGCTGGCCGTAGCCCTGTCGGCCGGGATCGACCCGGCCCGATTGGGCCTGCACGGCAACAACAAGTCCCCGGCCGAGCTGCGCCAGGCCGTCGAGCTCGGCCTCGGCCGCATCGTCGCCGACTCGTTCACCGAGATCGAGCGGATCGACCGCATCGCCGCCGAGACCGGCGCCCGCCCCGACGTCATGGTCCGCGTCAACGTCGGTGTCGAGGCGCACACCCACGAGTACATCGCCACCGCCCACGAGGACCAGAAGTTCGGCTTCTCGCTCGCCGACGGCGACGCCTACGAGGCCGCCCGCCGCGTCATCGCCTCCGAGCACCTCGAACTGGCCGGGCTCCACTCGCACATCGGCTCGCAGATCTTCGACACCGCCGCGTTCGAGGTCTCCGCGGCCCGAGCGGTCCGCCTCCAGCTGCGGCTCCAGGAGGAGTTCGGCATCGCCCTGCCCGAACTCGACCTCGGCGGCGGCTTCGGCATGGCTTACACCAGCCAGGACGACCCGCAGCCCCCGGCCGACATCGCCGCCTCGCTCGGCAAGATCGTCCAGGCCGAGTGCGCCGCGGCCGGGATCGAGCCGCCGCGCCTGTCCATCGAGCCCGGCCGCACCCTCATCGGCCCGGCCGTCTTCACCCTCTACGAGGTCGGCACGGTCAAGCCCGTCAGGCTCTCGCAGGGCGCCTCGCGCCTGTACGTGTCGGTCGACGGCGGCATGAGCGACAACATCCGCCCGGCCCTGTACGACGCCTCGTACTCGGCCACCCTCGCCTCGCGCTCCTCCTCGGCCGCGCCGGTTCTCGCCCGCGTAGTGGGAAAGCATTGCGAAGCCGGCGACATTGTTGTTAAAGATGAATTCCTGCCGGCCGACGTCGCGCCGGGCGACCTGCTCGCCGTGCCCGGCACCGGCGCCTACTGCAGGTCCATGGGCTCGAACTACAACCACGTTCCGCGCCCGCCCGTCATCGCCGTACGACACGGCCAGGCCCGAGTGATCCTCGCCCGAGAGACGGTAGACGACCTCCTGCGTCTCGACGTGGGCTAGAAACCACCAGAAAGGTAACCAGCGATGAAACTCGCGCTACTCGGATGCGGCACCGTCGGCAGTGAAGTCGTGCGCCTCATGCGAATGCGCGGGGAAGAGCTGGCGACCCGAGTGGGGGAGAGCGTCGAGATCGCCGGCATCGCCGTCCGGCGCACCGACCGCGACCGCTCGCACCTGCCGGTCGACCAGTCGCTGTTCACCACCGACGCGTTCGGGCTCATCAAGCGCGCCGACGTCGACATCGTCGTCGAAGTCGCCGGCGGCATCGAGCCGGCCCGCGACTGGATCACCGCCGCGCTCGGCGAAGGCAAGTCCGTGGTCACCGCCAACAAGGCCCTTCTGGCCGAGGACATGCCCGCCCTGGCCGCCGCCGCGAAGGCCGGCGGCGCGGACCTGTACTACGAGGCCGCCGCCGCCGCCGCGATCCCGCTGATGCGGCCGCTGCGCGAGTCACTCCACGGCGACACGATCAACCAGGTCCTCGGCATCGTCAACGGCACCACCAACTACATCCTCACGCAGATGTCCCAGACCGGCGCGACCTTCGGCGAGGCGCTCGCCGAGGCCACCGAGCTGGGCTACGCCGAGGCCGATCCGTCGGCCGACGTCGACGGCTACGACGCCGCCGCCAAGGCCGCGCTCATCGCCTCGCTGGCGTTCCACACCCACGTGGACCTCTCCGAGGTCCACCGCGAGGGCATCACCGCGGTCGGCCAGGCGGACATCGCCTCGGCCGCCGCCGAAGGGCGCGTGGTCAAGCCGCTGTGCATCGCGACCCGCGAAGAGGACGGCGGCGTGTCGGTGCGGGTCCATCCCGCGATGATCCCCGCCACGCATCCGCTCGCGAACGTCAACGGCGCCTACAACGCCGTGTTCGTCCAGGCCGAATCGGCCGGACAGCTGATGTTCTACGGAGCGGGAGCCGGGGGGACCGAGTCGGCCTCGGCCATTCTCGGCGATATCGTGGCCGTGGCGCGCAACAAGCGCGGCGGCATCACCGCCTTCCCGCCCGAGGCCGCCTACTCGGACCTGCCGGTGCGACCCATCGGCGAGGCCAAGACCAGGTACCACGTCAGTCTCGACGTCGTCGACGAGCCCGGCGTGCTCGCCCGCGTGGCGGCCACCTTCGCCCACCACGGCGTCAGCCTCGCGACCGTCCACCAGTCGGGCCGCGAGGACGAGGCCCAGCTCGTGGTCGTGACCCACAGCGCCTCCGACCGCCAGTTGTCGGACACCGTAGAGGAACTGTCGCAGTTGGCGTCGGTGCACCAGGTCACCAGCGTCATGCGCGTCGAAGGAGAATAGGACGACATGTCCGAGAGTGCTATGAGCCAGGGGTGGCGCGGTCTCATCGAGGAATTCCGCGACCGGCTTCCGGTCACCGACGCCACCCCCGTGGTGACGCTGCACGAAGGCGGCACGCCGCTCGTGCCCGCCCCCGTGCTCTCCGAACGCACCGGCTGCGACGTCTACCTCAAGGTCGAAGGACTCAACCCGACCGGGTCCTTCAAGGACCGCGGCATGACCCTGGCCGTGTCGAAGGCCGTCGAAGCCGACTCGAAGGCCGTCATCTGCGCCTCGACCGGCAACACCTCGGCCTCCGCGGCCGCCTACGCCGCCCGCGCGGGCATCACCTGCGCCGTGCTCGTCCCGGCCGGGAAGATCGCCCTCGGCAAGCTCGCGCAGGCGCTGGTCCACGGCGCCAAGCTGCTTCAGCTCGAAGGGAACTTCGACGACTGCCTGGCCATCGCCGACAAGCTCTCCCAGGACTACCCGGTCACACTGGTCAACCACCTGAACCCCAACCGGATCCAGGGCCAGAAGACCGCCGCCTTCGAGGTCGCCGCCGTCCTCGGCGACGCCCCGGACGTGCACTGCCTCCCGGTCGGCAACGCCGGGAACATCACCGCCTACTGGCTCGGCTACGGCGAGGACCACGAGGCCGGCAACGTCACCAAGCTGCCGCGGATGCTCGGCGTCCAGGCCGCCGGGGCCGCGCCGATCGTAGGCGGGCACGTCGTGGAGCACCCGCAGACGATCGCGACCGCGATCCGCATCGGCAACCCCGCCTCGTGGACGAAGGCGCTCGACGCCGAGAAGGAGTCCAGCGGCAAGATCATCGCCGCCACCGACCGCGAGATCCACGCCGCCTACATGCTCCTGGCGCGCAGCGAAGGCGTCTTCGTAGAGCTCGCCAGCGCCGCCAGCGTGGCCGGGCTGCTCAAACAGGCCGAGGCCGGCTGGCTCGGCAAAGGTCAGACCGTTGTGTGCACTGTCACAGGAAATGGTCTGAAAGACCCCGATTGGGCGGTTTCCACCGCTCCGCAGCCGCAGACGATCCCGGTCGACGTGGTCCAGACCGCGACCGCGCTGGGGCTGTGATGTCGGCGGTCCCCCTCGGTCGGACCGCCACCGCGCGCGTTCCGGCCACCTCGGCCAACCTCGGGCCCGGCTTCGACGCGCTCGGACTGGCGCTCGACCTGACCGACGAGGTCACCGCCGAGGCCACCGACTCCGCCGTCGTGGTCGAAGTGGAGGGCCACGGTGCCGGCGCCGTGGCCACCGACGAGCGGCACCTCGTCGCCTCCACTATGCTCCGTACCTTCGAGACGCTCGGCGTCGAGGCTCCCGGGCTCCGGCTCAAGTGCCGCAACCGGATCCCGCACGCGCGGGGCCTCGGTTCGTCGTCGGCCGCGATCATCGCGGGGATCCTGCTGGCCGACGAACTCGCCGCGGGGCGCATGAGCCGCGCCGAGAAGCTGGCGCTGGCCAGCGAGATCGAGGGTCATCCCGACAATGTGGCCCCGTGCCTGCTGGGCGGGTTCACCATCGCCTACACCACGGAGGACGGTGCGCAGGCGGTCGGCGTCGATCCGTCGCCTCGGGTCCGTCCGTGGGTGTTCGTGCCCGCCTCGGAGGGGCTGACGGCGGCCGCGCGCGCGGCGCTGCCCGAGCAGGTCCCGCACGCCGACGCGGTGTTCAACCTGTCGCGGGCGGCGCTGCTGGTCGAGGCGATCACGCGCAAGCCCTCGCGCCTGTTCGAGGCCACTGCCGACCGGCTGCACCAGTCGTATCGGGCTGCGGGAATGCCCGAGAGCGCCGACTTGTTGGACCGGTTGCGTTCCGCCGGGGTCGCCGCGGCGATCTCGGGGGCGGGGCCGACGGTGATCGCCCTGTGCGTGGACGGTGCGGCCGTGCCGGTCGAACCCGCCGGTTTCGAGGCGCTCCGCCTCGATGTCGCCGGAGGCGCTACGATAGTGCCCACCAGGGCCGATTTACGGTTCCGCGGGCGAGGTGACGGCCGGAAAACGAGTGATCCTCGGGTCCGTTGGTGAGAATGGTGAGAGTGCGCTACTATTCCTCGTAGACGACCACCCGGTGTCGTGACTGCTTGAAGCCTTGATTATGCTAGTAGTCACAACAGCTGCGGCGCATCCAGCGCACGCCTGATCTCTTGTTTGGGTCATCACCCTCAATCATGGATTTGTGACTTTGCATAGCTCCAGCGTGACATGGCACAGCTCCGACTTCGCATCCGTGAAGTTCCACTTGTGGCACTTGAGCCCCGGCTCTGGTGAGGATCGCAATCACGTGTCACACCGTGCGCGTCGATCATCTATCGCAGGCCGTCGAGTCGCAGAACCTGAGGCGCCGCCTCAACAGGGGCCGCCCGCATCGCGGGACGTCCCGGGTGTACCCGGTACCAGCTGTTGCACCACCACCACCGCGACCAATCCGGCAGCGCGAGGTGGGCGACGCGATGGCGGGACGCAAACCAGAACATCGGCATTGCGGCTATTTGAAAGAAGCGGAAACTCCTCGAATATCGTTCGAAGTTATCCGCCAGGGAAGGAATCCATTGAGCGACACCACCGGCACGACGTCGGACCGGAACAGTGCGGCGTCGGCTCCGGGAACTCTCCCGGAGACCAAGAAGCGTCGCCGGGCAGGAACCGGTTTGGCATCCATGCTGATGCCCGAGCTCCAGCAGATGGCGCAATCGCTCGGCATCACCGGCGTTGGCCGGATGCGCAAGAGCGAGCTCATCGCGGCCATCCAGACGCGGCAGGCGGACGGCTCGGAGCCCGGCGGTGCCAGCGCAGAACAGGAGGCCCCGCCAGTGCCTGACACCGAACACACATCGACCACCGAGTCCGACGCGGCCGTCGAAGCGCCCGCGGCCGAGCAGTCCGAGAGCGCCGAGAGCCAGAGCAACGCGGCCCGCCGCGCCACGCGTCCGGCAGGGCCGCCCCAGCCGCGCCGCCGCGCCGACGACCGCGAAGCGGCCCAGCCGGCCGCCGAGAGCGGCGAGTCGGCCGGCGAGAACGGCAAGAGCACCGCGACCGACGAGTCCGGAGAGGAACGCCCGGTCCGCCGCCGCCGCGTCCGCGGCGGGGAGCGCGCCGAGCAGGGCGAACGCGCCGACACCGACGTCTCCGAGACCGAGCAGCGCACCGACCAGCGCACTGAGCAGCGCTCCGAACAGCGCGGCGACCAGCAGGGCGAGGGCAACGGACGGCGCCGCAAGCGCCGCGACCGCTCCGACCGGCGCCGCTCGTCGAACAACCGCGGCAACGAGGACTTCGAACGCGGCGGCAACGACGAGCAGCTCGTCCCCGTCGGCGGCATTCTCGACATCCTCGACAACTACGCGTTCATCCGCACCACCGGCTACCTGGCCGGCCCGGACGACGTGTACGTGTCGATGTCGCAGGTGCGCAAGCACCGGCTGCGCCGCGGTGACGCGATCACCGGCGCGGTCAAGCCCGGCCGCGGCGGCGATGACAACGGCGGCGGCGGTGGCGGCGGCAAGCAGCGCCGCGAGAAGTACAACCCGCTGGTGCGCCTCGACACCGTCAACGGCATGAGCCCCGACGACGCCAAGAGCCGCGACGAGTTCTACAAGCTCACGCCGCTGTACCCGAACGAGCGCCTGCGCCTGGAGACCGAGCCGAACGCGTACACCACTCGGATCGTCGACCTGGTGGCCCCGATCGGCAAGGGCCAGCGCGCCCTGATCGTCTCCCCGCCCAAGGCCGGCAAGACGATGGTGCTGCAGGCGATCGCCAACGCGATCACCACCAACAACCCGGAGTGCCACCTGATGGTGGTGCTCGCCGACGAGCGGCCCGAAGAGGTCACCGACATGCAGCGCTCGGTCAAGGGCGAGGTCATCGCCTCGACCTTCGACCGGCCGCCGACGGACCACACCACCGTTTCCGAACTCGCGATCGAACGCGCCAAGCGTCTGGTCGAGCTCGGTCACGACGTGGTGGTGCTGCTGGACTCGATCACCAGGCTCGGCCGGGCGTACAACAACGCCTCGCCCGCCTCGGGACGCATCCTGTCGGGCGGCATCGACTCCACGGCGCTCTACCCGCCCAAGCGGTTCCTGGGCGCGGCCCGGAACATCGAGCACGGCGGTTCGCTGACGATCATCGCCACCGCGCTGGTCGAGACCGGTTCCATGGGCGACACGGTCATCTTCGAGGAGTTCAAGGGCACCGGCAACGCCGAGCTGCGCCTGGACCGCAAGATCGCCGAGAAGCGCACCTGGCCGGCCATCGACGTGCACCAGTCGGGCACCCGCAAGGACGAGCTCATGATGAGCACCGAGGAGCAGGCGGTCATGCTGCGACTCCGCCGGGTCCTGGGCTCGCTCGAGTCGCAGCAGGCCATCGATCTCCTGCTCGACCGGCTCAAGAAGACCCAGACGAACGCCGAGTTCCTCATGGGGATCGTCAAGTCGATGCCTTCCGAGTAGTGAGGCCGCTCTGGTTGAGAGCGGCCTCACGGCTTAAGATCGATTATCGGTGCGCAGGTCGCGCACCTGTCGTTACCGAGCCTGTCCACGGTTCGCGGGCCGCCCCCGGGCGCCCCGCGGTCCACGACCGGCCCAGCCAAGCGCCCCGGCCCTGGGGCACGATGCGGTACCGGTTCACGGCCCGACCAGCGCGGGCCGACCCGGCGACCGAAAGAGAGGGACACCATGAAACAGGGGATCCACCCTGAATACGTCGTCACGGAGGTGACCTGCTCCTGCGGGAACAGCTTCACCACCCGCTCGACGGCGACCAGCGGCAAGATCCAGGCTGCGACCTGCAACAAGTGCCACCCGTTCTACACCGGCAAGCAGCGCATCCTCGACACCGGCGGTCGCGTGGCCAAGTTCAAGGCCCGCTACGCCAAGGTCCAGGAGAAAGCCAAGGCCGGCAAGTAGCTTCAGTGCGCAGCGCTCGTGTCAACGGCACGGGCGCTGCGCTTTTTCGTCTCCGACTGCCGACCGCCTCCTCCCACGAAGGGACCACCATGACCACCGTCGCCGACAACCGCCTCGCCTCGCTGCTGGCCGAATACGCCGACCTCGAGGCGCAGATGGGCGACCCCGCCCTCCACGCCGACCCGGTGCAGGCCAAGCGTGTCGGCCGCCGCTACGCCGAACTGACGCCGATCGCCAAGACCGCCGCCGAGATCGAGTCGGCCAAGGGCGACCTGGAGACCGCCGAGGAGCTCGCCGGCGAGGACGCCGACTTCGGCGACGAGGCCGAGCGGCTGCGAGTGCTCATCCCCGAGCTCGAGTCGAAGCTCGCCGAGCTGATGATCCCGCGCGACCCCGACGACTCCAAGGACGTGATCATCGAGATCAAGGCCGGTGCCGGCGGCGAGGAGTCCGGCCTGTTCGCCGGGGACCTGCTGCGCATGTACCTGCGCTACTTCGAGCGGCAGGGCTGGACGGTGGAGACCCTGGAGCACGCCCCGACCGACCTCGGCGGCGTCAAGGACGCCTCGATCGCCGTCCGCACGAAGGGCACGCCCGAAGGCGGCAACGGCGTGTGGTCGCGCATGAAGTTCGAAGGCGGCGTCCACCGCGTCCAGCGCGTCCCGGTCACCGAGTCGCAGGGCCGCGTCCACACTTCGGCCGCGGCGGTGGTGGTCATGCCCGAGGCCGAGGAGGTCGACGTCGAACTGAACATGCACGACGTCCGCATCGACGTGTACCGCTCCTCCGGCCCCGGAGGCCAGTCGGTCAACACCACCGACTCGGCGGTGCGGCTCACGCACGAGCCCACCGGCATCGTCGTCACCTCCCAGAACGAGAAGAGCCAGCTGCAGAACAAGGAGGCCGCCCTCCGCGTGCTCCGCGCCCGCCTGCTCGCCAAGCAGCAGGAGGAGGCCGAAGCGGCGGCCGGGGAGGCCCGCCGCTCGCAGGTGCGCACCGCCGACCGCTCCGAGCGCATCCGCACCTACAACTTCCCGCAGAACCGGCTCACCGACCACCGCATCGGCTTCACCGCCTACAACCTCGACCACGTCATGAACGGCGAACTCGACGAGGTCCTCGACGCCCTCGCCGCCGCCGACCGCGCCGAGCGACTGGCCGGGGGCCGATGACCGGCCGCGCCTGGCCCGAGCTCATCGCCGAGGCCGCCCGACTCCTCGAACGGGCCGGCGTGCCCTCGCCTCGAGTCGACGCCGAGCTGCTGGCCGCTCACGTCACCGGACGCACCCGCGGCATGCTGCTCGCCTCCGGTGCGCCCGATCCGGACCAGTTCGCCCGGTTCGAGACCCTCATCGGCCGCCGCTGCGAGCGCGTCCCCCTCCAGCACCTGACCGGATCGGCGCCCTTCCGCTACGGCGAGATCGCCGTCGGCCCGGGCGTGTTCGTGCCCAGGCCCGAGACCGAGCTGCTGGTCGACTGGGCGCTGGAGCACCTGCCCGAAGGCGGCCTGGTCATCGACGCCTGCTCCGGCTCCGGCGCGATCGCCCACGCCATCGCGACCGAACGGCCCGACTCCCGGGTCTGGGCCGTCGAGCACGACCCCGACGCCTTCGAGTGGACCCAGGCCAACCTGAGCGAGACCGGGGCGACCGCCGTCCTCGCCGACGCGGTCGCCGCGACCACGCTCGCCGAATTCGACGGCAGCGTCGACCTGGTGGTCGCCAACCCGCCGTACGTGCCGATCGACATCGAGGTCGCCCCGGAGGTCACGTACGACCCCAGCGGCGCGGTCTACGCCAACGAGGCCGGACTCGCGGTCATCCAGCCGCTCGCCGCGCGCGCCGCGCGCTGGCTCCGGCCCGGCGGCTGGTTCGGTTTCGAGCACGACGACACGCACGAGAAGGCCGCACCGGAGATCCTGCGGATGTCGGGGTTCGTCGACGTCCGCGACCACTCGGACCTGGCGGGCCGTCCGCGCTTCGCGACCGGAAAGCTAGGCTTGACGCCGTGAGGCTGTTCAACTGCAGGAAGATCAAAGACCGAGCCACCGGACTCAAGTCCGCCGCCCGGGCCGTCTCCGGCGGCAAACTCGTGGTGATTCCCACCGACACCGTCTACGGGATCGGCTGCGACGCCTTCTCCCACAACGGCGTCCGGGCGCTGCTCGAAGCCAAGGGACGCGGCCGCGACATGGCCCCGCCGGTGCTCATCGGCTCCAAGCGCGCCCTCGACGGCATCGCCTCGGACATCTCGGATTCGGCCAAGGAGCTCATCGACGCCTTCTGGCCCGGCCCGCTGACCGTGGTCGTGCCCTACACCCCGACCCTGACCTGGGACCTCGGCGACACCGGCGGGACGGTCGCGGTGCGCATGCCGCTGCACCCGCTCGCGCTCGAACTGCTCAAGCAGACCGGCCCGATGGCCGTCTCCTCGGCCAACAAGACCGGCCGTCCGCCCGCCGCGACCGCCGCCGACGCGAAGACTCAGCTCGGCTCGGCGGTCACCGTGTACCTGGAGGCCGGTCCCTCGGAAGAGAGCGTGCCGTCGACGATCGTCGACTGCGTCTCGGAGCCGCCGCAGCTCCTGCGCGGGGGAGCCCTGAGCCTCGAGCAGATCCGCAAGGTCGTGCCCGAGGTCCTCGACGCCGACGGCTACGGCCCCGGCGAGCGCCCCGAGGACCGGACCGAAGACCTCGAAGAGGCCGAACTGGGAGGCGAGGGATGAGCGCGCCGTTCACGGTGCTGCACGTCTGCACCGGCAACATCTGCC
This sequence comes from Glycomyces halotolerans, assembly GCF_054779575.1. NCBI lineage: Bacteria > Bacillati > Actinomycetota > Actinomycetes > Glycomycetales > Glycomycetaceae > Glycomyces > Glycomyces halotolerans. The sequence continues at coordinate 174,322 of NZ_BAAGXZ010000003.1, forward strand.
GCTCGCCGATATCCGAGCGCATCCTCGACGGCCTGACCGGCGACGACGTGCTCAACCACGGCGCCGGCACCTCCAGCTACCACCAGGGCGAGCCGATGCAGGAGAACTCGCGCCTCGAACTCGAGGACCGCGGCTTCGAACCCGGCGGCCACATCGCCAGGCAGATCGAGCGGGCCCACCTCGAGAGCGCCGACCTGGTCCTGGTCGCCACCGTCGGTCACGTCGAGTACATCGCCGACCGGTTCCCCGAGGCGGTCGACAAGACCTTCCTGGTCCGCCAGTTCGGCGAGATCGCCGCCGCCTGCCGCGACGAGCTGCCCGAGGGCGGCCCGACCGAGCGCGGGCCGGCGCTGGTCGCCGCGGCCGCCAAACGGCGCGGCGACTTCCCCGAGTCGGACCTGTCCGACCCGTGGGGCCTGGGCCGGCCGACCTACGCGGCCATAGCCGACCAGCTCGTGGAGGCGCTCGAACCGGTCGCCGAGGCACTCGAAGGGCGCCAGTGAAGGCCTCCCGCGGCTTCCTCGGACCGTGCCTGATCGTGTCGGCGGCCACGGCCGCGGCCGCCTCGGCGGCGGCCCTGATCGCCGACGGGCCGAGCGGCGCCGTCGGGGCCGCGACGGGCGTCGTCCTCGCCGCCGGCGGCTTCGCCGGCTCGGTGTGGGCCGTCGCCGCGGCCGAAAAGATAGATCTTCGTCTCACTCTTCCCGTGGCGTTGCTCACGTACATGGTCAAGTTGGCGCTATTCGGCACTGCACTGTGGGCGGTCCGCGTCACCGGCTGGGATGTGGTGTGGCCGATGGCCTTCGGCATCATCGCGGGGGCGCTGGCCTGGCTCATCGCGCAAGGTATTTGGCTATACAGGGCGAAAATCCCCTATATCGAACTTGACGATCGGCCCTGATTTCCATTACACGCCGGTTGCATTGAGGTTGACAAAAGCGCCCTGGCACTGCTCACCCCCAGTGAGCCCGGCGGGCGCTTGCCACGCAGGTCCTGTTAGAGTTCATCGCGACATGGCCGACAGGAATTCCCCCGATGACAAGCCTCAGCCCGACGGTTCGGAGATGGGCTGGCGAGCTCTGGGATATCTCTTGTCCGGCATCATCTTCTGGGGTGGTGTCGGCTATCTCGTCGACCTGTGGCTCGGACTGCCCAAAGTCGGGCTCCTGGTAGGGATGCTTGTCGGTGCTGCAGCAGGTATGTTCCTGCTGATCAAGCAGATGTCGCCGTAATTGACCGACACTGACTGAGAGGCGTGACTCGGTGACCGACTCAGCCAAGGTGCTGGCCGCTGAAGAGAGCCACTTCCCTCCCGGGATCGGGAGCTTCGACTTCCGTGACTGGTTCACGGGTCTGAGCGACACTGCGCTCGCCAACATGTTCACGACGATCACCTTCGCGGTGTGGCTCACCGTCGCCGTTCTCGTCGCGTTCTTCCTCTGGGCCTACCGCAAGCCGCGGATCGTCCCCACCAAGCGGCAGTGGATGGCCGAGTCCGCCTACGGCTTCATCCGCGACACGGTCGCCATCGACCTGCTCGGCAAGAAAGTCGGCGTGCGCTTCGCGCCCTATCTGGCGACGCTGTTCTTCTTCATCCTGATCATGAACTTCTGGGCGATCGTCCCGGGCATCCAGATCTCCCCGAACGCGCACATCGCATTCCCCGCGACACTCGGCATCATCTCCTGGATGGTCTACAACTACGTGGGCATCCGGAAGCACGGCTTCGTCGGCTACATGAAGCAGACCTGCGTCCCGCCGGGCGCGCCGTGGTTCATCTACCCGCTGCTGATCCCGATCGAGTTCCTGCAGAACCTCATCCTGCGCCCGGTCACGCTCGCCCTGCGTCTGTTCGCGAACATGTTCGCCGGCCACCTCATCCTGCTGGTGTTCATCCTCGGCGGATTCGAGCTGCTGAACTCCGGCAACGTCTTCATCCAGGGGCTGTCGGTCTTCTCCTTCGCCATGGGCATCGCCATGACCTTCTTCGAGCTGATCGTCATCCTCCTGCAGGCCTACGTCTTCACGCTGCTGACCGGCATGTACATCCAGGGATCCCTCGCGGACGAGCACTGAGCGCCCGCTCGGAACGGGCGTCCGCCCCAACAAGGTTTCGAATTGAAAAAATCGTGCGCGTGACGGACACGCCACGCTGACACCTAGGAGAAAAACGCCATGGAAGGCACTCTCAACGTCGTCGGTTACGGCCTCGCTGCGATCGGCCCCGGTATCGGTGTTGCCCTGATCTTCGCCGCGTGGATCACCGCCACCGCCCGCCAGCCCGAGTCGGCCGGCATCACCCGCCCGATGCTGTTCATGGGCTTCGCCCTGGTCGAGGTGCTGGCGCTGTTCGGCCTGGTCCTCGCCTTCGCCCTCTCTTAATCGACAAACGGAGCGATCATGATTCACGCCGCCGAAGGAGGGGCCGGGATCCTCATCCCGGTCTGGCAAGAGATCGTCGTAGGTGCGATCGCCTTCGGTCTGCTGTGCTTCGTGCTGATGAAGTTCGTCTTCCCGCGTATGGAGAAGACCTTCGAAGCACGAGTAGACGCGATCGAAGGAGGGATCGAGCGGGCTGAGCGGGCTCAGGAAGAGGCCAATCAGACGCTCGAGGAGTACCGCCGCAAGCTCGCCACCGCCCAGGAAGAGGCCGCGGCCATCCGCGACGAGGCCCGCGCCGACGCGGTCGCCTCGAAGGAGGAGATCCTCGTCTCCGCCCGTGAGGAGGCCAACCGCATCATCGCGGCCGGCCACGCGCAGGTCGAGGCCTCGCGCCAGCAGCTCGTCCGCGAGCTGCGCAGCGAGGTCGGCAACCTGGCCGTGGACCTGGCCGGCAAGATCATCGCGCAGCGACTGGACGAGGACGCCGCCACCGAGGCGACCGTCGACCAGTTCCTCGCCGAGATGAGCGATGACGCGGCCAGCGAAGCGAGCGGAGCGCGCTGATGTCGACGACTGGACGCGAAAGCATCGAGGCCGGCCGTGCCACCCTGGAGGCGTTCGCCTCCGGGGCCACGGCCGAGCAGCTCACCGAGTGCGGCGATCAGCTGCTGGACGTGACGCGGTTCCTCGTCGACCAGCCTCGGCTGCGTCGCGCCCTGTCCGACCCCGCCCGTGAGGCGGACGACCGGGAGGGCCTGGTCCGGCGACTGCTCGCCGACCAGGTCGGCGAGGCCGCGGCCGACGTCGTGGCCACGCTGGTGCGAGGCCGCTGGGGCAGCCCGGCCGAGCTCGTCGACGGCTGCGAGAGGCTCGCCGTGGAGGCGCTGCTCGGAGCCGGAGCGAAGGAAGGCACCCTGCCCGAGATCGAGGACCAGCTGTTCCGCTTCGGGCGCCTGGTTGACGGCGACGCCGAACTGTCGTCAGTATTGGACTCGTCCGGGTCCGACTCCAAAGGTCGGGCGATCCTGGTCGAGCGCCTGCTCGACGGCAAAGCCGAGCCGGTGACGGTCAAGCTCGCAGCCGCCGCCTGCTACGGCATCGGCGGTCGCGGCTTCCACGCGTCGCTGGAGCACCTCGTCGAGGCCGCCGCGGCGGCCCGCGACGAGGCGGTGGCTTACATCACCGTGGCGAAGCCCCTGGACGAGTCCGGCGAACGCAAGCTCGCCGCCAAGCTCAGTCTCGTATACGGCCGCCCGGTCGGCGTCAAGATCACCGTCGACCCGGCGATCGTCGGGGGCATCCGGGTGCAGGTCGGCTCCGACCTGTGGGACGGCACCGTCTCCCGGCGCCTCGACGAAGCCCGCCAAGCCTTGGCCGGACGCTGAGATCCAGCCGGTAACCATAGAAAGGGAAACGTTCAGATGGCTGAATTGACCATCTCCTCTGATGAGATCCGTAGCGCGCTTGACGACTACGTCTCGTCCTACCGGCCGGACGTCTCGCGCGAAGAGGTCGGAACCGTCACCAGCGCCGGCGACGGCATCGCCTTCGTCGAGGGACTGCCCTCGGCCATGGCCAACGAGCTCCTCGAGTTCGAAGGCGGCGTGATGGGCCTGGCCCTGAACCTCGACGTCCGCGAGATCGGCGTCGTCCTCCTGGGCGACCCGGTCAAGGTCGCCGAGGGCCAGACGGTCAAGCGGACCGGCAAGGTCCTGTCCGTGCCGGTCGGCGACAAGTTCCTCGGCCGTGTCGTGGACGCCCTGGGCGCCCCGATCGACGACCTGGGCGACATCGAGGCCGAGACCGAGCGCGAGCTCGAACTGCAGGCCCCGAACGTCATGAGCCGCCAGCCGGTGACCGAGCCGGTCGAGACCGGCATCAAGGCCATCGACTCGATGACCGCCATCGGCCGCGGCCAGCGCCAGCTCATCATCGGCGACCGCAAGACCGGCAAGACCCAGGTCTGCATCGACACGATCATCAACCAGCGCGCCAACTGGGAGTCGGGCGACCCGAAGAAGCAGCTGCGCTGCATCTACGTGGCGATCGGCCAGAAGGGCTCGACCGTCGCCGGCGTCAAGGCGATGCTCGAGGCCCACGGCGCGATGGAGTACACCACCATCGTCGCGGCCAACGCCGACGAGCCCGCCGGCCTGAAGTACCTGGCCCCCTACACCGGTTCGGCCATCGGCCAGCACTGGATGTACCAGGGCAAGCACGTGCTCATCGTCTTCGACGACCTGTCGAAGCAGGCCGAGGCCTACCGGACCGTGTCGCTGCTGCTGCGCCGTCCCCCGGGCCGCGAGGCCTTCCCCGGTGACGTGTTCTACCTGCACTCCCGTTTGCTGGAGCGCTGCGCGAAGCTGTCCGACGAGCTCGGCGGCGGGTCCCTGACGGGTCTGCCGATCATCGAGACCAAGGCCGGCGACATCTCGCAGTTCATCCCGACCAACGTCATCTCCATCACCGACGGCCAGGTCTTCCTCGAAGAGGGCCTGTTCAACTCGGGCGTCCGTCCGGCCATCAACGTCGGTACGTCGGTGTCCCGTGTCGGTGGCGCGGCCCAGCCGAAGGGCATGCGCTCGGTGGCCGGTTCGCTGCGACTCGACCTGGCCCAGTACCGCGAGCTGGAGGCCTTCTCGGCCTTCGCCTCGGACCTGGACGCGGCCTCCCGGGCCCAGCTCGAGCGCGGCCTGCGCATGGTCGAACTGCTCAAGCAGGGCGTGGCCGAGCCGCTCCCGATGGGCGAGGAGACCATCTCCATCTGGGCGGGCGTCTCCGGCGGGATCGACGACATCCCCGTGGGCGAGGTCCGGCGCTTCGAATCCGAGTTCCTCTCCTACATGCGGTCCAACCACGCCGACGTCATCGCGACCCTCGGCGAGGGCAAGACCAAGGTCGAGGGCGACATCGAGCAGACCCTCAAGAGCGCCATCGCCAAGTTCAAGCAGATGTTCAAGGCCTCGTCCGACGACGTCAACGTGAACGAGGAGCCCGAGGAAGCGCTCGAGGGCGAAGTCGACGTCGAGACCGTCAAACGCGTCAAGAAGGGTTAGCCATGTCAGCGCAGCTTCGAGTGCTGCGGCAGCGGCTCAAGTCGACCCAGTCCATCAAGAAGATCACCAAGGCGATGGAACTGGTGGCCACGAGCCGCATCGCCAAGGCGCAGGAACGGGTGGAGGCGTCACTGCCGTACGCCCGCGCGATGACCGGGGTCATGACGTCGCTGGCGTCCAACGCCTCGATCGACCACCCGCTGCTCAAGCCGCGCGAGCAGGTGCGGCGGGCGGGCGTGCTGCTGGTGACTTCGGACAAGGGCATGTGCGGGGCGTACAACGCCAACGTGATCAAGACCGCCGAGCAGCTGCTGACCCGCTTGTCCGAGGAGGGCAAGGTGCCGGTGCTGTACATCGCCGGCCGCAAGGGCGTGGCCTACTACCAGTTCCGCGACCGCCCGATCGAGCAGTCGTGGACGGGGTTCTCCGAGCAGCCGAAGGTCTCGGACGCCCAGGAGATCACCAGGACGCTGCTGTCGGCGTTCATGTCGGGAGCCGACGACGAGGGCGAGCACCCGGGAGAAGACGGTATCCTCGGAGTGGACGAACTGCACATTGTCCACACCCGGTTCGTCTCGCTGCTGACGCAGTCCCCCGAACCGCGGCAGCTGGCTCCCCTCGAGGTCGAGGAAGTGGAGGAGCACGAGCTCGACGAGCACGTGCTGCTCCCCGACTACGACTTCGAGCCGAACCCGGAGGCGCTGCTCGACGCGCTGCTGCCGAAGTACCTGACGACTCGCATCTACGCGGCGCTCATCGACGCGGCGGCCAGCGAGTCGGCGTCCAGGCGTCGAGCCATGAAGGCCGCCACCGACAATGCCGAAGAGATGATCAAGACCCTGCGGCGGAGCGCGAACGCGGCGCGGCAGGCGGCGATCACGCAGGAGATCAGCGAAATCGTGGGCGGGGCCAGTGCCCTTTCCGCCGCAGGAAGAGAGTGACGATGACTGACACTGATGGAGTGGGGCGCGTCGTACGGGTCATCGGGCCGGTCGTCGACGTCGAGTTCCCGCGCAACGCCATGCCCGAGATCTACAACGCGCTGCACGTCGACATCGACTACGGCGGCGAAACGCAGACCCTGACCATGGAGGTGGCCCAGCACCTGGGCGACAACCAGGTCCGCGCGATCTGCATGGCGCCCACCGACGGCCTGATCCGCGGCACCGAGGTGCGCGACACCGGCTCGCAGATCAAGGTCCCGGTCGGCGACGGCATCAAGGGCAAGGTCTTCAACGTCCTCGGTGACTGCCTCAACCTCAAGGAGGGCGAGGAGCTCCAGGCCGACGACCACTGGGAGATCCACCGGCACGCGCCCGCGTTCGCCGAGCTGGAGCCGAAGACGGAGATGCTGGAGACCGGCATCAAGGTCATCGACCTGCTCGCGCCGTACGTGAAGGGCGGCAAGATCGGCCTGTTCGGCGGCGCCGGTGTGGGCAAGACGGTGCTCATCCAGGAGATGATCATCCGCGTGGCCCACAACTTCGGCGGTTCGTCGGTGTTCGCCGGCGTCGGCGAGCGCACCCGTGAGGGCAACGACCTCATCCTCGAGATGGACGAGGCCGACGTGCTCGACAAGACCTCGCTGGTCTACGGCCAGATGGACGAGCCGCCGGGCGTGCGTCTGCGCGTGGCCCTGTCGGCGCTGACGATGGCCGAGTACTTCCGGGACGTCAAGAACCAGGAAGTGCTGCTGTTCATCGACAACATCTTCCGGTTCACCCAGGCCGGCTCCGAGGTCTCGGCCCTGCTGGGCCGCATGCCCTCGGCGGTCGGTTACCAGCCGACCCTCGCCGACGAGATGGGCGAGCTGCAGGAGCGGATCACCTCGCTCCGCGGCAAGGCCATCACCTCGATGCAGGCGGTCTACGTCCCCGCGGACGACTACACCGACCCGGCGCCGTTCACCGCGTTCACCCACCTGGACGCGACGACGAACCTGGAGCGGAAGATCTCCGACAAGGGCATCTACCCGGCGGTCGACCCGCTGGCGTCGAACTCCCGCATCCTCGAGCCCGAGGTGGTCGGCAGCGAGCACTACGCCGTGGCCGGACAGGTGAAGCAGATCCTGCAGAAGTACAACGAGCTGCAGGACATCATCGCGATCCTCGGTATGGACGAGCTGTCGGAAGAGGACAAGCTGACGGTGGGCCGGGCCCGCCGGATCGAGCGGTTCCTGTCGCAGAACACCTACGCGGCCAAGCAGTTCACCGGCGTCGAAGGTTCCTTCGTGCCGGTCAAGGAGACCGTCGAGGCCTTCAAGAAGATCGCCGAAGGGGAGTACGACCACTTCCCCGAGCAGGCCTTCTTCATGTGCGGCGGCCTGGACGACCTTCACCGGAACGAAGAAGAGCTCCGCAAGAAGTCCTAGGACCGGCTAACGCCGAACCGCGGCCCCCGGACCACCGGTCCGGGGGCCGCGGTGATTCTCGAACGGTGGTGCGTCGGGACGACCGGCTGCTCCACCGGCAAGATGTGGTATCTGGGTTGTCTGGGATGAAATTGATTCCTTAGCATGTTTGGGACGTTTTCGCCGGTACGCCGACAGTTATCTCATAGAGCTCCCGCATCTAACGCCCTCCTCGCCCATGCGGCGCCGCCATGTGTGCGATTATCGCTACATGAAGCTTGAGCAGGAATGGTCGGCTGTCGGCGAGCGGGTCAGGCGAGCCAGAGTGGCAGAGGGCCTGTCGTAGCAGGAGCTCGCACAGCGGATAGGCCTGGACGACCGGACCGTCGTCTCCAAGATCGAGCGGGGCGAGCGCCGTATCGACGGGATGGAGCTCGCGAGGCTGTCCAGAGTTCTGCGCATGCCCCTCAATCAGTTCCTAGAGGACCCACCTCAGGTGATATCTCGCCGCAGCGGACTCGTCGCGGAAGAGACCACCCGCGGGGAACGCGCGGCGTTCAGAGTACAGACTGCACTCGTGTCCTGGCTCGACGATGTTCGCCACCTGTGTGAGGTGAGGGTGCTCCGAATGCCGAAGCTGGTCACCTACTCGGCCGGATCCGTGGACTCGCCGTCAGCGGCTCGCGACGCCGCCATGTGGCTTCGTCGCCAGCTCAGGATGGGAGCCGGGCCGACCGGAAGCTTGATGTCTATTGCCGAACGGATTGGAGTGCTGTACTCGGTAGTGGATCTTGACGGCGACGGAGCGAGTGTTATCAACGGTGATTACGCGGTCTCGGTCGTCAACCTAGGACAGGACTTCGGAAGACGCCGGTCAACCGCCGCCCATGAACTCGGCCATGTCTTTCTGGGAGACGAGTACTCCAGTGATATAGCCGTGCACACCGCCAAGGACGAGAAAGAGGCCCTGATCGACGCGTTCGCCTCGGAGTTCCTCCTTCCGTCTAGGGTGCTCACTCGTAAGGCCGAGCCGTTGAAGCGGAGTGATCTGGTAGGCATCGCCGCCGGTTACCAGGTCTCCTGGAGCCTGGCGATCCGACAGGCCGAACTGGCCGGGGCCGTGGACGAGGCGCAGGCGAAGGAATGGGGCGGATGTCGCCCGACACATGCTGAATTCATGGACTCGCTCGGTTGGGTGCCGCAGCCCGACCTTGAGAAGCTGCGCGTGAGCCCATTGGTGGCACATGCAGTGTTGCAGGCTTATGAGGGCGGATATATCACTTCCAGTCGCGCGGTCGAAATGATGCGGGGCCAGATCGCAGGCCCGGGCGATCTTCCCGCCGTGGACGAGGAGCTCGATCTGCAGTGGTAGATGCGGATGACCTGTCGTTGGTGTTCGATGCGGCAGTCAAGAGTCGGCCCTTATCGGCGATGACCGGGCCGGGGTATCGGCTCTGGTCATCCTCATGCGATTGGGACTCGAGGTCGTCCGTGCGGGTGAGTCGTGGCCGCAGTCGGCCCAGCGTCCCCGTTCACCTGCAGTTTCCCTGCTAATCTCTGGCGATGCGCGACGCCAATGAGCACCCGGGCGGGCACGACCGGGTCGAACCGTTCCCGCCGGGCACGAGCGTCATTCACGTCGGCCCGCACAAGACCGGGACCACGGCGGTCCAAGCGGCTCTCCACGCCGCCCGCGACCGTCTCGCCGAGCACGGCGTTCGGCTGCCGAGCCCCAAGCGGAACCCCGTCGACGAGGTCGGCGAAGGCGTCGCGCCGGCACCCCGCGACCCGGCCCGCCCCACGTGGAGCGGCCTGGCCGCGGCCTTCGCCCGAGACGACGGCACCGAGACGAAGGTCGTCAGCAGCGAGTACTTCGCCGACGCCGACGCGGAGGCCGCCGGGCGGGTCGTGGAGGACCTCGGCGCCGAGCGGGCGCACGTGGTGGTCACGCTGCGGCCCCTGACCAAGATCCTTCCCTCCCAGTGGCAGCAGCACGTCCAGAGCGGGATGTCCACCAAGTACGAGGACTGGCTGACCGAGCTGCTGAAGGACGACCCCGACGATCGGGCCGCCAGAGTGTTCTGGCACCGCCACCGACACGACCGGTTCGTCCGGCGCTGGGCCGACGCGGCCGGGCCCGAAAGGGTCACCGTCCTGGTCGTCGACGACTCCAGGCCCGATCGCCTGCTGCGCGACTTCGAGGCGATGCTCGGCGTCCCCGAGCGGACGCTCGTCGCGGCCGACAACGCCGCCAACCGGTCCCTGACCGCCGGCGAGATCGAGGCGGTCAGGCTCTGCGCCGAAGCTCGGCTGCGCCGCGGCTGGAGCCTTGAGTTCTTCCGCAGATACGTGCGATACGGCGCGGTCCCGCGCATCAAGACCGGCCGCCGGCCCCTCCCGGGCGAGGCCCGGATCGCGACCCCGGAGTGGGCTCGAATGCGGGCCGCGGAGATCGGCGCGTCCATCGCCGAAGGCGTCGCCGCCTCCGGTGTCCGCGTCATCGGCGACCTCGAGCTGCTCCGCGGCGAGGTCGAGGCGGAGCCGCCCGGCGGCCTCCACCTCGACCCGGCGTTGACCGCCGCGGCGATCCTCGGCTGCATGACGGTGGCGCTGAAGGAGCGTGAGGCCGCGTCCGCGGACATCCCGGTGCAGCGGCAGCGGGGCGGATCGCTGTTCGCGGCCGTCGGCCGCAGGGCCCGCGCCAGGTTCTCCCGCGGCGGCTGAGATCGGCGGCAGTCGGTCCAGACCCACATCGAGCGATCCGAAGGAACCATGTCCAGCACTGCCACGACACCGAAAGCGGCCCCGCCCTCACCGAGGCACGCGGCTCCGCCGGCGGAGCCGGCGAAGCCGAAGGCCGCCTTCCGGCCCGACATCGAAGGCCTGCGCGCCATCGCGGTCGGACTCGTCGTCCTCGGACACGCCGGCTTCCCGCTGCTCGAAGGCGGCTACATCGGCGTCGACGTCTTCTTCGTCATCTCCGGTTTCCTCATCACCTCGCTGCTGCTCCGGGAGCTGACGAACACCGGCCGCATCTCCGTGGCGGGGTTCTACGCCCGCCGCGCCACCCGGCTGCTGCCGATGGCGGCCCTGGTCACCGTCGCGACCCTGGTGGCCTCATGGCTGTGGCTGGCGCCCACTCGATTCGCCGCGGTCGTCGGCGACGCACTGGCGAGCTCGGTGTACTTCGTCAACTACCGCCTGGCCGCCGAGGGCACCGAGTACCTCAACGCCGACGCGCCGCCCTCGCCGTTCCAGCACTACTGGTCGCTGGCGGTCGAAGAGCAGTTCTACCTGGTCTGGCCGCTGCTCCTGCTGGCGGTGGCCCTGCTGCTGCGCCGCCGCCCCGAGCTGATCCGCGACGGTCTCACCGTGCTGCTCGTCGCGATCGTCGGCGGGACGTTCGCCACCTCGGCAGTGCTCTCCGAGGCCGACCCGGTGTGGTCCTACTTCGGACTGCACACGCGCGGATGGGAACTGGCGATCGGTGCCCTCGCGGCCGTCGGCGCGGCCGGACTGACGCGACTGCCGAACCTGCCGGCGGCGCTGCTGATGTGGGGCGGGCTGGCCGCGATCGTGTGGTCGGCCTTCGCCTACGACGAGAGCACCGTCTTTCCCGGCACCGCCGCGGCCGTGCCGGTCCTCGGCGCCGCCGCGGTCATCGCGGGCGGCTGCGCCGCGCCGCGGCTGGGCGCCGGGGGACTGCTGGGCACGCCGCCGTTCCAGGTCCTCGGCAGGTACTCCTACGGCCTGTACCTGTGGCACTGGCCGATCCTCCTGATCGGCCCGGCCGCCCTCGGGGTCGATCCGACGATCCGGATGAACCTCGTGCTCGTGGCGGCGGCGCTCGGGTTGACCGCGGTCACCCACGAGGCGGTCGAGAACCCGGTGCGGTTCGCGTCGTTCTTCAAGGGCCGCGCCTGGCGCGGGGTCGGCCTCGGCGCGGCGCTGACGGGCGTGTCGGCCGCCGCGGCGTTCGCCGCCGGCGCCTTCTTCGCACCGCAGGTCGCCGGCGACGGGGAGCCGGTCGAGGCCACTGCGGTCGACAGCGTCGCCGAGCTGAACGCCATGGTCGCCCAGAGTGTCGCCTACGAGGGGACGCCGTCGAACCTGGTCCCCAATCTGCTGGAGGCGACCGGCGACCTGCCGGCGATCTACGACGACGGCTGCCACACCGACATCCGGGTCGTCCAGTTCAAGGACTGCGTATTCGGCGAGGAGGGAAGCGACACGAAGGTCGTCCTGTTCGGCGACTCGCACGCCGCCTCGTGGTTCCCGGCGCTGGAGCGGCTGTCGGAGGAGCGCGGATGGGAGCTCCGTCCGCTCACCAAGAGCGCCTGCTCGGCGCCGACGATCATCAAGAGCAACTCGGTGATCGGCGGACGCTACTACGAGTGCGAGGAGTGGCGCGAACTGGTCCTCGACCACATCGTCGAACTGCGTCCCGACCTGGTGGTGGTCGGCTCGAGCGAGAAGGTCGAGCCGATCGTGGAGGACGGCGGCGATCCCGACCGGGCCTGGCTCGACGGGTGGAGGACCACCCTGGAGCGCCTCCAGGCGAGCGGGGCGCAGATCGTGCTGCCCTCGAATCCGCCGGAGTTCGGCGAGGACCCCCCGGAGTGCGTCTCGACGCATGTGCAGGACCCGTCGGTGTGCGGCGGACCGCCGGATTCGGTGATCCGCAACGCCGATCGGGAGCGCCGGGTCTTGGAGCAGGCAGAGGAGCTGGGCGTCCACACGATCGACGTCGCCGACTGGTTCTGCGCCGACGGCTTCTGCCCGGTGATCGTGGGGAACATGCTCGCCTTCCGTGACTCCCACCACATCAACGCGACCTATTCGGAGTTCCTCGCCCCGGTTCTGGCCTCCCGATTGCCGGAAGTCTAGTCGTAGTCGCCGCCATCGTCATCGTCCGAAGGCCCGCCGGCCCGTGGCCGGCCGTCGACGCACGAGACGTCGTACTCCTCCTCGCCCGCGCCCTCGACCTCGCCGGCCGGGCAGGCGAGGTCGTCGCAAAACGGCGGCTGCTGACCGACGTGTGGGACTTGCCTTTCGGCGGTGCCGACAAGACCGTGGACGTCCACCTCAACACCGCACGGCCGCGGCCTCAGATGCCGCGGCCTCGGCGGTGCAGCGCCGACATGACCGTCGGGATGCCGACGACGCCGGCGGCGGCGGCCGCGGCGACCGCCGCGCGAGGCTCGCCCGGGTTCGCGCGCGTGGCCTTCACCGCCCAGCGCAGGGCCTCCCGGCGGTCGCCGACGGCGGCGTGCCAGCAGGCGATCTGCCCGTAGACGCGGGCGGCGCCCTCGGGGCTGCCGTGGATCTCCGGGTGCCGGTGCAGGATCCAGCGCAGCGAGGAGATCTTGGTGTCCCAACGGGTCTCGAAGTGCGATCCGGCCCAGTTGATCAGCGCGTAGGGGGTGTCGACGTGCGCGATGGGACGCCGCCGGGCCGCCCGCAGCAGCATGTCCCAGTCCTCGTTCTGGCTGCCCGGCGCGTCCTCGGCGACCAGTCCGAGGCCTCCCATGAGGGCCGAGCGGCGGAACAGGAACGTCGAGGAGTGGAGCATCATCATCCGCGACCGCAGCAGGTCGGCGTGCCGCACCGTCGCCCGGCCCGCCAGTCGCGGGTTGCGGCGTCCCCGGTAGTCGACCTCGATCGCGGCGGTGCACATCTCGGCCTCGGTGCCGAGCGCGGCGACTTGGGCGACGAGTTTGCCGTGGAGCCATTCGTCGTCGTCGTCGAGGAAGGCGATGAGGTCGGTCTCCAGCGCGGCGATGCCGGTGTTGCGCGCCCCGGCCAGGCCGGGGGTGCGCCGGTTCTTCATCACCCGCACCGGGCGCTCGTCCACGACCTCGCCGGCGGCGTCGCGTATCGGCGCCCGCTCGGCGAGCGCCTCGTCGGGCTTGGCGCGGTCGAAGACGACCGCCACCTCGAGCCTGCCGGGGTAGAACTGGCCCACGACCGAACGGATCGCCTCGCGGACCTGCCGGGGCCGGTCGTGGGTCGGAATCACCACTCCGACCGATGGCCAGTCGCTCATTCGCCGCCTCCTCGCGCGTTCACCGCTCCGCAGGCCTCGCCGTCCGCCGGCTCGGCCCCGGGAGCGGGCTCGTCGTCTTCGTTCAGGTAGCCGTAGCGGCCCAGCAGCGGCCGGGTCAGCGTGGCGACCATCCGGCGGGTGCCTTCGGGCATGTCCTCGGACCACGCCTCGTCGGACCTGATGGGGATGCGGCCCACGGTGAAGCGCATCGGATTGCCCGCCGCCGAGTGGCTCGGTCCGAGGTCGGCCCAGTCCTCGCCGATGAAGTTCAGGTCGGACTCGGCCAGGTCGAGGTCGCAGAAGCGCGCCAGTGAGGCGATGACCTTGCGGGGGCGCTGGATGATCCGCTCGTAGCGCACCCGCCGCACCGGGACGCCGCGGCGCGCCAGCAGGCTGAACGCCGCGTTCTGCGCGTTCCACAGCATCGCGGCCTTGGCGGGGGAGTAGCGCGTCATCTGGTCGCCCGACTGCGACTCGGGCCGGCGCACCTGCTTGGTCCACGAATAAGCCACGCCCCGCGAGTCGCGCACCACGTGCAGCACCCGCAGGTCGATGTCGGGCGACCAGCGCAGGCAGTAGGCCAGCGACGCGTGCTTGGAGGAGTCGACCACGACGCGGGCGTTCGTGTCGGCCGCGGCGGCCCGGTAGACCCGCTCGAAATAGGAGACGTACTCCCGGATCAACTGGTGCTGTTCGGGGGCGAGCTTCTTGGCGGCCAGCGCCGGGATGTGCCTGGTCCTGTCAACGGTGGATTTGAGCGCGGACAGCCGCTCGACGTCGACGCTCTCCCAGGAACCGAAGGCGGCCTTGCCGATACGCTGCCAGAACTCGCAGTAGGAGAACGTCGCCCCGCAGGCGCACATCTCGTTGCCGACCAGGTCCCGCTCCCACAGGTGCGTGATCTCGCCCAGCGGCATCACGCCGGGCAGCTGCCCGAGCAGACGCTCCAGAAGCGTCGTGCCGCTGCGACCCAGTCCTCCGATGAACACCACCCGGACGGGGTCGTCGGACTGCTCGGCCGTGTCGGCGATCTTGACGCTCACTGATACCTCTCCCGCTCTGCTCGATCGTCTCTCCTGTCTGAATAACGACTCTGGGTACGGTCGAGGACACGCCCTGGAGTGAAAAAACCCGGAAAAGCCGATCCGGGCGCATAACGTCTGATGACATGAAGCGTTTCGGCCCGACGCGCCCGTACAGCCCCGCGCCCCGCAGGATCCGACTCGGCGGCATCGGCTTCGACCCCGTGACCGAGCCCGAAGCGGTGGACCGGGTCCTGGGCGCCGTGGAGTCCGGCCGGGGCGGCCGGATCGTGACTCCGAACGTCGACATCGTCGCCGCCGCGCGGCGCCGGCCCGAGCTGCGCGAGCTCGTCGAGACCGCGGACCTCGTGGTCGCCGACGGGACTCCGCTGGTGTGGGTCTCCCGTGCCGCCGGGACGGCGCTGCCCGCGCGGGTGCCCGGCTCGGATCTGGTCTGGGCCCTCGCCGAGGCGGCGGCGAATCGCGGCATGAGGCTCGCGCTCCTCGGCGGCACGCCCGACGGGGCCGCCCGGCCGACCGAGCGGGCCGCGGAGCGGCTCGAGACCCGCTACCCGGGCCTGAAAGTGGTCGGCGCGTGGTGCCCGCCGATGGGCTTCGACCGCGACGAGTCGCAGTGGCGGGCACTGGTGGACCGGTTCGCCTCGGCCGAACCCGATCTGGTCTATGTAGGACTCGGATTCCCGAAGCAGGAGCGGGTCATGGAGCGCTTGAGCGCCGTCGCCCCGCGCGCGTGGTTCCTCGGCTGCGGGGCGAGCATCGACTTCATCGCCGGCTACCGTCGGCGCGCCCCGCAGTGGATGCGCCGCAGCGGCACCGAATGGCTGTTCCGCCTGTGCTCCGAGCCGCGTCGACTGGCCCGCCGCTACCTGGTCGACGACGTGCCCGAGGTCGCGCGCCTCATGGCCGAGGCGGCGCGCACGCGCCGCTCGGCCTGAACCCGCTCCGGATCAGCGGCGCCTGGCGACGTAGACGACGTCCGTGGCCCATTTCGACAGCGGTGAGGCCAGGACCGCGTCGATCCCGCGCGCGAACCACGACACCGGCCGGCGGTAGCAGCCCTGGGTGAACAGCGTGAATCCCTGCACGCCCACCAGTTCGTAGCCGTGCCGGTCGAACAGTGCCTCCATCCGCTCGTGCGACAGCTCCTGGAACCATATGCTCGCGTCCAGCCGCCCGAAGGTCTTCCGCAGGCGGCGCAGCGAGGACGCATTGCCGTGGTTCTCGACCAGCAGCAGCCCCGCGTCCGCGTCGGGGAGGGCCGCCGAGGCGAACTCCATGAGCTGGTCCCGCAGCTCCTCGTCGACATTGAGGACGAATCGGAACGCCGTCACCAGCGCCGGGCGGCCCGGCACCACCTCCGGCGCCGCCCCGCCCGGGCCGACCAGGTGCGAATACCCCGGCGTCCCCAGCTCGCGGCCCTTGGAGAGCATCGCCTCCGAGGTGTCGTAACCGTGGGAGACCTCGACCAGACCCGACAGCATCCTCGCCACCCGGCCGGTGCCGCAGGCGAAGTCGTGGTGCACCGGCGGCACGCTGAAGGCCCTCGGCACGAAGCCCCGCAGCCAGCCGGTCTGGCGCGAGCTCACGATCGACGAGAACGTGCCCGGCGCGTAGATGCGCTCGGCGTACTTCTCCACTGCCGTCGGGTCCTGGAACACCTCGGTGTAGTTGCTGGCCACGAATCTCCCCTTCAACTGGAGCCTGAGAACATGCGTCGATACCGCAGCAGCGTGGCGGCCCACGCTGCGGCGGCGGCCCCCAACGCGGCGAGTGTCCACGGCGCCCCCAGCAGACCTGCCGCCAGAGGCAGCGCCCCGAAGCCGATCCCGGTGGCCGTCAGCGCCCGCCTCGCCGACGCGCCGAACGGATGCAGTCCGAACGTCCGCCACAACTGCGCGAGTGGAATCAGATTATTCACGAGAACCGCCGCCGACCATGCGATCGCCGCGCCGACGACGCCGAGGGACGGAATCAACGCCAGGTTCAACGCCACGTTGACTGCGAGTGAAACCGACACGTCGGCGAGCTGCCAGGACGGCTTCCCGGCCATCGCCAGCATCGAGTCGACCACGCCGCACGCCGAACCGATCATCATGGCCGGCACCAGGAGCCACACCACCGTGCGAGCCTCGGCGACGGCGTACTCGGCGCCGAACAGCCGCAGATACCAGTCGGCGAGCAGCGCCACGGACAGGTACGCCGGCCACGTGAGCACCACGATCCACGCCGTCGACTCCTGGTACAGCCGCAGCGCCGAGAACGACTCGCCGGCGGCCATCGCCGCGGCGGCGCGAGGCTGCACCGCCTGGCCCACCGCCCCCGCGACCAGCTGGCCCACGATCACGAACCTCGTGGCCACCGTGTACACCGCCGCCGGCCCGAGCCCCGCCAGGGCCGCCACGAGGATGATGTCGAGCCGCTGCAGACCGATCTGCGCCACCGCGGCGACCGCCCGCGGCGCGGTGAAGCCCCAGAACGCCCGCGCCTCGACCCGGTCGGGAAACCACGGCCGCACCGGCGCGGTCGCACGGTGGTGCCGGTGCAGGTACCAGCCCGCGGCCGCCGCGGCCGGCAGGTAGGGCAGCGCCCAGGCCGCGGTCACGGTCACCGCCGAGGCCGCGCCGCCGACGGTCACCACCGCGAGCGCCGCCAACTGCGCGAGCGTCCGCCCGAACTTGTCGACCACGACCGTCGGGCCCATGAGCCGGTAGCCGCGCGTCGCGGCCAGGAACGCCTCCAGCGCCACCGCCGCGGGCAGGAACCCGGCCACCAGCCGCACCAGCTCCGGCCGGGTGAACAGCGGCGCCGCCGCGAACAGCGCGAACGCCGCCGCGCACGAGGCGATCACGGCCGGCCACAGCCCCATCCGCAGCACCGAGTCGATCGCCACGTCCCTGCCGGACTTGTGCAGTCGAGCCACCCAGTACACCAGCCCCGTCGGCGTGCCGAGCCGCGCCAGCGCGCTCACCAGCAGGAACACCGAGGTCACCGCGAAGAACGCGCCGGCCTGCGCCGGTGCGAGCGCCACCGCGACCAGCCAGGTGACCACCAGTCCGCCGCCGCCGGCGACCGCCGCGCCGAGGAGGTTGACCAGGCCGCCGCGCGCGGTGCCGCGCAGCTCCGCGCCCGCCGTCTCGGCGGGTGGACCGACCGTTAGCGTCGCCAACTCGGCGTACCGCCCAACCAGTCGGCGAGTCTCGCGTCGTACGGCTCGAAGTGCTCGGTCAGACGCCGCCGCAGCGACGCCGACATCGGCGAGGGCCGGCCGCGGGCGTTGTGCCGGGCGAACGAGAACTCGCCGACCCACGGCAGCCGCAGGAACCGCAGCACCTGCTCGAAGGCGTCCTCGGGCCTGGTGAAGAACTCCCCGGAGTCGAGCACCAGGACCCGGTCGCGGCCGATCAGCTCCGCCAGCGGCTCAAGGTAGTCGGTGTAGCGTCCGCGTCCGATGTAGGCGTGGTGCTGGTGTTCGAAGCTGTAGTGGCCCTCGTCGATCCGCAGGCGCTCCTCGGTGCCGAGCAGGCGGTCCGGTTCGGCCTTGACGGCGTCCGCGAAGTCGGTGATGTCCTCGAATCCGCGCGCGACCTCGTGGGCGTGGTGGGACCAGGCGCGCTCGACCGGGTCGCGCACCAGCACGATCACCTTGACGTCGGGCAGGTCGCGGACGAAGCGCCGCGCCGCCAGCGGGTGGTACAGGTAGTACGGGCTCGATTCGAACGCGATCGGCGCCAGCCCGGTGTGCTCGGCGACGCGCCTGGCGGCGGCCTTGGTGGGGAAGTGGGCCCGGTACCAGGACGGGCCCCGGTCGTAGGCGGTGTCGAAGTAGTGGACGCCCTTGTGGAAGACGGGTTTGAGGACCGCCGGATGCTGCGCCAGGGCGCGGTACAGCGAGGTGGTGCCGCACCGCTGCCCGCCGCACAGCAGCAGGCCCGGCAGGATCCGCGACGACGCGGTCAGGCGCCCGAAGGTACGGGCCGAGCGGCCGACCGCCGCTTTGACGGGGGCCGGTACGCGTTCGCGCAGTGTTCGCACGCTCAAACGAAGCTCCTTACAGTCCGCATAGCTCGGTGGGGAACGGTCAGTCGTACTGCCTGGCGATGTGCCGCAGCAGGGTCGGCAGCAGCCACCGCCCGAGCGCGCCGAGCGCGGCCCCGGCCTGCTCGGCCTGGTCGCTCATGTAGCGGGCGGCGAGGTCGACCAGGTACAGCAGCGCGGTCGGCTCGGCCTCCTTGGGGCCGACGCCCATGGGGGCCAGCACCGTCGTCGCGCCGGCGACAAGCAGCAGCACCGCCGTGGTGGGGTCCACCTGGTGGGTGACGATGTCGTCTTGGAGCCGGTAGTGGACGGCGTCGAAGCCGAACGGGACGCCGATCTCGAACCGCTCCAGGTCCCACAGGTAGATCGTCTCGGCCGTCTCGCAGGTGTTCCACGGCGACCAGTCGCCGTGCCAGCTCCCGAAGGTCAGTTCGAGTCCGGAGTACCGGTCCAGCAGGGTCGTCCCCGCCGCGGCCAGGGTGCCGGCGTCGTTGTCGCTGCGCTGGCCGAGCATTTTGAGGCGGCTGCGGAGCCGGGCGGCGTAGTCGGATTCGGCGACCGGCGAGCGGACGACGCCCATGACGGCGGCGAGTTCGCGCATCGCCTCGATGCGGCGGGTCTCGCAGCCCTCGACCGGCTCGTTCCAGGCCGGGAGCGCGGAGGTGACCATGACGCTGTGGCCGCGCCAGGTCCCGGCGTGGAGCAGCGCGGGCACCCGCAGGTGCCGGAACCGGCAGCCGTCGCCGAGGAGGCGGACGGCGGCGGTCTCGGCCTCGACCAGTTCGCGGGTGAGCGCGTTGACGCCGAGTTTGGCGAAGGCGACGGTGCGGCCGTGCCCGTCGAGGATCTGGAGCACCGGCTTCCGATTCGCCCGCGCCGGTCCGATGTGGATGCTGAGGTGGACCTCGTGCCCGAGCACGGCACTGAGGTGGTCGTCGATGCCCTCGGTGGAGGAGACCTCGATGCGGTGCGGCAGCAGCAGCCGGTCGAGGCCGAGCCGCAGCGCCCACACGGCGGCGTCGCGCTTGGCCCGCGCGGTTCGGGCCGCCGGCCTGGAGTACCGCGCCAGGGCCCCGGCGGCGATCCTGCGGTCGGCGGCGGGAATCAGGACGCGCGGCCTGCGGCGGTTGGGCACGACGATGTACGGGCGGGTCTCCGGCTCGGCCGGCGCGGTGGCACGCGGCCGGCGCGTCCGGTCGGGCCCCGGATAGAGCTGACGGACCACCTCGGCGAGGTAGGTCGCCCGCCGGCGCAGGTCGTCGGCGGTGTGCAGCGCTCTGCTCATGACTACTCCGTTGGAACTCTCGTTTGGTTGGCGGAGAGGAGGACATAACTGAGGAGCGTGAGCAGGAGCGGGGTCACGAGGGCGTTGTAGTAGAACATCGACAGCAGCGACAGCCCGATGACCGCCGACCCGGCGATGCCGATCGGCGAGTGGTCGGAGCGGAAGCGCCAGAGCGCGGAGGCGCAGAAGCCGAGGTAGGCGATCGTCCCGGCGAGCCCGTGGGCGAACAGGACCTGCCAGAACTGGCCGTTGCCGCCGAGAGTCCGGGCACCGCAGCGCGGGCAGTCGGGCGTGGGACCCACGGCGATCGAGTCGCCCGAGCCGAGGGTCTTGCGGGTCGAGCCGAAGCCGAGCACCGGCGAGTGCTCGAGGGTCAGCTCGGTGGCGCGCTCGGATGAGAAGGCGCGTCCGTCGTCGGAGTGGCCGTTGTCGAGCCGCGCGGCCACGACGGTCCCCAGGGGAGTGAGGACGACCAGGAGGAGGGCGGCGCATCCGGCGCCGGCCAGGGCGAGCATCCCCGCGGGCCGGCCCGAGATCAGCAGTCGCAGCGCGGCGAAGACGGCGATGGCGGCCAGTCCGAGCCACAGGCCGCGGTTCATCGAGTACACGGCGGGGACGAGGGAGACGGCCAGCAGCGCGGTGGCGGCGACGCGCCAGCGGGTCGCGACCGGCAGGCAGAACGCGGCGACGACCAGCCACACGACGGTGATGGCGAAGTTGTTGCCCCAGGTGTTGGTGTAGCCCCACGGGGCCGAGGGGCGCGGGGTCTCGTAGCCGAGGATGTCCATGGTCTGCGCGGCCGACGGATGCACCAGCGACTGGACGAAGCCGTCGCCGGCCACCGAGGCGGGCAGCAGGGCCTCGACCGGGGAGGTGTACTCGAAGCCGCCGGCGAAGGTGCCGAGCAGTCCTCCGGCGACGGTGACGACGAACAGCCACGCCAGCAGCCGGATCAGGCGCTCGATCGGGTAGCGGCCGGTGGTGACGAGGTGGTGGGCCCACAGGGCGATGACGGTGGCGCAGCCGTAGAAGCCGATGCGGAAGGCGGCGCCGGGCAGGTTCGACAGCCAGGTGCCGGCGACGGTGCCGGGCGGGTCGAACCCGAGGTTCAGCGTGCTCAGGACGACGGCGAGCAGGAACAGCAGCCACCAGCCGAACGCTGGCGGCGCGGCGACCGAGCGGGCTCGTGCGAGGCGCAGTGCGGCGACGGCGGCGACGAACGGTATGACCAGGACGCCCATGCCGAGGGCCCACCACACCGGATAGGCGGCCAGGAGCCAGGTCAGGGCCGCGCCCTCCCGCGAGGCGGCGTCGCGGACGCCCGTGGCGGCGGCCCGCGCACCGGTGAAGGTCATCGGGTCTCGGCCGGTCGGGTCGCGGCCGGTTCCTGGACCACGTCGAGCGATTCTGTCGGGGTGTCGTCGGCCCGGGCGGCGGCCGGTCGCGCGGGCGCGGCCGGCAGTTCGCGCCGCTCCTCGGCCACCGTGACGTTGCCCATGGGACCCAGCGAGCTCGGCAGGAGGACCGCGCCGAGCAGCGGCGTGTCGATCTGACGCATCGCAGTGGCGGCGTCCGCGGTCTCGGCGACCGAGTCGCGGTGGGCCTGGACGGCCAGGATCACCGCGTCGGCGTGCCCGGCCAGCAGCTGCGCGTCGGCCGAGCACGACAGCGGCGGGGCGTCCACGACGACGAACCGGGCCGTCTCGGCGAGCCCCGCGAACGTCTCGGCGGCGGCTTCGCTGGTGGGGCCGGTCGCTCGGGCGGCGGCGCCGGGACCGACGACCGACAGGCTCGGCTGCCGCGGCGCCGACTGCACCGTCTCGGACAGGTCGATGCGGCCCGACCAGACGTCGGCCAGGCCCGGGACCGACTCGGTGCCGAACAGTTCCGGCAGCCCGACGGTGGTGCTGGGGTTGGCGGCGACGGCGTTCACGCGGTCGCCGGCGCGGGCCATCGCGGTGGCCAGGTTCGCCGCCACCACGCTCGCGGCGGGCCCGGGAGCGACCCCGGCGACGACCACGACCCGCTGCTCATCGGGCAGCTGGGAGGCGATGGCGTTGCGCAGCTGCGCGAAGACGCGACCGCCGGGGCTGTAGGCGCCGAAGACCTCGCGGCGCTGGAACCTGACCGATTTTGGGACCGCGCCGATCACGTCGAGGTCGCACCGCTCGACCAGGTCCGAGGGGATCGCGATCCGGCGGCCGAGGCGGTGCCGGCCCCAGGCCAGCGCGAGCCCCAGCGGCAGGCCGAGGCCGAGGGCCCCGGCGAGGTTCAGCAGTGGGTCGGGCGTGACCGGCGAGTCGGGCAGGACGGGCTGGTTGATGACCCGCCCCGGCGTGATGGCGTCCCGCCGGGCCTCGAGGGCCGCGATCTCGGCTTCGGCCTCGCCGACCTGCCGCGACAGGTCGTCCAGGCCCGCTTCGAGCGAGGCGCGGCCCTGGTCGAACTGGCCGAGGTCGGCCAGCTCGGCCTCCAACCGGAGGACCTCCGACTCCAGGGAGCCGAGATGGGTCTCCTCGGTGGCGATCGCCCGCTGGATCGAGGCCGTGGCCGCGGTGAGCCGGTGGTCGAGGTAGGCGTCGCTGAAGGCGATCGTGCCGGCCCGCGCCGACTCGGGGTCGGCGGCGCGGAAGCTGATCTCCAGGACCGAGGTGTTCGGCGGCACGGTCACCGCCACCTGCTCGGCGAGCTCCGACGTGGACGGGGCCGCGAGGCGCTCGGCGGCGGCCTGCGCGACCTCGGTGGACTTGACGAGCTGGGCCTCGGTGTCCAGGTTGACCTGTCCGGCGGTGCGGGCTCCGGCGACGTCGGCATCGGTGGGGACGGACATGACCAGGACCGAGGTGGTGGATTCGTAGACCTCGTCGGTCACCGCCGTGTATCCGGCTCCGGCCGCGAGCGCGATGGCGACGGTGCCGGCGATGAGCCACCAGGAGCGGCGGGCGATGGCGCCGTAGTCGGCGAGAGTGCGGGCGGCGGGGGTCCTCAACGCGAATGCCTTTCTGATCCATGGGCTTCCGCGTTGATAACGATCGAAAGGGACCTGAGGTGACGGTGCCCCTTCCTCGCCAGTGCGAACAGCGACGTTACGAGGGTTGCCTTTGTGCCGACGAGCTAGTAAAAAGCATCTGTGGGGTTATCATGTTGATTCGCGGCAATTGAGCGCGAGTCGCAAACGGACGCTCGTGGGGTGGGGAATATGGGCAAGCCGAATCCGCAGCAGGGCCAACCGGTCTGGACCGGCCGAGGGCTCGTCGCCTTCCTCGCGGTCATCCCGTTCGCGCTGGCCGCCTTCACCGTCGGGTACGGCGTCGGCTTCGACCGGGGCAGCGCAGTCGGCGCCGACCCCGCCTCGAGGTCGACCGCGACCACGGTCGACCACCCGCCGGTCGCCGCCACCTACACCGCCACCGGCGTCGACGGCTCCGCGCCGCACCGGTCCGCCGCGCTCCCGGTCGGCACCTCCGAGGGCCTGGGCATCGCCGTCACCCACCTCCAGTACGTCGTCGACGAGTCCACAGTGAGGCCCGAGCACACCGCCGAACTGCGAGTGCCGGTCCTAGTCGGGCCCGAACAGGACGGGACGATGCTCGAAGTCGCCTCGGTGCGGCCGGTCGGCTGCCTGTGCGCGCTCACCTCCGACGCGGCCCCCTCCTACGGCACGGTCTGGGACACCGTCGTGGTCGACGCCGACGCGACCGAAGTGGTCTTCGACGTCACCGGCGCCCTGGACGCGCCCGGACGCCACGGCTTCGCGATCACCACGCCCGACAGCGGCGCCTACCTCGAACTCGAAGGCGTCGACATGGGAGGCCCGGTCCTGCGCACCGTCTCGGCTCCCGAACCCGAGCCGACCGCGCCCGTGTCACCGCGCCCGACGCCCTCCGAGGTGCCCGCCGCCGGCGGCGCCGAACGCGGCGAGGCCGGCCAGGCCGAGACGAACCTGGCCGCCTGCCGCACCGGCGAACGGCTCGTGCCCACCTGCGGCGCACTGGTCGGCGCCGCCGCCGGAGCCCACACCGACCGGTCCAAAGAACGGGCCTTCCTCGAATTCGAGGAGACCGTCGGCCGCACCCAGCACCTCTACCACGCCTACGAGCGGGGCGACCGGCGGCTGTTCCCGACCCCCGAGCAGATCGAGCTGGCGAGCGACTCGGCGAAGCCGCGGACCCTGTTCATCAACTGGAAGCCGCGGATGGCCTCCTGGGCCGAAATCGCCGCCGGCGACCCCGAGGTCGACGCGTTCCTGCTGCGCCTGGCCGACCACATCAAGGCCAACTTCGACCGGCCCTTCCTCTTCACCGTCCACCACGAGCCCGAGAACGACGTCGTGCAGCGGGACGGCTCGGGCATGGAGGCCTCGGACTACCCGGAGATGTTCCGATACGTGGTCGGCTTCCTGCGCTCCCAGGGCGTGGACAACCTCGTCACCGTCATGAACTACATGGGCTACCTCAAATGGGTCGAGAAGCCCTGGCACGGCGAGCTCTACCCCGGCGACGACGTGGTCGACTGGATCGGGCTGTCCGGCTACGGCCAGTCCCTCGACGACGACGGCCACTCCGACTTCACCGAGATCGTCGACCAGCGCAGGGAGTCGGCCGGCTGGCCCGGCTTCTACCACTGGACCGGCCTCCACCACCCCGACAAGCCGGTGATGCTCGCCGAATGGGGCGTGTTCGACGTCGACGGCCACCCGCGGCACCAGGAGACGGTGTACCGCGCCGCCGCCGAGCAGTTCGCCTACTACCCGCGGCTCAAGGCCGTCGTGTACTTCTCCTCGCCGGACGCCGAGGGACGCGACTCCCAGGTGGACAACGACGCCGACACGCTGGCGGCCTTCCGCGACCTCATGGCCTCCCGGCACTTCGACGTCAAGCTCGAATAGGAGCGGCCTAATCAGCGACCGGGGCCCTCGGGTGCCGCTTGTAAGGGGAGACGAAGCTGTCGCCGGCGATCCAGAACCGCCACGGGACCTCGGCGGCCTTGCTGATGCCCGTACGGGGCCCCACCTGGACGGCCAGTTCCCGGTCGCCGGCCGCGACGGACCCGACCATGTCGGCGCCGTTGTCATCGCGGTCCCAGCCCATCGCCTGCGCCAACCGCGCCGGCCCGCGCGCCAGGTCGCGGAACGTGACCCGGCGCCCCCGCCGTTCCCGCGCCGCCTCGACGCCGTCGACGATCTCCCCGGCCCGCAGCAGCACCCCGGCCCCACGGCCTTCGGACCCGCAGGTGAGATTCCCGCAATAGTGCATCCCGTAAGTGAAGTACACGTACAGGTGGCCGGGCGGGCCGAACATGACCGCCGTCCGAGCCGTGCGACCGCGAAAGGAATGCGAGGCCGGATCGTCCTCGCGGTAGGCCTCGACCTCGGTGATCCGCACCGTCACCCCGTTCGCGGTGACCAGGCAGCCCAGCAGCTCCGGCGCCACCCGCACCGGATCCCGGGCGAAGAACGAGCGATCGAGCATCAGCAGTTGGAGGGGCCGTCCTCGACGACCGGCACCTTCTCCTCGACGACGACCGACAGCTCATTGAGGACGTCCGAAGTCTGCTCGTACTCCTCGGGGAACGACACCCCCACCGGCACGGTCCGGTCCATCGTCACCCACTCGCGGCCGTCGCCGTCCTCCTCGGTGAACCAGCAGACGCCGTTGAGCAGGAAGATCGGCGCGGTGTCCTCGATCTCGACCCGCTCGGCCCCGCACGTGGCCACGACCGCCGGATCACCGTAGGCCAGCACGGACTCCGCGGCGCGCGGACCGCCCTCGACCGGCCGGGCCGGCAGCCCGCCGACCTCCTCGGGCGCCGAAGCGGTCACCGCCAGGCACACCACCGCCTCGTCGTCCGACAGCTCGGGCGCCTCCACGGTCACCGCGGACCGGTCCCCGTCGAACCGCGGCTCCTCGGCCGCGGGCGCGACCAGGTTGAACACGACGACGCCGGCCACGACCGCCGCCGGCACCGCCACGAGCGTGGCCACCACGGCGGGGAGCCTCGACTTGCCCACGGGGCGCTCCTCAGAGTTGCAGAATCGAACACGTCAGCGTGCGGGTGATGCCCGGCACCCGCTGAACTTTACTCACCACGAAGGCCCCCAACTCATCGACGGTGTCGGCCTCGGTGAGGGCCACCACGTCGTACGGGCCGGTGACCGTGTCGACCCGGACCACGCCGTCGATCCGCGACACCGAGGCGGCGACCTGCCGCGCCATCCCGACCTCGGTCTGCACCAGAATGTACGCCTGCACCATCGAAGGTCTCCCCAAGGCTCGTGGCATCTCGGGGGAGCGGCTGCCGAAAGCGACACCGGCGGGCCTGACCGGCTCCCGATCGCCATTGAGCGAAGATTACGCAGTACTGACACCAGCGTCAACTTTCCGGGACTGGAGCCATTCGTGAGCGAAACCGTCGCCGAAGTCGGCGAGTTCAAACTGATCGAGCGCTTCACCAGGCACTTCACCACCACCGAGGCGGTCGTGCTCGGCCCCGGCGACGACGCCGCCGTCGCCCTGGCGCCCGACGGCCGAGTCGTCGCCTGCACCGACATGCTCGTCGAAGGCAACCACTTCCGACGCGACTGGTGCTCGGCCTCCGACGTCGGCCACCGCGCCGCCGCCTCGAACCTCGCCGACATCGCCGCGATGGGCGCCCGCCCCACCGCGCTGCTCGCCGCGGTCTCGGCGCCCCAGGACACGCCCGCCGATTGGCTCGAAGGTCTCGCCTCCGGCCTCGCCACCGAGGCCGCGAGCATCGGAGCGGCCGTCATCGGCGGCGACACCACCCGCGGCCCGCAGCTGACGGTCACCGTCACCGCCCTCGGCGACCTCGAAGGACGCGCTCCGATCGTCCGATCCGGGGCACGGCCCGGCGACGTGCTGGCGCTGGCCGGCAAGACCGGTTGGGCCGCGGCCGGCCTGGTGATCCTCTCGCGCGGCTTCCGTTCCCCTGGGGTGCTGGTCGGGGCGTACCGACGACCGCAGCCGCCGTACGCGGCCGGACGCGACGCGGCTCTGATGGGCGCGACCGCCATGATCGACGTCTCCGACGGGCTTCTGGCCGACCTCGGGCACATGGCCGAAGCCTCGCACGTGGCCATCGACGTCGACTCCGGCTCCATGGACATTCCCGAGCCGATGGCCAACGCCGCGGAGGCGCTCGGCGCCGACGCCCGCAGATGGCTGCTGACCGGAGGCGAGGACCACGCCCTCGCGGCCGCCTTCCCCGCCGATGTGATCCTGCCCGACGGCTGGCGGCGCATCGGCACGATCGCCGACGGCCGCGGCGTCACCGTCGACGGCGCGCCCTGGGAGGGGCCGGCCGGCTGGGACCACTTCAGGCCGTGAGCGGCCGAGACGACGAAACGCCGCCGGGGCGGTGCCCCAGCGGCGTCGTGGCCTTTGCGGTCCGGCCGGACAGCCCTAGTCGTCGAACGCCTAGCGGCTGACCTTGTTGGCCTTGATGCACGAAGTGCAGACCTTGGCGCGGCGCTTGTTGTCACCGGAGCCAGTCGCGATGCGAATGGTCTGCAGGTTCGGGTTCCAACGACGACGGGTCTTCTTGTGGGACCACGGGACGTTGTTGCCGAAGCCCGGGCGCTTGCCGCAGACTTCACACACGCTCGACATAATCCAAACTCCTGCGTTGACGTTTGAGAGCCCGCTCCGACGGCGGGCAACCCGGCAATTCTAACGGACCTGGCCGGTCAGGCCGCATCCAGGTCCAAGGGCCTGCGTCACAGCCCTCGCGACGCCGCCGGGGCGCGTTCGTCGACGCGGCCGTGCGCTGTGGCCACTGCCGCCGGAGGCCGCACTCGACCACTCTACGATTGGTGCAGATCCCGTAGGCTACCCACATACAGTGAGTGTGCCGATGCCCATAAGTTCTTTGGTGAGTCGATCATGAGCAACCCCCCGCAGCCGCCTGCCGACGGTTGGCAGCCGCCGCAGTCTCCCCCCTCGGAGCCGCCGGTCTATCGGCCGAACGAGCAGCCGCCGGCCGAGGAGCCTGCGCCGTGGTCGCCAGAGAGCCAGCGTGTGTCGCCGCCGAGCCGGCAGGTCCCCGTTGAAGACGTCGACGGCACCGTCAAATACCCCCCCGGCAGCCCCGGCCGACCGCAGGCCCCCTTCGGACCGCCCCCCGGAGTGCCGGTCTCCCCGTTCGACACCCCGCCCCACTACCCCGGCGGCATGCCGCCTTCGGGGCCGCCCCCGGGAATGCCGCCGGTCTCCTCGGTGCCCGCCTCCGGAGTCCCCGTCTCGCCCGGTCAGGGACAGTTCGGACCCCAAGGCGGCCAACTGGTGCCGGTCTCCGGGACCCCCGGCGGGCAGCCGTGGGGAGGAGGCCGGCCCGGCCAGATCCAGCGCAAGAAGAAGTCCAACAAGGCTCCCATGTGGATCCTCCTGGGGGGCGTCGTCGTCATCGCCGCCGCACTGGCCGCGGGCGGCTTCATCCTGTTCAGCCCCATGTCCGACGAGCCGTCCGACGTCGAGACCGGCACCATCGAGACCCCCGCCGCGCCCGAACCCGCGGCCGTCGGCGACGCCGCCGCCGGCCTCAACTTCGTGATCGCCGACGGCGCCGCATGGTCCGAATCGGCCGAAGCCCCGTCCGCGTTCTCCAGCGCCGCCGGAGTGAGCCTCGAAGACGGCGGCGCCTCGGCGTTCGTCGGCGAGATCGACACGGCCGCCGTCGGCGGGGACGACGACTCCGTCCTCGGCGATGTCGCGGCCGGATTCGACGCCGCGCTCGCCGAGCACCTCGGCGGCGAGGCCGGCGACGCCGAGGCCCAGAGCTACTGGATCGACGCCCGACCCGCCCAGTTCCGCACTTTCACGGTCGGCGACACCACCGTCGTCGCCGCGATCATCGAACTCGACACCGGCAGCTTCGCGGGCTTCGCGGCCTTCGGCACCGGCGACCACGTCGAGACGCTCGAGGCCTTCCGCGGCACGCTCCAGTTCGGGGAGCCGCAGCTGTGACCCCGGCGGCGGCGACGGACGCGTAACCTTGTGGGCCGTGGCAGACATCCGTGAGCACGGCCCCCAGACCCTCGACGCCGCCGCGGTCCGCGCTTGGACCGTCCGCGGCATCGACACGCTGACCCGTCACCGTCGCGGCGTCGACGAACTCAACGTGTTCCCCGTCGCCGACTCCGACACCGCGACGAACATGGTCGCGACCCTCCAGGCCGCCTTCAACGGCGCCTCGCCCGGGCTCGCGCTGCCAGAGCTGCTCGACGAGGCCGCCGGTCAGGCGCTGCTGTCGGCCCGCGGGAACTCGGGCGTGATCCTCGCCCAGATGCTCCGCGGCCTGGCCGACGCCTGGACTTCGGAGACCGTCGACGCCAAGGGCTTCGCCGCCGGACTGCGCTCGGCCGCCGTCGGCGACGTCGCGGCCGTCGCCGTGCCCACCGCCGGCACCATCCTCACCGTCGCCGAAGCCGCGGCGTCGGCCGCCGCGAAGGCCGCCCCGTTCGGACTCGTCTCGGCCGCTCGCGCCGCCGCCAAGGCCGTGGCCGAGGCCGTCGCCGCCACGCCGGGGCAGCTGCCCGCGCTCGCCCGCGCCGGAGTCGTCGACGCCGGCGGACTGGGATTGGCGCTGCTGCTGGAGGCCCTGGTGGAGGCGCTGACCGGCTCGGCCTCGACCGGTGCGCTCGACCTGCTGGCCGGGCAACGGACCCGGACCGACGGACCCGTGGAGGAGGTGCCGCGCGAGACCGGTTCGGAAGCCTACGACTACGAGGTCCAGTACCTGCTCGAATCGTCGGCCGAGTCCGCCGCGGAACTGCGGAACCGCCTGACCGATGTGGGCGACTCGGTGGTCATCATCGGCTCGCGCGCGGCCGAGGACGTCACCACCTTCAACGTCCACGTGCACGTCAACGACGTCGGCGCGGCCATCGAGGCCGGGATCGAGCGCGGCCGGGTCCACCGGATCTCGGTCACCAGGTTCGACGACGCCTACTCGCGCCACCACGGCGCCGACCTCGACCGCGCCGTGGTCGCCGTGACCGCGCTGCCGCAGCTGCGCGGCCTGCTCGAGGCCGAAGGCTGCCGCGTGGCCGCCTCCGGCGGTCTCGACGACGTGCTCATGGCCATCCGCGCCGGCGGCGGCCCGAATGCCATGGTGCTGGTCGACGACGCCGAGTCCGTCGAGACCGTCCGGCAAGCCGCGCACGCCGCGCGCGGCGACGGCTACCGCGTCGCGGTGATCCCGACCGGATCGATCATGCAGAGCCTGGCGGCCTTCGCCGTCCACGACCCCGACCGCCGGTTCGACGATGACGTCATCGCCATGGCCGAGGCCGCCGCCTCGTGCCGCGTCGGCGAGGTCCGCTTCGACGGCGGCACCGTTCTCGGCCTGGTCGACGGCGACGTCGTCCACACCGGAACCGACCCCGCCGTGGCCGCCCTGGATCTGGTCGACCGGCTCTGTTCGGCAGGCGCCGAACTGATCACGCTGCTGGCCGGAGCCGAGTCGGACCCCGAGACTGTCACAGCTCTGAGCGATCATGTGGGCAAGGCGTGGCCGCTGGTGGAACTGCAGCAGCTCCCCGCCGGCCAGGACCGCCCGCTGCTCCTCATCGGAGCCGAGTGACGATCCGGTACGCGAGAGGCCGCTTGTTGAGAGGTGACCGTTGACTGTTGGGCTTGACACCCGCCTGCGAGACGTCGTCGGCGCGAAGACCGCCGCCGCGCTCGACAAGGGACTGGGGCTCGAGACCGTCGGCGACCTGCTGGGGCACTACCCGTTCCGCTACGCGCAGCGCGGCGAGCACACTGATCTGGGCGCGCTCCAGATCGGCGAGGAGGTCACCGTCTTCGCGCAGGTCCGCAGCTCCCTGACTCGGGAACTGCCGCGCAAGCCCGGCAAAGGCGGCAAGCGCCCGCCCAAGCGGATGCTCACCGAGGTCGTCGTCGCCGACGAGTCCGGGCGCACCCTCGCCCTGACCTATTTCAACCAGCCGTGGCAGGACCGCAAGCTCACCCCCGGCCGGTGGGGGCTGTTCGCCGGAAAGGTCGCCCAGTTCCGCGGCCGCCTCCAGCTCAACTCGCCGCAGTACCAGCTGCTCGACGACGAGACCGCCGACGAGGCCGACGCGGTCGAGGAGTTCGCCGGGGCCCTCATTCCGGTCTACCCGGCCACCGCCGACCTGCCGACGTGGAAGCTCGCCCAATGCGTGCGCATCGCACTGGACCTGGTCGAGGACCTGCCCGACCCGCTGCCGTCCCCGATCCGCGCCGAGCGGAACCTCGCCGACTACGCCACGGCGCTGCGCCAGATCCACCGGCCCGACTCGTTCGAGTCGCTCGGGGCCGCCAAACGCCGCCTGAAGTGGCAGGAGGCGCTGGTCCTCGAGGCGGCGCTGGTGCGCCGCAAGCTCGAGGCCGCCGTAGAGCCGGCCACGCCCTACCCGCGCGGCGGGGCGATCGCCGAGTCCTTCGAGTCGAGGCTGCCGTTCGAGCTCACCGCCGGGCAGCGCCGAGTCGGCGACGAGATCGCCGCCGAACTGGCCGGCGACTGCCCGCCCGTCTCCCACCACCGCCCGGACCGGAGTGAACCCTGTCCTCCGATGCACCGGCTCCTCCAAGGCGACGTCGGCTCCGGCAAGACGCTGGTGGCCCTGCGCGCCATGCTCCAGGTGGTCGCCCACGGCGGCCAGGCGGCGCTGCTGGCCCCCACCGAGGTCCTCGCGGCCCAGCACCACCGGTCCATCGTCGAGATGCTGGGGGACCTGGCGCGCGGCGGCGAGCTGGGCGCGCCCGAGGAGGCCACCCGCGTCGCGCTGCTGACCGGCTCGGCGACCGCCGCGCAGCGCCGCGCCACGCTCGAGGACATCGGCAGCGGCGCGGCCGGGATCGTGGTCGGCACCCACGCGCTCCTCTACGAAGGGGTCGACTTCGCCGACCTCGGCCTGGTCGTCGTCGACGAGCAGCACCGGTTCGGCGTCGAGCAGCGCGACGCCCTGCGCTCCAAGGCCGAACGTCCGCCGCACACCCTGGTCATGACGGCCACCCCCATCCCGAGGACGGTCGCCATGACCGTCTACGGCGACCTGGAGACCAGCCGCCTCACCGAGCTGCCGGCCGGGCGCAGCCCGATCGCCACCCACGTGGTGCCCTACACCGACCAGCGGTGGATGGCCCGGGCCTGGGCGCGGATCCGCGAAGAGGTCGCCGCCGGGCGGCAGGCCTACGTCGTGTGCCCGCGAGTCGGCGGCGACGACGGCGACGACGGCGGGGCCGACGGCCGCCGCCCGCCGCTGGCGGTTGTCGACACCATCGAGCAGCTGCGCGGCGGGCCGCTGCGGGACCTGCGCCTGGGACTGCTGCACGGACGGCTGGAGGCCGAGGAGAAGGACCGCGTCATGCGGGCCTACGCCGCGGGGGACCTCGACGTCCTGGTCGCCACCACAGTCATCGAGGTCGGCGTCAACGTCCCCAACGCGACGGCGATGGTCGTCCTCGACGCCGAGCGGTTCGGCATCTCGCAGCTCCACCAACTGCGCGGCCGCGTCGGCCGCGGCAGCCACCCGGGACTGTGCCTGCTGGTCAGCGAGGCCGCCGAGGGCACCACCTCGCGGGAGCGGCTCGACGCGGTCGCCTCCACCACCGACGGCTTCGCCCTGGCCGAACTCGACCTGGAGCAGCGCCGCGAGGGCGACGTGCTCGGCGCGATCCAGTCGGGCACGAAGTCGCACGTCAAGCTGCTGTCGCTGCTGCGCGACGCGGACATCATCGAGGCCGCCAGGCGCGAAGCGCTCGCACTCCTCGAAGCCGACCCGAAGCTGGCGAGCCACCCCGGGTTCGCCGCGCTCGTCGACGACTTGGCGTCCGACCGCGGCGAATATCTGGAGAAGGGCTAGGCGGGCCCTCTGGACTAGACTGGGCCGGGTGACCCGGATCATCGCCGGCGCCCTCAAGGGCCGCCGCCTCGCGACACCGTCGGGGGACCGGACCCGGCCGACCTCCGACCGTGTACGCGAGGCCCTGTTCAACGCACTCGCCCCCGGAGGCGACCTGGAGGGACTGCGCTTCGCGGACCTGTACGCCGGATCCGGCGCGGTCGGCCTCGAGGCGCTCTCCCGGGGCGCCGACCACGCGCTCTTCGTCGAGTCCCACGCGGTGACCGCCAAGCTCTTGCGACGCAACGTCGCCGATATGGCCGTCGAGGAGGCCCATGTGATCTGCGCCCCGGTGGAGAAGGTCGTGACGAACCCTCCCGCCGAGCCCTACGACATCGTCTTCGCCGACCCGCCGTACGCGGTCACCGACGAGGCCGTCGCCTCGCTCCTGAAGTCGCTGGTGGCCTACGACTGGCTCGCTCCCGACGCCGACGTGGTGATCGAGCGGTCCGGCAAGGACGCGGCCGTGCACTGGCCCGCCGAGATCGCAGAGGACCGCGTCCGGCGGTACGGGACCACCGCACTTTGCTACGGTCACCGGCTGTGAAACCTGAAGCTCGGCACGCTGTGTGCCCCGGGTCGTTCGATCCGGTGACCTACGGTCATCTCGACATCATCCGCCGCACCTCGGAGCTGTACGATGAAGCTTGGGTCGCGGTCTTCCACAACGCCTCCAAGAATGCGGTGTTCAGCGTCGAGGAACGAGTGGAGCTGCTGCGCGAGACCACCAAGGACATTCCGAACGTCAAGGTGGCCTCGTTCCGAGGGCTCGTCGTCGACTTCTGCCGGGAGCACGGGGTCGGCGTCATCGTCAAGGGCGTTCGCGCGGTGTCGGACTTCGACTACGAACTGCAGATGGCCCAGATGAACTATGGGTTGGCCGGCATCGAGACGGTGATGATGCCCACCAACCCGCTGTACTCTTTCCTTTCGTCCTCCATGGTCAAAGACGCGGCCAAGTGGGGCGGGGACATTTCACCGCACGTTCCCGAGGTCGTCCAAAGGCGACTGGTGGAGCGTATGCGACAGGATTGACCGTAAATCCTGTCCCGATACGGGACAATAACCCCATGACAGATATCGACGGGAGCAAATCGGTGGGTCCGCTCGACAGGATCGAAGAGATCATCGCCTATGTGGAGGCGGCGAAGGCCGTCCCGATGTCTCGCAGCTGCAAGGTCGACCGCGCAGAACTGATCGCGATGCTCGAGGAGCTCCAGAGCGAGCTGCCCGCCGACATCCGCCGCGCGGAAGCCATGCTGCAGGAGCGCGACAAGATCATCGAGGCCGGTGAGAGGGAGGCCGAACGGATCATCGCCGAAGGCGAGGCCGAGCACGCTCGGCTCGTCTCGCGGCACGAAGTGACCGTCTCGGCCGAGCACGAGGGCAACCGCATCATCGGCGAGGCCCGAGGGGAGGCGCAGCGGCTGCGCGACGAGGTCGACGAGTACGTGGACACCACCCTCGCCAACTTCGAGCAGTTCCTGCACCGCGCCCTCTCCGGTGTCGAGCGCGGTCGCGACAAGATGCACACCCTGCGGGAGATCGGCAGCTTCTCGGCGCCGGAGCACGCCGAAGAGGAGAAGCCCCTCCCGCAGTTCTAGGCCCCGCGGACCGGTCCGGTCGGGCCGCCGTACGCGCCGCGGGCTCGTTTGGGCAGGCCGTCGCGCCTGAGGTAGCATTGTCGGCCGGCCTCGATCGAGGCGTGCCTCCCTGACGAAGGACAGCAGCTCACCCATGAGGAACACCGCCTTTGACCCCGCCGCGCCGCTGGTGGTCGACACCGCGGAGCTGGGGCGCAGCGCCGGCGCGACCGCCGAGGTCGTGCGCGAGGTCGCCGCGCCCGAGTCCTTCGGACTCGAGGTGTTCAAGGTCCCGCGTTCGGCGCCGCTGTCACTCGGCCTGCACTTGACCGCCGTGAGCGAGGGCGTCCTCGTCGGCGGCGAGGTCGAGGCCCCCGTCGAGGGCGAATGTGCGAGGTGCCTCGCACCCATCGAGGACGCCCTCAGGGTCCAGGTCCAGGAGCTGTACGCTTATGAAGGCTCCGTCACCGAAGAGACCACCGACGCCGACGAGATTCTGCGGCTGCGGGGGGATCTGCTCGATCTGGAGCCCGCGGTTCGGGACGCGCTGGTGCTGGCAATGCCGGTCACCCCGCTGTGCCGGCCAGACTGCCCGGGGCTGTGCGCCGAATGCGGCGTCCCCTGGGACGAGCTGCCCGCGGACCACCGGCACGAGTCGGTGGACCCGCGCTGGGCGGCATTGGACAAATTGCGGTTCGTCGACGCCGACGGTGAAGACGGGCCCGAGTAGCACAGCGATGAGTATGGAGTTCTAAAGTGGCTGTTCCGAAGCGTCGTATGTCGCGTAGCAACACCCGGCACCGTCGTTCCCAGTGGAAGGCTGCCCCCGTGCGCCTCGTCGAGTGCCCGCAGTGCCACGCCAAGAAGCGTCCGCACCAGGTCTGCGACGTATGCGGCACCTACAAGGGCCGCCAGGTCCTCGAGGCCTAACGGACCCGAGGTCCGTTCGGACCCGGGGCAGGCTGACCTTTTCGTGTGTCGAACCCGGGTGGGAGGCTTATGGGCGACAAGGCAGTACAACATTTCGAAGCGGTGTTCGGGGTCGACGACATAGACCCCGAACTGCTGCGTCTCGCCCTGACCCACCGTTCCTACGCTTACGAGCACGGCGGCATCCCCACCAACGAGCGCTTGGAGTTCCTCGGGGACTCGGTGCTCAGCCTGGTGGTCACCACCGCCCTCTACTGCACGCACCCCGAGCTGCCCGAGGGGCAGCTGGCGCGCCTGCGGGCGTCGGTGGTGAACATGAAGGCGCTGGCCACCGTGGCCCGCCGCATGGGCGAGGGCGGCATCGGCCCGCACCTGTACCTCGGCAAAGGCGAGGAGTCCTCAGGGGGCCGGAACAAGAACTCGATCCTGGCCGACGCCGTCGAAGCGCTGCTCGGCGCCGTCTACCTCCAGTACGGCGTCGAGACCGCCAAACGCGTCGTCCACCACTACTTCGACCCGCTCATGGAGCGCGCCGCCGGCCAGGGCGCCGCCCTGGACTGGAAGACCAGCCTTCAGGAGCTCACCGCCGACTCCGGGCTCGGCGTCCCCGAGTACCGGATCAGCGAGTCCGGACCCGACCACGCCAAGGAGTTCACCGCCTGGGCGGTCGTGGCCGGCGAGGAGTTCGGCGAAGGCACCGGCGGTTCCAAGAAGGACGCCGAGCAGATCGCCGCGGAACTGGCCTGGCGCGTCCTGTCCGAACGCCTCGGCGTCGAACCCCGCTGAGGTCGACGCCCCAGAAGACGCTAGCGCTGGCAGCTCGGGCAGTAGTGCGCTGAGCGGTCCCCGATCACCTCGCGGCGGATCGCCGTGTCGCACCGCCGGCACGGCTGGCCCGCCCTGCCGTACACCGCCAGCTCACGCGAGAAGTACCCCGACTGCCCGTTGACCCGCACATAGAGCTCGTCGAACGAGGTCCCTCCGGCCTCGATCGCCTCCGCCAGCACCGCCGCCACGCAGTCGAGCAGCTCGCGGGCATCGGCGGCCGAGAGGCTCTCGCCGCGCCGGCGTCCGCGGATCCCGGCCCGCCACAGCGCCTCGTCGGCGTAGATGTTCCCGACGCCGCTGATCCAAGTCTGATCCAGCAGCGCCTTCTTCACCTCGATGCGCCGCGCTCGCAGCCGCGCCGCGGTCAGCTCGGGATCGAACGCCGTCTCGAACACGTCCGGTGCGATGTGCGCGAGCGTCGCCGGGACCGCGCCCTCGAGCTCGGCCACCTCCAGGAACCCGAAGGTCCGCTGGTCGACGAACCACAGTTCCCGCCGGTCGCCGAAGCACAGCCGGGCCCGCAGGTGCCGGTGCGGCTCGTCGCCGGCGTCCATGACTCGGAACTGGCCGCTCATGCCCAGGTGGCACACCAGGGCGCGGCCGTCCTCGAGATGCAGCCACATGAACTTGCCGCGCCGGCCGCTGCCGGTGAGCTTCAGACCCTTCAAAGTGGCGGTGAAATCGTCGACGCCGGGGGCGTGCCGCCGCACCGTCCTCGGGTTGTACACCTCGACCGAGCTGATGCGGTCGCCGCGGAACGCCGCGTCGACGCCGCGGCGGACGGTCTCTACTTCGGGAAGTTCGGGCACCGACCCATTATGAATCAGTTCAACTGGGCGTGCTTCTCCCGGATCGTCGGTTCGAGGCCGTAGTTGATCGCGAAGGCGATCGCGGCCAGCCGCGAGTTGACGCCGAGCTTGCCGAGCACGTTCTGCACGTGGGAGCGGACGGTGGACACCGAGACCCCCATCGCGGCGGCCATGTGGCTGGTCGCCTCGCCGCGCACGATGCGGCGGAGCACGTCGTCCTCGCGCGGGGTCAGGTGGTCGGCCAGTTCGTGCGCGTCCTGGGCCCCGAGCAGCGGCGCGGGCTGCAGCGCGGCCCGCAGCAGCTGGGGGTCGTAGTACGGAGGATCGGCCAGGCCCCGGTCGATCGCGTGCAGCAGGTCCTTCGGCAGTATGTGGGTGCTCGCGATGCCGCAGGCCGCCACCGAGACGGCCTTGCGGAGCACCGAGCCGTCGTCGCGGTCGGTGATGAGGAACACCGGTCGCCTGCAGTCGGTCAGGACCCGATTCCGGGAGACCGCCTCCAGAGCGACCAGGCAGCAGTCCACTTGGTCGTCGCTGGACGCGAGGACTCTGGCGCTCTTGGCCTCGACCGCGATGTCGCCGCGCCGGTGGAGCAAGGGTCGAATGCTGGCTGAGAACACCTGATTGGGGTCGTACAGCATCACACGCACGGTTGGCACCTCGTCCTTCAGGTTTCTTGCACGCCTCCCCAGTCGCTCGCCCATTCAGGCGGCTATCCCAGGATGACCGCTTGTAATCGCCGAGTCCAGCGTTGAGTCAGATGGCCGACACTAAGGGGTTACGACCGAATCCGAGCTGGGATAATGCCAGTCCACCCGGTACCTCGGCCGCTGCGCTTCCTGTTCGGCTTCGTGCCTCAGCCGCTGCACCCTCCGTTCGGCTTCGTACCTCAGCCGCTGCACCCTCCGTTCGGCTTCGTGCCTCAGCCGAAGTTCTGCACCCAGTAGATCGTGCCGCCGCGTTCGGCGATGCCGACGCCGATGACGCTGTATCCGCAGTTGAGGATGTTGGCGCGGTGGCCTTCGGAGTTCATCCAGGCGTCCATGACCGAGGCCGGGTCCGGGTAGCCCATGGCGATGTTCTCGCCGACGCCGCCTTCGTAGCCCTGTTCGGCGGCGCGGTCGGTCGGGCCGCGGCCGTCACGCGACTCGTGGGCGAAGTAGTCGTTGGCCGCCATGTCCTCGGCGTGGAGGCGGGCCGCGTCGTCGAGTCGGCCGTCCGTTCGCAGCTCCCCGCATCCGGCCTCGGCGCGCTCGTCGTTGACCAGCTGCACGATCGCGTCCTCGCGGGTGCGGTCCGGCTCGGGCTCGCCGCCGCCGTTCTGGTCGGGTTCCGGCTCCGGATCCGGCTCGGGGTCGGCGGTCGGTTCCTCTTCTCTCGGCGCCGCGGTGGTGGGGGCTTCCTCTGCCTCCTGCGGTCGGATTGACGCGTCGTCGATCCGGACGTCCGTGCGGGCGTCGTCGCCGGCGGCCGAGTCGCCCAGCCTCGAGGTGGGGTGGTCACCGGCGGGGGCCGCGGTGTCATCGAGTGGGGAGTCGAGCGCCCAAAGTGAGATGGCGGCGCCGCTGAGCGCGAAGGCCAGGATGATCGCGAGGAACATCCGGCGACGACTGTCGGCGGCGTTGCGGTGACGCCCGCC
Organism: Glycomyces halotolerans; assembly: GCF_054779575.1. Classification (NCBI taxonomy): domain Bacteria; kingdom Bacillati; phylum Actinomycetota; class Actinomycetes; order Glycomycetales; family Glycomycetaceae; genus Glycomyces; species Glycomyces halotolerans. Next base: position 213,215 of record NZ_BAAGXZ010000003.1, read on the forward strand.
CTTCGGTCGGCTCATCGGAGTGAAACGGCCTCATCACGGGGAGTTAGATGATGGTAATTCCGGTTTGTCGGGCACCATATCAGCAGCGAAGACGTGACGTGGACCGCCGGGTGTGACCCCCGTCGAATTCGGGGGACAAAGGATGTGTAAACCTTGACGAGGACGGCCGCGCGGGCGGATGATGTTCACAGGCGATCAGTGTTCACGAGCCGTGCTCCGCTGGTCCCGGCCAGGGCACCTGGCCCTGGAAGCCAAAAAATTCACTCAGTAGATGCGACGTTATTCATGGTGCGTACACCACCGTCACCAAACGACGCGATCGCAAGGAGAAACTATGGCGAAAGCCCTCTATGGCCACATCGGCCAGGCGCCGAACAAGCGCCTGCTCGAAGAAGTGGTCCAACTACGTGCGCGAGTACGCAGCCTCGAGACCGAACTCGCCGAGCTCCGCGCTCGGGAGAACGAGGTTCACCACGATGAAGCCGAGGAGTTGATGCGGCTGTCCGAGCCCGCGTTGACTTAGTCGTCTCTCGCACACCGCAGAACACGCGCGCCAGCTGCAGGCCAGCCGGCGCGCATTGTCGTGTTCGGGCCCTTTCGCCGGTTTCCCCACGCCCCCTGCGGGGAATCTCCACCGGACCCGCCGCCCCCGCCGGAGCCCGACACGATATGTCAGCCCTGGTCGGTGCGGGCTTGTAGTCTTAGACCGACCCGCCGACCAGGCAGACCCGCGCCAGGGAGTAGATCGTTGTACCTCAAGAGCCTCACGCTGAAGGGCTTCAAGTCCTTCGCCTCGGCCACGACCCTGCGCTTCGAACCGGGCATCACCTGCGTCGTCGGCCCCAACGGCTCCGGTAAGTCCAACGTCGTCGACGCCATCGCGTGGGTCCTGGGCGAGCAGGGCGCGAAATCCCTTCGCGGCGGCAAGATGGAGGACGTCATCTTCGCCGGCACCACCGGGCGCCCCGCCCTCGGCCGCGCCGAAGTCACCCTCACCATCGACAACACCGACGGCGCCATCCCCATCGACTACACCGAAGTCTCGATCACCCGCCGCATGTTCCGTTCCGGCGAGGGCGAATACGAGATCAACGGCGACCGCTGCCGACTCCTCGACGTCCAGGACCTCCTCTCCGACGCCGGCATCGGCCGCGAGATGCACGTCCTGGTCGGCCAGGGCAAGCTCGACTCCTACCTCCACGCCCGCCCCGAGGACCGTCGCTCGTTCATCGAAGAGGCCGCCGGAGTCCTCAAGCACCGCAAGCGCAAAGAGAAGGCGCTGCGCAAGCTCGAAGGCATGCAGGGCAACCTCGACCGTCTCTCCGACCTCACCGCCGAACTGCGCCGCCAGCTCAAGCCGCTCGGCCGCCAGGCCGAACTCGCCCGCCGCGCCCAGGCCATCCAGGCCGACCTGCGCGAGGCCCGCCTGCGACTGCTGGCCGACGACCTGACCGGCCTGCGCAACAACATCGCCAAAGACCTCGCCGACGAGGAGGCCCTGCGCGAACGCAAGGCCGTGCTCGCCGAGGAGCACGAGCGCCTCTCCGCGCAGATCACCGAGATCGAGGCCGCGCACGCCGCCGACAAGCCGCGGCTCGCCCGCCTCCAGGAGACCTGGTACCGGCTCCAAGCCGTCGCCGAACGCCTCCGCTCCACCGCCCAGGTCGCCGCCGAGCGCCGCCGCTACCTCTCCGAGGACGGCGGCGACGACCGCCCCGGACGCGACCCCGAGGTCCTGGAGACCGAGGCCGAGCGCATCCGCGAGCAGGAGATCGAACTGCGCGAAGGCATCGCCGAGGACTCCGAGCGCCTCGCCTCGGCCGTCGAGGCCCGCGAGGAGACCGAAGCGGCGCTCGCCGACGCCGAGCAGCGCATCGTCGGCGCCGTCAAGGCCGCCGCCGAACGCCGCGAGAACCTCGCGACCCTCCGAGGCCGCGTCGACTCCCTGCGCAGCCGCACCGCCGCGGCCGCCGAAGAGCTCGAACGCGCCAGCATCGCGCTGGCCGAAGCGAAGGAGCGCGCCGAGACCGCCGCCGAGGCCTACGCCGAAGCCGAGGCCGAAGGCGAGGCCGTCGAAGCCGACGCCGAACTCGACGAGCGGCTCGATGCGGCCAAGGCCCGTATCGCCGCCGCCAAGTCCGAAGTAGACCGCCTCACCGAAGCCGAGCGCGAGGCCGACCGCGACGCCTCGCAGCAGGCCGCCCGCGAGGAGGCCCTCGCCGTCGGACTGCGCCGCAAGGACGGCGCCGCGGCGCTCCTGGCCCGCGACGAGCGACTCCCCGGCATGCTCGGGTCCGTCGCCGCGCTCCTGACCGTCGAACCCGGCTACGAGGCCGTCCTCGCCGCCGCGCTCGGCCGCCTGGCCGACGCCGTCGCCGTCACCGACGCCGACAGCGCCACCGCCGCGCTCAGAGTCCTCCGGGACGAGGACGGCGGCCAGGCCGCCTTCCTGGTCGAGAACGGCCACATCGCCGCGCCCGCCCCGCACGTCGCCGTCCCGCCCGAGTACAAGGCCGTCGCCGACGTCGTCTCGGCCCCCGCCGAACTCACCGGCACCGTCCGCGCCGTCCTCGCCGGCATGGTCGTCGCCGACGACCTCGACGCCGCCCGCTCCATCCTCGCCGCCCACCCCGAGCTCACCGCGGTCACCCGCGACGGCGACGTCCTCAGCGCCGCCACCGCCCACGGCGGCTCCTCCAAAGGCCAGTCCTACATCGAGGTCCAGGCCGCCGTCGACGAGGCCCGCGACCGCAAGATCGCCGCCGAATCCCTGGCCGCGCAGCTCCGCGAGCAGCTCGACCACGCCCGCGACGCCCACGCCGAGGCCGAAGCCGCGGCCGACGAGGTCCAGGCCGCCAAGCGCCAGGCCGAGGCCGCCCACAACGCCGTCAACCGCCGGCTGGCCGAACTCGGCGCCGCCGCCCGCGGCGCCGAAGCCGAGGTCGCGCGGCTCGCCCAGGCCAAGGAACGCGCCGAGAGCGCCCGCGAGACCGACACCGCCGGCCTCGCCGACCTCGAAGCCCGGCTCGAAGCCCTCGAAGCCGAACCCGAGATCGAGGAGCCCTCCACCGATGAACGCGACCGGCTCACCCGCGAACTCGAAGCCGCCCGCCAGAACGAGATGGAGACCCGCCTGTCGGTCCGGACCGCCGAAGAGCGCGCCGCAGCGCTGGCCGGCCGCGCCGACGCCCTCGACCGCCAGGCCCAGTCCGAGCGCGCCGCCCGCGCCCGCGCCGAAGCCCGCAGGGCAGCCCTCGCCGGCGGCGCCGCCGTCGCCGGCCTCATGCTCGACGCCGCCGAGACCGCCGGAGTCCGCCTCACCGAGTCCCTCGAAGCGGCCGCGATCGAGCGCGACCGGATCGCCGCCGAGCAGTCCCGGCGCGAAGCCGCGCTCGCCGACCTCCGCGAACGCGCCGGCATGACCGCCGCCGAGCTCGAGCGCATCACCTCCGCCGCCCACCGCGACGAGGTCGCCCGCGCCGAGCAGCGGCTGCGCATCGAGCAGCTCGAGGAGAAGGCCGGCACCGACTTCGGCATCGACATCGAGACCCTGCTGAACGAGTACGGCCCCGACCGGCCGGTCCCGCCCAGCGCCGAAGAGGTCGCCAAGGCCGAGGACAAGGGACGGCCGGCGCCCGACCCGGCGCCGTTCGACCGCGCGATCGTCGAGAAGCGCGCCGCCCGCGGCGAGCGCGAGCTCAAGCTCCTCGGCAAGGTCAACCCCCTCGCGCTCGAGGAGTTCGCGGCGCTGGAGGAGCGCTACAAGTTCCTCAACGAGCAGCTCGAGGACGTCAAGAAGACCCGCGCCGACCTCCACACGGTCGTCAAGGAGGTCGACGACCGCATCCAGAACGTCTTCGCCGAGGCCTACGCCGACACCGCGCGCGAGTTCGAGCAGGTCTTCCAGACCGTCTTCCCCGGCGGCGAGGGCCGACTGGTCCTCACCGAGCCCGACGACCTCCTCCACACCGGCGTCGAGGTCGAGGCGCGACCGCCCGGCAAGAAGGTCAAGCGGCTGTCGCTGCTGTCCGGCGGCGAGCGGTCCCTGACGGCGCTGGCGCTGCTGTGCGCGATCTTCCGCGCCCGCCCGAGCCCGTTCTACCTCATGGACGAGGTCGAGGCCGCGCTCGACGACGTCAACCTCCGGCGCCTGCTCGACCTGCTCAGGCAGCTCCGGGAGAACTCGCAGCTGCTGGTGATCACCCACCAGAAGCGCACGATGGAGATCGGCGACGCCCTGTACGGGGTCACGATGCGCTCGGGCGTGACACAGGTGATCAGCCAGAAGTTCTCCCGCGACGAGGACTGAGGCGCTCCCAGTACAGTGATGGTGCACTGCGACTTACTGGAGGGTTCTGTGAACGACCTGGCTGTCTGGCTGATCGTGGCCATCGCCTTGGTGGTGGCCGTCGGCGGAGTGGCGCTCATCGCCTACCGCCGGTCGAAGTCCGCCCGTCTCGGCGAGCGCGCCGAACCGGAGGTCGAGCCGAAGCCCGAGGTCGAGCCGGAGAGGGTGCCCGAACCCGAGGCGCCGGCGGTCGAGGTCCCCGCGCCGACCGCCGGGCGTCTGGTGCGGCTCCGCTCGCGCCTGTCCCGGTCCAACAACGCCCTCGGCAAGGGCCTGCTGTCCCTGCTGTCGAGCGACAAGCTCGACGACGAGGTCTGGGAGGAGGTCGAGGACACCCTCCTGACCGCCGACGTCGGCGTGGCCGACACGACCCGGATCGTGGAGCGGCTCCGGGAGCGCGTGAAGGTCCTCGGCACCCGCAGCCCCGAAGAACTCCGCGGGCTGCTGGTCGATGAGTTGACCCTCGCCCTCGAGCCGGATCTCGACCGGTCGATCGCGACCGAGCCGCCCGCCGGAGACGGTCCGGCGACGATCATGGTCGTGGGCGTGAACGGCTCGGGCAAGACCACCACCTGCGGCAAGATCGCGCGAGTGCTCATCGCCGACGGGCACTCGGTCATTCTCGGCGCGGCCGACACGTTCCGGGCCGCGGCCGCCGACCAGTTGGAGACCTGGGGCGGGCGAGTGGGCGCCACGGTGGTTCGCCGCGACGAGGGCGCCGACCCGGCGTCGGTGGCGTTCGACGCGGTCAAGGCCGGCGCCGACGACGGCGCGGACGTGGTCCTGGTCGACACCGCGGGCCGCCTGCAGAACAAGACCGGTCTGATGGACGAGCTCGGCAAGGTCAAGCGCGTCATCGAGAAGCAGGGTCCGGTGGCCGAGACGCTGCTGGTCCTCGACGCGACGACGGGCCAGAACGGCCTGCAGCAGGCCAAGGTCTTCGGCGAGGTCGTCCAGATCTCCGGCGTGGTCCTCACCAAGCTCGACGGGACCGCCAAGGGCGGTATCGTCATCGCGGTTCAGCGGCAGTTGGGGGTACCGGTTAAGCTGGTCGGACTCGGGGAGGGTCCTGACGACCTCGCCCCGTTCGAGGTAGGGGAGTTCGTCGACGCCGTCGTCGATGGCGCGGGCGACTGAGGTCAGAGACACTTCGGGCACGGCGGGGACCGGTGAGCCAAGACGAGATTCCGCTGATCGGCGGCAACACGAGCACTGTGGTCCGTTTGGGCGACACGGTCCGGCGCAACACCGGCCCTTGGACTCCCGCGGTCCACGCCCTGCTGCGTCACCTGGACCAGGCGGGCTTCACCGGCGCTCCGCGGCCCCTGGGCATCGACGAGCACGACCGGGAGGTGCTGTCGTTCGTCGAGGGCGAGCCGGGCAAGTACCCGCTGGCTCCGCATTGGACCACCGACGAGACGCTGGTCGCGGTCGGGAAGATGCTGCGGATGTTCCACGACGCGCAGTACGGTTTCCGGACTCCGCCGGGGGCGACGTGGCGGTCGTTCGGGCCGCCGCCGCCGGACACGGAGGTCATCTGCCACCACGACGCGGCGCCGCACAACGTGGTCTGGCGTCCCGACGGGACGCTGTCGCTGATCGACTTCGACCTGGCCAGTCCGGGCGCGCGGATCTACGACGTCGCGTATGCGGCGTGGACGTGGGTGCCGGTCTTCACCGACCGCGATTCGATGACTCTGGGCTGGAAGAAGCCGGACCGGGCGCGCCGGCTGCGGCTGTTCGCCGACTCCTACGGGCTGTCCGAACGGGACCGGTCGCGGTTCATCAAGGTGATCCGCAAGCGGATCGTCGACCACATCGAGGGCATCAGGCGGATGGCGCAGGCCGGTGACCCGACCTTCGAGCGGATCGTGCAGAAGGGGCACCTGCGGCGGCCGGCGCGCGACCTGCGTTTGCTGGACGCCGAGCGCTACAAGCTGGACGAGGCCTTGCGCTAGGGGAGTGGTGAGGGCCCGCCGGCGAGCCGGGAGTCGACGGATGCCCCCACCACTGGTCGGAGGGTGCCGATGGCACGGACGCGGTCCCGCATCTGCGATGCGGTGCCACAATGGAGCGCTCCCAAACCGCTCGGAGACGGGAGCCTCGTGGTTCGTTGACCGATCGGGTATCGAAGGGTTTCGAGGGAATTGAAGCCCAACATACCGAGCGAGCGTTTGCCTGTCAATACATCGCCATATGTCGATTCCCGACCGGTCCGGATTTCACCGCCTTGTAAGGTCCGCTCACGCGCTCGCGACGGGCTCCTCGCGCGACGATGGAGGCAAGGCCAGCAACCCCTGGGAGGAATCGTCAGTTGAAACGCATCGCCATCGGCGCCGGTCTGATCGCCGCCGTCGTCGTACTGGGCTCATGCGGCTCCCAGCAGGAGCCGCCCGATGAGGCGCCCGCGACCGAGGAGGCCGCGGGGGAGGAGACGACCGAAGCCGCGGCCTCGGCGCCCGCCGAGGAGGCCGTGCCCGTGCCCGAACTGCTCGACTTCTCCGCCGCCACCGTCGACGGCGACGACTTCGACGGCGCCGTGCTGGCGGGCGACCCGACGGTGCTGTGGTTCTGGGAGTACGACTGCCCGATCTGCCAGAGCCAGGGCGGAACCGTCTCCGGCCTCTTCGACGAGCACGGCGACCGGATCGACATCGTCGGCGTCTCCGGGGCGGGCCAGTACGCCGCCGGCGGCGACGACGACAGGAGGGCCTTCGTCGACCGGACCGGCACCGGCGACATCGTCCACATCGAGGACCGCGACTATGAGCTCCGGAACGCCTTCGGAGTGGTCAGCCAGAGCACCTTCGTCGTGCTCGACGCCGACGGCGAGATCGTCGAGAGCGGATCGCTCAGCGAAGGCGACCTCGACGAGGCCGTCGAGTCACTGCTCTGAGGACTCGAGTGCCGCGGCCCGATGCCGGGACGCGGCGCCTCAGCGCCCGAATCCCGACTTGACCAGCTCCTCCAAGAACCGCTGCACCGACATGGCCGCCTCGATCACCGGGTCGCTCGGATCGCCGCCGCCGATGACCCGCAGGTCCCACCAGCCGTAGTAGGCGACGTAGACCCCGGCGACGACCAGCAGCAAGCCCACGAGGCGCATCGCCTTCGGGAACTGCCGCCGCATCCACCTCAGCATCCCCTCGCGGGCGAACGCGATCGCCGCCGAGACCGCGCCGATGACCAGCGTCATCCCCAGCGCGTAGGCGAGGAACATCGCCGTGCCGCCGAGCACCGAGGCCGATCGGAACGTCTGGGCCACCAGCGCCAGGAACGGGGCGACGGTGCACGACAGCGACGCCAGCGCGAAGAACAGCCCGAACATCGTCATCGAGCCCATGGACCGCTTGACCTCACGGCCGCCGAGCCTCGGCATGAACGTCGGCAGCTCCCGGCCCAGCAGCAGCCACACCCCCGCGCCGGCGACCGCGATGCCGACGACGATGGTGATCCACGGCAGGAACGAGGTGACGCCGACCGCCGCGGTGGAGACCAGCAGCCCGAAGGCGCCGAACACGACCACGAACCCGATCGTCATCGCCAGGGTGAACAGCCCGGCCCGGCCCAGCGCCCGCCACCGCGAGACCTCCTCGTCGCGCTCTCCGGCGATGAGGAAGCCGGCGTAGACCGGCAGGAGCGCGAATCCGCACGGGTTGACCGCGGCCACGGCTCCGGCGACGAGCGCGAGGGCGAAGGGCAGTTCCTGCATGGCCCCATTCTGCGTGCCGGTCACGGCCCCGACTGTGAGTGGGATCACAAATTGGCCTTACGGGGTGCTTAACTCGCGGTCCAGCACAGCTCGCGCGCCGCCAGGACGCCGTAGGGCGTCACCGCGGCGATGTCGGCGCGGTGCTCGCCGGGACCCGGATCGAGCCGCCAGGCGCCCTTGGGGCTCGTCTGGCCGTCCATGGCGCCGCCGACGGCGTACGGGTGGCTCGGCTCGACCTGGACGGCCGGCGCGCCGTCGATCGAGGTGACGGCCACGGCGAGGTCGGACAGGCGCGGATAGGCGTCGGCCGGGTCCCGCAGGAGCCGTTCGGTCTCGAGCGTGAACCGGCCCTGGAAGACCGGCACGAAGCCCTCCGGCGCCCACGCCGCGCCGGTGACCGAGGCGTGCGCGAAGTAGGCCGACCACAGGGCGGGATCGTCGATCCCGTCGCGCGGTCCCACGCTCACCGGTCGGGCCGGGCGCGTCCGCTCCTGGAGCTCGGGCAGGCTCAGCGGCCGGGAGCGCTCGTCGACCCAGTAGGAGCCGTGCTGCCCGTCGAGCAGCACCCATGCGTCGAGGTCGTCGATCCAGGCCTCGGCGACGGCGTGGCCCTTGCCGACGCCGTCGTGGTAGTCGCCGCGCCGCAGGTCGGCCCGCCTGGCCGGGATGTTCAGGGCGTTGAGGGCCTGTGCCAGGACCGTGGCGTACTCCACGCACGAGTAGCGGGCGCCGTTGGCGACCTGTTCGAGGATGTCGAGCGAGTCGCCGGCGTTGATGCAGGCGTTGGCGTGCCGCCACAGCCCGTTGGTCCAGGCGAGCAGGTCTCGGGCGGTCTGCCAGGCGCTGGGCTTCGACGGCGGCAGGCGCCGGCGCAGCGCCGCCTCGCGGTGCGGCGCGATGCGTTCGAGCCGGAGGGCCGCGGCGGGACCCGGCTCGGGCCAGGAGGTGATCCGCAGGGCGGGCCCGGGCACGTTGGCGCGGGCACGTTCGAGCACCCGGTGCCAGTCGGCGTCGGATCCGAACGCCGCCGACAGCTCGGGCTCGAACAGGTCGAGCTGGTGGAAGCCGGCGTCGACGGCCTCGTCGAGGTGCTCGCGGGCGCTCGGCAGGCCGACCTTGTGGGCGGCTATGGCCAGGCTGGGGGCCCACAGGTCCCGCCAGAAGTCGGTGTCGGCGCGGAGGGTCTTCTCCAGGTCCAGCAGCGTCCACCAGCGCCCTCCGCGCATGGCGTCCTGGGCGATGGTGCGGACGCGGGCGAGGCGGGGGGCACCGGCGGCTCGCGGGCCCCGCCGTGGGGCAGCGCTCATGCCTCGAGCCTAGTCACCGGCGCCCGGGCCGCAAACTCCGTTGCCCTCGGCGGCCGGGACCGCTAGAGTGTGGGACATGATCCTTTAGAGATGATTCGGCCGCTGTGTGCGCCGCCTCCCTGGTGACGGCGACGGCGAGCCATATGTTGGCATTGCGAGCGCCGACGCGCGTCGCGCCGAATGCCCGGTTTTTTCGACGTCGAGCCCCGCTCCGTCATTTCAGCGCTACTGCAGAAGGGATCCCACCATGACCGCCGAATCCTCCCAGCCGCAAGAGGCAGCGGAGCCGCAAGAGGCCGCCGAGCCGCTCAACCGCGAAGAGCGCCGTGCGCAGGCCCGCGGCAAGAAGGGCAAGGCCGGCAAGAGCAAGCAGCCGATCGGCTCCAAGAAGTCGAACTTCCGCTCGCAGCTGCCGAACGGCGGGGTCGGCAAGTTCCAGTTGCCGACCAAGAACGGCTGACCGCGTTGCATGAGAACGGGCGGCGGGTGAGAACCCGCCGCCCGTTCGCTCTATGGCTCGGTTAAGCGGCGTTGCAGGTCACGGCGGGGGAGACGCCGCCGCTGCTGGCGATGAATCCGAAGACCTCGCGGCTCTGGCCGCCGGCGATGGAGCCGTTCCAGCCGACGTCGCCGGCGGTGACCTGGTTGCCCGACTGGGTCAGGTCGGCGTTCCAGTGGCTTTGGACGGTCTGGCCGCCGGGCCAGGTCCAGTTGAGGTTCCAGCCGTCGAGGGCGCCGCCGGAGGCGGTGACGGTGACGTTGCCCTGCCAGCCGGAGCCCCAGTCGTTGACGACGGTGATCTCGGCGGTGCAGTCGCCCCCGGTCGGTGGCGTGGTCTCCTCCGGGGGAGTCGTCTCGTCCGGAGGGGTCGTCTCGTCGGGCGGCGTGGTCTCGTCCGGCGGGTCGCCGAAGACGCTGGCGCGCTGGCCGGTGTTGACGGCGCCGTACTGCGAGTTGAAGACGTCGTCGCCCCAGGCGGTCAGCTGGTTCGGGTCGAAGTTCAGCACCTGGTCGAGGTCCTCGGCGCCGCCGCTGTTGCCCGAATAGGACCAGGCGATCCAGCCGATGCCGCGGGCCTGGGCCTCGCTCTGGACGGTCTGCCAGGCGACGGGCTGGTCGTTGTGCGTGTGGCCGTACTCGCCGACGATGAGCGGCAGGTTCATCGCCGCGAAGGCGTCGAAGTAGTCGGTGACGCTCTGCGAGGAGCCGTAGACCTCGTACATGTGGACCGAGAAGACGGTGTTGCCGTGACTGTCGGCGGCGGCGACCTCGGGGGCGTTGTCGCGCATGACGCCCTCCCAGTCCTGGCCCCAGTTGGGGGCGTCGACCACGAGGGTGTGGTCGAATCCGGACGAGCGCATCTCTTGGACGGCGCTCTTGGTCGCCTCGGTCCAGCCGGAGGTGTTCTGGTTGCCCCACGGCTCGTTGCCGATGTTGATGAGGACGTAGGCCTCCTGGCCGTCCACGGCGCTCTTGACGCTCTTCCAGTACTCGACGGCCTGGTCGAGCGTGGCGGCGGCGCCCTCTTCGCCGTATCCGGTGGTGTCGTGGACTTCGAGGACGCAGATCAGCTGGTGCGCTTTGCACTCGTCGATGATGTCGGCGACCTCGGATGCCGGGGTCGGCCCCCAACGCTGGCCGGAGCCGAGGACGACGCGGACGGTGTTGGCGCCCAGATCGCTGAGTTCCCCGTAGCTGTCGAACTCGCTCTGGTACCACACGTGCGGGTGGCTGGAGCCGCGCATGACGAACGGGTTGCCGTTGGCGTCGATGAGCCGGGTGCCGTCTACGGAGAAGCCGTTCGTCTGGGCGCCGGCGGGCAGGAGTGCCCACATCCCGGTGGCGGCGACGGCGAGCGCGGTGCCGGCGGCGAGCAGCCAACGGCGCCACGAGCGCCCGCCGCGGACCGTGCGGCCCGTGGGTTCTTCGGTACTCATTATGGATCCTTCGATCTGAGGTGAATCGGTTAATCCCAACCTGAGTATAGACAAGCATAAATATTTATGGCGGTCAACAATCTGAGGAGGGCTGCCCCGGATGCCCATACCGACCGGTCGCGAGACGGGCCGAGCGGCGGCACTCCCAGCGGTTCTGCGGCGGAGATTTCTGAACCGGTTCACGCAGTGATGCAAATCATACACGATGCGTGCCTCACCGCTGTTCGGCGTGGACTCGGCGGAGAAGCCCCAGTTGGGGCCATCTGCCCGCCTATGGCAGGTGCCACAATCCGAACGGTCGCCGAGCGATCACGATTGCTATGATTGCCGCGCCCCTATGTACCACATAGGGACAGTCGCTTTTATACAAATCCCCTCGCGCGTTCCAGCCCGCGGGTCGCACCGGCAGCGACCATCCGTCTCACGGACCCTCCTATGGGAGCGCTATCAAAGGCGATCGGCGCCCTCGGCCCCGTCGGTTCCGCCTGCCTGCGACCCCGAGACACCTCTCCACTCGGAAGGAAATCATGCGAGCAAGTCCGACCGCCGTACGTCTCCTAGGACCCATCGGCGCCGCCCGCGACGACCACGAGATCCACCTCGGCCCGTCCCGCGAACGCGAATGCTTCGCCGCCCTGGTCCTCCGCCGCGGCGCACCCGTCCTGGTCGACCAACTCATCGAAGACCTCTGGGGCGCCGAACCCCCGGCCAGCGCCGTCAACGTCGTCCACACCTACGTCAGCCGCCTCCGCGGCCGCCTGGTCGCCCCCGAATCACGCGACCACGCCCTCGTCCGCTCCCTCCACCCCGGATACTCGGTCGCACCCGACGCGATCGAACTCGACGTCGACGAGTTCGAGTCCGAGCGCCGCACCGGCATGGCGCTGCTGTGGGCCGGCCACCTCCACCAGGCCCACGAGGCCCTGCGACGCGCCATCGACCAATGGTCGGGCGCGATCGCCCTCCACGGCGCGATCGGGCCGCTCGCCTCACGCGAACGCGGGCGGCTGGCCGAGCACTACCTCGACGCCGTCGAGCACTGCATCGCCCTGCAGATGAAGGAGGGCCACGGACTCGACACCATCGCCGAACTGGCCACCCTGATCGGCAAGCATCCGTTCAGGGAACGCCTGTGGATGCTGTTCATGCTCGCCCTGGCGATCGCCGACCGCCGCGGCGAAGCCCTGATGGCCTACCACGACCTGCGCCGACGCCTCAACGACGACCTGGGCATCAACCCCTCCCAGCGAGTGCAGAACCTGTTCGGCGACCTGATCGCGGAAAAGCCCCCCGGCGAGGTCTGGGACGCCCACTTCCGACTGACCACGCAACACCGATGAATCGAGAGAGGAAAGCGATGCGCAAGCACGTCCTGAACCCCTCCCCGGGCGCCGACGGCGAGACCGAACTCGAAGTCTCGCGGCTGTGCCTGGGCACCATGGACTTCGGTACCAAGACCGACCGCGACGAGGCCTTCCGGATCCTCGACCGCTACGCCGAGGCCGGCGGCAACCTGCTCGACAGCGCCAACTGCTACGCGTTCTGGGCCGAGGGCGGCACCGGCGACGAAAGCGAGACGCTCATCGGCGCATGGCTGGCCGACCGAGGCATGGCCGGGCGCATGCAGGTGGCCACCAAGGTCGGCGCGCACCGGGCCCGCGACGATGAGCCCTACAGCGGCCGCAACCGCGAAGGCCTGGCCCCCGACCGCATCCGCGAACAGGCCGAACAGAGCCGCGAACGCATGGGCGTGGACACCATCGACCTGTACTACACGCACGTCGACGACCGGTCCACCGACCAAGTCGAGGTCGTCGAGACCCTCGCCTCGCTCGTCGCCGACGGCACGGCCAAGGCGCTGGCCGCCAGCAACCACACCACCTGGCGGCTCCACCGGGCCCGGGCCATCGCCGCCGAACGGCGGCTGCCGGCCTACCGGGCGATCCAGCTGCGCTACACGTACCTGTACCCGCGCCCTGCCACGGTCCCGGCACCCGAGGCGATCCAACTGCCGGCCACCGACGAGGTGTTCGACTACGCCGAGTCCGAGAACGTGGCCGTCTTCGCCTACTCACCGCTCTCCGGCGGCGTCTTCGACCGCGAGGACCGCCGCCCGCCGCCCGAACCGGTCGACTACGACCACGCCGGATCGGAGGCGCGCATCGCGTGCGTCCGCAAAGTCGCCGCCGACCTCGGCGCCACCCCGGCCCAGGTCGTGCTGGCCTGGATGATGGCCCACCGCGCCACCGTCATCCCCGTCATCGGGGTCAGCTCGGTCGCTCAGCTCGAAGTGGCGCTCGGGGCCCTGGATCTCGAGCTCGACGCCGAGACCCTCGCCCGGCTCGACGCGGCCTGAACCGCGATCGCGGGCATCGACCGGGCCAGTGCCCGGTCGATGCCCGCGTCGTTTCGGATCTCGCGTCAGTGCGTCGCGTGGTCGACACTCCGCTGCGGAGCCGGCCTCCGCCCCGTCAGGACCCGGGACGCCAGCCCCACCGCGATCCCGCAGACGGTCACCGCCAGCACCGACAGGTGGATGAGCGCGAAGCCGCAAGCGGCCGGCAGCCCGTAGTGGGCGCGGGCGAAGCCGAGCAGACCGCGCTCGCTCACCAGCGCCGCGACGATCGCCGCGGCGGCGACCATGAGCAGCGGCGGATAGAGGACCGAGCCCGCCAGCGCCGCGAGCGTCACGCAGACCGCCGCCAGCGTCGAGATCCGGTTCATCCGCTCGAACTTCATGTGCTTGAAGCGGGCGGCGATGTCGGGCAGCGGCACCGACCGGCGCCACATCATCGCCAGCGCCCGCGGCAGGTTCGGTTCGCCGTCGTGGCGCACCCGGATGCCGGCGTCGATGGCGATGCCGACCGCTCCGCCGAGCCGGGCGCTGTACTCCATGTCCTCGCAGTCGCGCAGTCCCTCGTCGAAACCTCCGAAGCGCTCGAACACGGACGGGCGCACGGCCGCCACGGAGAACCGGGCCAGCCTGGCCCTGCCGACCGAGCGGTGCAGGAGATGGGATTCGCGTCCGACCAGGTAGCGGCCGACGGCGCCGCTGCCCGGCAGGGGGTGGGGGTCGAGCACGCCGTGCACGATGTCGAGGTCGCCGTCGCGTTCGAACGCCGCCACGGCCGCTTCGATGGCGTCGGGGTGCAGCACGATGTCGGAGTCGATGAAGAACAGCAGGTCGCCGGAGGCGGCGGCGATGCCGCGGTTCCGGGCGGCCGAGACGCCGCGGTTGCGATCGTGCCGGATCACTTGGCAGCCGAAGCGCTCGGCGACCTCGGCCGAGGAGTCGGTGCTGGCGTCGTCCACGACGATCAGCTCATCGGGGGGCCTGGTCTGGGATTTGACGGCCTCCAGGCACAGCGGCAGGGCGTCCTCGTCGTCGAAGCACGGGATGACGACGCTGACGGTCGTGGCCGCATCGGTCGAGCGCGGAGTCGTTTCCACTATCAGCTCCAAGAGGTCGCGGTGACTTCGGCGCTCCCCACGGTAGGCATCGGCCTTGGATCCGGGCCCGATCCCGAATGGAGCCGATCTGGACTACGCGGGGTGACCGCGCCGATGCGCCCGCGCGGTCCTCATCGGATGGTGATCACGAACGGTGATGTCAATGGCACGGAAGGTGGTTAAGGCGCGCTCTAGGTCGCGTCGAGCCCGGCTCCAGCACCCGCCCCTACGTTGGGTGAAGTGACCCTGACCAGTGGAACCAGGCCCGTCCGATCGGAGTTCCGACCTTGCAACTGATCGACATCGAAGCAGCCGAGCAACTCTCGCTCAAGGAGGTGCAGCGGCTCTACCGCGACTACGTCAACTCCAGCCAGGTCTCGCTCATGAGCTCCTTCGGTTTCGGCCGGGACCTGGTCGAACGCGCCGAAGGCTGCTACCTGTACCTCAAGGACGGCCGGCGCATCACCGACCTCACCGGAGGCGTGGGCGTGCTCAACCACGGGCACAACCACCCGCGCATCCTCGAGGCCCGCCGCCGCTTCGCCGAACGGCAGCGCATGGAGGTCCACAAGACGTACTTCTCGCCGTACCTGGCGGCCTTGAGCCACAACATCGCCCAGGTCCTCCCCGGCGACCTCGACCACGCCTTCTTCCCCAACTCCGGGGCCGAGGCGGTCGAAGGCGCGGTCAAGTGCGCCTACAAATACCACCGCGGCAAGCGCGGCACCGTCCTGCGCGCCGACTCGGCCTTCCACGGCAAACTGCTCGGATCGGGCGGCCTGTCCGCGAGCCAGGGGAACCGCTTCCAGTTCCCCACCATCCCCGGCATCGCCCAGTTCGCCTACGACGACCTCGACTCGGTGCGCGAGGCCGTCGCCGCCCACAAAGGCGACGTCTACGCCCTGCTGATCGAGCCGCTCAGCGCCTCCACGATGCGGCGGTGCTCCGAGGAGTTCCTGCTCGGCCTGCGCGCACTGTGCGATCAGGAGGACATCGTCCTGATCTTCGACGAGATCTACACCGGCTGGGGCAAGACCGGGACCATGTTCCACTTCACCCGGTACGAGGGCCTGATCCCCGACATCGTCTGCACCTCCAAGGCGCTCGGCGGCGGCAAGTCGTCCGTCTCCGCGTTCGTGGTGCGCGGACCGGTCTACCGCAAGGCCTACGACAACCTCGGCGACGCGCTGCTGCAGACGACCAGCACCACCTACTACGGCTTCGGCGAGGAGAACGCGACCGCCATCGAGGCGATCCAGATCGCAGTCGAGGACGACTACCCGGCACGCGCCCGCGACATCGAGGCGATCCTCCGACCCGGCCTGGAGCGGATCGCGAAGGCGTTCCCCGACGAGATCGCCGAAGTGAACGGCTCTGGCGCGCTGTGGGGGCTCTTCCTCAAGAGCAACCCCGGCCTGGTCGAGTCGATGCTCAAACTCGTCCCCGGAGGACTGTCCAAGGACCCCGGATTCCGCAACAAGCTCATGGCCTCGGCCTTCCTCCAGGCCATGTACGAGAACCACGGGATCTATCTCTACTACACCCTCAACGGCGACCACCCGGTCGTGATCGGGCCGCCGCTGGTGACGCCCCTGGACGAAGTCCGGCGCTGCCTCGAGGCGATCGAGGAGACCCTGTCGGTCGGCGTCGGGAAACTGGTGCGCCGCTTCCTCAAGCAGAAGGTGAGCCACCTGTGGTGAACCAGCTGCCCTCGCCGGTCCTGGTGACCGGCGCCGCCGGTGTCCTCGGCTCGAACCTGACCGCCCGCCTGCTGTCCGAAGGGACCGAAGTGGTCGCCTACGACCGCCGCGAGGTCCCGCCGTCCGACCGGCTCCGCGCCGTCACCGGAGACGTCCGCGACCGCGCCGAACTGGCCCGGGCCGCCTCCGGCTGCCGCGCCATCGTCCACTGCGCCTCGGCGCTGCCGTCCTACCCCAAGGCCGACATCCGCTCGATCACCGTCGGCGGAGCCGAGTCGGTGCTGGAGGCCGCCGCGGCCGCGCGCGTCGACCGGCTCGTCCACATCTCCTCGACGGCCGTCTACGGCCTCCCCGAGCACGTCCCCACCCCCGAGGACCATCCGCACGAACCGGTCGACGCCTACAGCGCCGCCAAGGCCGAGGCCGAGCGCGCCGTCGCCGCCCGCGCCTCCGAGCGGTGCACCTCGATCGTGCGTCCCAAGACCTTCCTGGGACCGGGCCGCCTCGGCCTGTTCGGGATGCTGTTCGAATGGGCCGAGGAAGGACGCGACTTCCCGATCATCGGCAAAGGCGACGTCCGCATCCAGATGCTCGACCTCGACGACCTCGTCGAGGCGGTCACGACCGTCCTGGCCGCGCCCGACGAGACCGCCGCCGACGCCTACAACGTCGGCGCCGCCGAGTTCGCCACGCTGCGGGAGGACTTCCAAGCCGTGCTGGACGCGGCCGGGCACGGGCGCCGCGTCCGCTCCCTGCCGACCGGACCCGCCGTGGCCGCCCTTCGCCTGGCGTCGGCCGTGAAGCTCTCCCCGGTCTACGACCGGCTGGTCCGCAAACTCAAAGCCGACTCCTATGTCGACATATCGAAGGCGCGCGAACGCCTCGGCTTCGCGCCCCGGCACTCCAACCGCGAGGCGGTCCTGCGCACCTACCGCTGGTGGCGTTCGCGCCCGCAGTCCGACCCCGGTGCGGCCGGGGCCACCTCCGCCGACCGCTGGAAGCAGGGCCTGCTCGCGAGCGCGAAAGTCTGCTTCCCCGCACGAGCCAAGGGAACCGACAAAGGGAGAGGCCATGACCAGCATCAAGACCGAGGCGCCCTCACCGGTCGCGGCCGCAGCGGACCGGCCTAGCCGCCCCAGGCGCGCCGGAGCCGCACTCGCCCTGCTCCGCCCGGGCCAGTGGGTCAAGAACCTCGCCGTCGCCCTCCCGCTCATCGACCCCCGACTGTGGACCATCGAAGCCTGGGACGAGCTGGCACTGGCCATCGCGGCCTTCACCGCCGTCTCGGCGATGGTCTACGCGGTCAACGACATCGCCGACCGCGAACGCGACCGCCACCACCCGGTCAAACGCCACCGCCCCATAGCCTCCGGCGCCGTCACCCTCCCGCGCGCCTGGACCCTCGCCGCCGCCTGCGCCACCGCCTCGATCGCCGCCGTGGCCGTCGCCCCGATCCTGGCCGTCCCCATCGCCGCCTACGCGCTCGTCAACTTCGCCTACAGCCGCAGGCTCCGCGACGTCCCCGTGCTCGAACTGTTCTGCGTCGCCTCCGGTTTCCCGCTGCGCGCCGTCGCCGGCTACCTCGCGCTCGGCGCCGCCCCCTCCGGTCTGGTCGTCTTGTCGGTCCTGTTCGCCTCCCTCCTGCTCGTCCTCGGCAAACGGCGCCGCGAACTGGTCGTCGCCGGCACCTCCCACCGCGCGGCACTGTCCGGCTACACCTCGGCCCTGCTCGACCAGTACGTCTCCATCACCGCGGGACTCGCCACCGCCACGTTCCTCCTGTTCGCCCTCCACGGCCCCGGTTCCCCCGGAGACACCGGACCGCTGCCGCTCCTGGGCGTCCCGCTCCTGGTCGCCGGGCTGTTCCGCTACCTGCAGCTCCTGGCCGTGCGCGGCGGCGACGGCGACCCCACCCGCATCCTGCTGCGCGACCCCGTGCTCGTCGCCATCGCCCTGGCCAGCGCGGCGATCGTCGCCGCCTACAACGTGATCGATCCGAACCTGTGGACCGGAGGACTGTGAACCGTGACCGCACTGCGCGAATCCGCAACCGAGACCGGCGATGAGGCCGCGCCGCGACGACGCTGGTGCTGGGCCACCCGCATCGTCGTCGCCGCCGCGATAGCCTGGTCGGCCTTCCTGATAGCCCACCTGCTGCTGGCCGGCGAGCTCTGGTGGTGGTCGGTCGCCGAGATGATCCCGCCCCCGGCCATGGCCCTGCCGCCGCTCGTGCTGGCGATCGCCGGCATCTGGATCGCGCGCGGCGCGCGCTGGCGCGTCGAGGTCACGGCGGCCGCGAGCGCGCTCCTGGTCGCCCCCATGCTCGGGGTCAACCCCGGCGCGCTCTTCGACGGCGAGAGCGACGCCGGTGACGCCGAACTGACGGTCTTCTCCTGGAACACCGACTACTGGCACACCCGGTTCAACGAGCCGGGCGAGTTCTACGACTTCCTGCTCGACCAGGACGCCGACGTCTTCCTGCTGACCGAGTACCTGACCCGCACCGACCGGGTCGTGCCGATCGACGACGAGGAGGCCCTGCGCGAGCACTTCGAGGGCTGGCACATCGCCATCGCCAGCGAAATGGTGACCATCTCCCGGTTCCCGATCGTCGAGCAGCGCGCCCTCGACACCACCGGGCTCATCGCGCCCGGTGATCCGGGCGCGCCGCCCGAAGACGACTGGGACGCCTACTGGACCACCAAGATCCTCCGCACGGACCTCGACGTCGAGGGCCGGATCGTGTCGATGTACAACCTGCACCTGTCGGTCCCGGTGCCGACCGACGGGGCCGGCGTGTTCCGCGGCGAGTTCTGGGACAACGTGCGCGCGCAGTTCGACCGCCGCGCCGCCCAGGTCGACGTCCTCGTCGAGGACCTGGAGTCCAACCCGAATCCGGTGCTCGTCGCCGGGGACGTCAACTCGAGCGCCGTCAGCGGCGCCATCGCCACGCTCAAGGACCACTTGGACTGCCCCGACCCCGACGGCGAGGTGTACCCGGCCAGCTGGCCCAAGCGCCGCTTCGGCTTCCCGGAGCTGTGGCGGCTCGACTGGGCCTGCGTCGGCGGCGGCGCGGCCGTCACCGACTACCGATTCACCGACGAGGCCGACCTGTCCGATCACGAGCCGCAGCTCCTCGGACTGGACCTGGGGGAGCGGTGAACGAGCGCTTCGACGCCTGCGTCGTCCTGAACTACTACGCGCCCTACACCAGCGGCCTGACCCAGGTCGCCCGGGACGTTGCCGAGTCGCTGGCCGCGCGCGGCCGCCGCGTGGCGGTGGTCGCCTCCCGGCACGAGGCGGCGCTGCCTCGCCGCGAGGTGCTCGGCGGCGTGCACGTCTTCCGGTCCCGCGTGGCCGCCCGGATCGGCCGCGGCGTCCTCAGCCCCGAGTTCGTCGGCCTGGCCGGACAGGTCGCGCGGCGTTCGGCCGTGGTCAACCTGCACCTGCCGATGCTCGAGGCCGGTCCGGTGGCCCGCGCGGCCGCGGGCACGCCGATCGTGTGCCACCACCACGACGACGTGTGGCTGCCGGGCGGCGGCCTCCTCGCCGCGGCTCAGATAGCGGTCGTCGAACGCTCGGTCGCCGCCGCGATCCGCCGCAGCGCCGGCGTGGTCGTCTCCAACCTCGACCACGCGCAGGGCTCCCGGCACTGGGACTCGATGCGGCGCAGCGGCGTCCACGAGATCCCGCCGCCGTGCCGCCTGCGCGGGCGCGGACGGCCGTCGTTCCGCGACGGCTCCGGCCCGCACGTCGGCTTCCTCGGACGCATGGCTCCCGAGAAGGGCCTTCACCATCTCGTGGCGGCCTTCAAGCACTGGCCGGACCCGACCGCTCGCCTGCTGCTGGCGGGGGAGGAGTCCGGTGTCGCCGGCGGCGGCGTCGCCGCCGAGCTGCGTCGGCAGGCCGCCGGCGACGAGCGGGTCCGGTTCCTCGGCCGCCTCGACGAGGCCGAGTTCGGCGACTTCCACGCCTCTATCGACGCCTTCGCGCTGCCGTCGGTCGCCGAGGAGTCCTTCGGGATCACCCAGACCGAGGCGCTCATGGCCGGTGTCCCGGTCGTCGCCAGCGATCTGCCTGGCATGCGGGTGCCGGTGCGCACCACCGGCTTCGGCGAACTCGTACCCGCGGGGCGGCCGCCGGACCTCGCCGAGGCGCTGCGGCGCGTGTGCCTCTGGGACGACGAGCGCCGCTCGCGCGGCGCGGAGGCCGCCCGAGCGGCCTACTCCATGGAATCGACTTTGGACCGGTACGTCGAGGCTCTCGACGAGGCCGCCGACCGCGCCGCCCACAGGTAGACCGCCAACGCTGCTACCAGCTCGCACACCGTCGCCACCACCCGGCTCGTGATCGCGACGGCCGCGGCCAGCGGCAGCGGCATCACCAGTGTCAGCGTCGCCGTCAGGATGCCCTCGCGCACTCCCAGGCCGTCGGGGACGACCAGCACCAGCGCCCCGACGACGGTCGCGAGCCCGAACAGGCCCACGCACAGGGCATAGGACCGCAGCGGGTCGGCCCCGGCCGCCACGACCAGCGCCCACAAGTGGTGCCCGCCGACGATCCAGGAACCGGTCTGGAGCAGCAGCGCCCTCCGGATCGACCCCGACCCGTAGTGCAGTTCGACCGGCGATCGCCGCAGCAGCCGCGACATCAGGCGCATCGCCACGTCGACCAGCTGGGGGCGGGCGAACAGCACCAGCGCCGGAAGCGAGGCCGCCGCCACCCACGCCCACCGGTCGCCGAAGGCGGTCCGGGCCGCCAGCAGGCCGACCAGCATGCCGGTGGCCACCATGACCACGATGTTAAGGAAGTACACGCCGGTCATGCGGGAGGCCGGGATGCCCGCGCCCGCCCCCATCCGCAGGTTCACCAGCAGCGTCCACAAGCGCCCCGGCAGGTACTTCACCAACATCCCCGCGAAGTAGATCTTCGCCGCGTCGGCGACCCGCACCCGATTGCCGCCACCGTCTGCCAGAGCCCGCCACGACAGCATGGCCAGCATCAGCCCGACCAGGTTCACCGCCGCCGACAGCCCGATGAGCGGCAGATGCTCGGTGTCGGCGAACGCCGCCGCCTCGCTCCAGTCCTGCCCGCGCATGGCCGTCCAGATCGCGGCCGCCACCGCGACCATGACCGCGACGCCGGAGATCCGCCACAGCACGCGGCGCGTCCGCGCCCACCGCCCCGCGCTCACGGCCGCACCGTCCACACCGCCGGGCGCAGGACGCCGACCAGCGCCGCCAGCCCGGCCGTGGCCACGTACAGCAGATGCAGTCCGAAGACCGCCGCGACCCATCCGGCGCCGCGGGCCGCGGCCAGACGCAGCAGCCCGACGTTGGCGACCGCGAACACCGCCGCCGCGACTAGAGGAACGGCCGCCAGCGGCGGCCACCACAGCGCGGCCGGCAGACCGGCCACCACGAACGCGCACGACAGGACCGTGGCCGGTCCCAGAGAGACGGTGCGGACCGTCTGCCCCGGGCCCTTCGAGCGGCGGGAGCGGACCAGCAGCTCGGCGAACCGCAGCGAACGCCGCCACTGCTCGGCGAGCAGTCCGATGAGCGTGTCGACGTCGTCGTGGCGGCCGCGCACGGCCGGGTCGGTGCGGACGGTCCAGTGCGGCCGCAGCCGCGTGCCCAGTTCGACGTCCTCGCCGTCGCGCAGCGACTCGTCGAAGCCGCCGGTCTCCTCGAACGCCTCGGCGCGGATCGCGGTGAGCGCGAAGAGCGTCGCCGAGCCCGTCCCGGCGACGCGGGTCCGCCAGCGGTGCTCGAACAGGACCTTGTACCGCTCGACCGGGCCGTCGTCGACCAGCGGCTCGGGAGCATAGACGCCTTGGACGACGGCGGTGTCCGCATCGGCCGCGAGCGCGGCCGAGGCGCGCTCGAGCGCGTCGGGCTCCAACGCCAGGTCGCTGTCGAGGAAGAACAGGACCTTCCCGGCCGCGTGCGCGGCCCCCAGGTTCCGCGCCGCGGCCGGGCCCCGGTTGGGCCGCTGCTCGATCACCCGGCAGTCGAACTCGGCGGCGATCGCCGCCGACTCGTCGGTGCCGGCGTCGTCGACGACGATGACCTCGCCGGGCGGCGCGGTCTGCTCGAACACCGAAGCGAGGCACAGACGCAACGTCTTGGCCGCGTTGTGGCAGGGGATGATGACCGACCAGTCAGTGAGCGGTGTGGACATGCCCCGATCCTGGCGCGGCGATCTGGAGGCCGCCCATATTCGGACTGGATCTCGGCTTCACGCCCCTGACCAGGACCGTCAGCGGGCGTCAGGAAGCGGCCGGGCCGGTCGAGCCCCGAGGCGACAGCTGCGCCGACGGGCACTGGATCGACAGCTCGCCGTCGTGCGGGGACGGCGGCTCGGCGCCGATGAGCGACAGCAGGATCCCGGCGGCCTTCGAACCGTAGGCCGGGATGTCGCGGCTGAACGCGGTCAGCGTCGGGTGGGTCAGCCGGCACAGCGGCGAGTCGTCCCAGGCCACGATCGACAGCTGGTCGGGCACGGTCAGTCCGAGCTCGTGGGCGACGCCGAGCCCGGACACGGCCATGACGTCGTTGTCGTAGATCACCGCCGTCGGACGCGACGGCGAGGTGAGCAGCCGCCTGGTGATCCTGGCGCCCTGCTCGCCCGAGTAGTCGCTGTGGACCGATTCGAACGACGCGAAGTCCATGCTCTCGGCCGCCTCGGCGAACGCCGCGTCCCGGATGGTGGTGTGCAGCAGCCGCGGCAGTCCCGCGACGCGGGCGATCCGCCGGTGCCCGAGCGCGTAGAGGTACTCCAGGACCTCGTGGCACGGCTCGGCGTCGTCGTGCCAGATCGACGGCAGCGCGCAGCCCTCGATCGGCCCGCCGACGGCCACGGCCGGGAGCCCGAGCGCCGCCACCGCATCGAGCCGCTGGTCGTCGGCGCCGACGTCGCACAGCAGCACGCCGTCGACCCGCCGCTCGGCCCACCAGCGCCGGTACACGTCGAGCTCCTCCTCGACGGTGCCGACGATCTGCAGGGTCAGGCCGAGCGACCGGGACGACAGCGCGGCCTCGATGCCGCTGATGAGCTCCATGAAGTACGGCTCGATCCCCAGGGTGCGGGCCGAGCGCCGCAGCGCGATCCCGACCGCCTGGGCCGAGGAGACCGACAGCGACCGCGCCGCCCGGTTCGGCACGAAGCCGATCTCGGCGGCGATGGCCAGGATCCGCTGCCGCGTGGCCGCCGAGACGCCCGGCCGTCCATTGAGCGCATACGACACCGCGCCCTTCGACACGCCCGCGGCCCGGGCGATGTCGGCGATGGTCGGCCGTCTGCTCATGTCGTCTCCTCGTAACCGGTGATGCGGGTCAGGCCGCGACCCAGTGGTCCTCGTCCACCCGCGTCAGCGCGGGCGGCGCGACCTCGCGGTCGCCGTCGGGCTCGAGCTCCTCGAGCTCGGTCGGCGACTCCGACCACTTGCGGTGCAGCTGCGGCACCGATGCCAGCAGGTTCCGCGAATACGGGTGCCGCGGATCCCCGAACACCTTCCCCGTGGCCCCCATCTCTACCACCGCGCCGTGCCGCATGATGATCACCCGCTCGCTGATGTAATTCGCCAGCGAGAGGTCGTGGGTGACGAACAGCACGCCCAGTCCTCGCCGCTTGAGGTCGCCGAGCAGGTTGAGCACGTCGATGCGCGTCGAGGCGTCGAGCATGCTGATGATCTCGTCGGCCACCAGGATCTCGATGTCCAGCAGCAGCGCCCGCGCGATGAGCATCCGCTGCAGCTGCCCGCCGCTGAGCTGGTGCGGGTACTTCCCGCGCACCGCGTCCGGCTCGAGCCCGACCGACTGCAGCGCCGCGTCGACCTTCGCCTCCCACTCGGGCCGCTTGACCCCCGGGAAGAACGACTCGCGGACCGTCTCCAGCACTCGGTCGGCCTTGAAGATCGGGTTGTAGCTGCTGAACGGGTCCTGGAACACCCCCTGCACCCGGCGATAATAGGCCTTGCGGTCGGTGTGCCCGCGGGCGGTGATGTCCCGCCCGTTCAGCCGGATCGAGCCCCGGCTGACCGAGACCAGTTGCAGCACCATCTTCCCGACGGTCGTCTTGCCGCTGCCCGACTCGCCCACCACCGACAGCACTTCGCCCGGAGCGATCGAGAAGCTGACGTCGCGGACCGCCGTCAACCGCTTGGACCCCAGCGCCCCGGTCCGGTAGGACTTCCACACGCTCTCCAGTTCCAACACGTCAGTTCGCCGCCTTCCAGCACGAGGCCACGTGGTCGTCGGCGATCGCCACCGCCGGAGGCTCTTCGGCGCAGCGCTCGAACGCCAGCGGACAGCGATCGCGGAAGCGGCACCCGGTCGGCGGGTTCAGCAGCTGCGGCGGCTTGCCCGGGATGCTCTTGAGCCGCTCGTCGCCGTACTCGAGCCCCACCTCCGGCAGCGCCCCGATCAGCGCCCGGGTGTACGGATGCCGCGGCGATTTGATGATCGTCTCGGCCGGCGCCTTCTCCACCACCTGGCCGGCGTACATGATCATGATCGTGTCGGCGATCTGGTAGACCAGCGACAGATCGTGGGTCACCACGATCATGCTCTTGACGAACCCCAGCTCGCGGAAGCGCACCAGCGTCTCGGCCACGGCCTTCTGATTCGACACGTCCAACGCCGAAGTCACCTCGTCGGCGATCAGGAGGCTCGGGTCCAGCAGCGTCGACAGCACCATGACCATCCGCTGCTTCATGCCCCCCGACAGCTCGATCGGGTAGTTGTCGAGCACCCGCTCCGACAGCCCCACCAGCTCCAGGCGCCGCACCAGCTCCGGGCGCAGCTCCCGGAATGACTCGCCCTTGGCCCGCAGCAGGTCGGCGGTCATCTTCCCGATCTTCCGAGTCGGATTCATCGCGCTCATCGAGTACTGCGGAATGATCGACACGTCCGCGTACCGGCGCCGGTTCATCCTGCGGTCGTCGGCGATGGGCAGCTCCTCGCCGTCGAGCACCGCCTTGCCGCCGACGTGGCGCATCCGCCCGTCGAGCCGGATCAGACTCTTGCCGAGCGTGGTCTTCCCGCAGCCCGACTCGCCGGCCAGGCCCATGATCTCGCCGTCGGCCAGATCGAACGAGACCCCGTCGAGCGCCCGCACATCGCCCTTGGTGGTGCGGTAGTGGACGCGGAGGTCCTCCACTTCCAGTGCCATGGCTACATCTCTCTCAGTTTCGGGTTGAAGACCTCGTCGAGGCCGACGTTGGTGATGTACAGCGCGCCGACGATCGCGGTGATCGCCAGCCCCGGCGGGACGAACCACCACCACAGTCCGAGATGGAGCGAACTCCAGGCCATCGACTGCTGCATCATGGTGCCCAGCGACACCGCGTTCGTCGGCCCCAGGCCGATGAAGTCCAGCATCGCCGCGAACAGGATCGCGCCGCCGAACAGCAGGATCAGCGACATCAAGAGGTACGAGGCCATGTTCGGCATGACCTCCCGGACGATGATCTGCGGAGCGCGCTTGCCGGTCAGCTTCGCCAAGTCCACATAGTCGCGGTTGCGCAGCGTGAACGTCTGGGCCCGGACCGCCCTGGCCACCCACGGCCACGAGAACAGCCCGATGATGACCGCCTGCGAGACGACCCCGCGGACCTCCAGGTAGGAGCTGATGACGATGAGCACGGCCAGCGCCGGCAGCACCAGCACCACGTTGGTGATCATGTTGAGCAGCTCGTCGACCAGGCCACCGCGGTAGCCCGCGGTGAAACCGACCGTCAGCCCGATCACGAACGCGATGCCGCCGCCGAGCGCGCCCACCAGATACGACGATCGCAGCCCGTGCGTGAACTGCGCGAACACGTCCTGCCCGAAGTAGGTGGTGCCGAGCCAGTACTCGCCCGAGGGCGCCTCGGACTTGGGACCGACGTATTCATTGGGGTTCGAGGAGAGGAAGAACGGTCCGATCACGCCCAGCAGCAGCAGGGCCAGCACGATCGACAGCCCGATGACGACCTTCGGGTTCCGCAGCGCGAAGTAGAGGTGCTCGCCGCGCTTGCCGACCACGTCGGTGTTGAGGGTGGCGTCGGTGGTCATGACTGGCCTCCTTCGAGTCCGAGGCGGGTGCGGGGGTCGACCAGGACGTAGACGACGTCGGCCAGGAAGTTGAACACCAGCACCCCCAGCACGATGAACAGCAGGATGCCCTGCAGCAGGAAGAAGTCCTGGTTGTTGATGGCGTTCAGCAGAAGGCTGCCCAGGCCGGGGTAGGCGAAGACGACCTCGGTGACCAGGGCGCCGCCGACGACTACGCCGAGCTGCAGCGCGAGGCCGCTGATCTGCGGGAGCATGGCGTTGCGGAACGCGTAGCGGCGCACCAGCCGCCGCGGGGCGCCGAGCGCCTGCAGGTAGTTCGCGTAGTCGGACTCGAGCTCGTAGATGACCAGGTTCCGCATGCCGATCGCCCAGCCGCCGAGCGCGACCATGAACAGCGACAGGAACGGCAGGAACCAGTGGTGGACCAGGTCGACGAAGAACGTCCAGCTCAGGTTCGGCTGCATCGAGAAGCTGTAGGCGCCGGCGACCGGGAACCAGCCGAGGATGATGCCGCCGACCCACGCCAGCAGGATCGCCAGCCACATGTACGGGACGGCGGTGAACAGGTAGCCGAGCGGCAGGACGGTGTTGTCGAGCCATTTGCTGCGGGCGGCCATGGCGCCGAGGCCGTTGCCGACGATCCAGCTCAGGAGGATGGCCGGGAGCAGCAGCGCGAGGGTGTAGGGCAGGGCGTCGAGGACGACCTTCGAGACCGGGGAGGGGAAGGCGAAGACGCTGACGCCCAGGTCGCCCTGGAACAGCGCCGCCCAGTAGTTGAGGTACTGCTGCCACAGCGGCACGTCGAAGCCGAACAGGTTCTCGAAGTAGCCGCGCATGGCCTCCGAGGTCTCGGGGTTGGCCACCGAGTTGCGGGTGAGCATGCGCGCCACCGGGTCCCCGGGCATGAGGCGGGGGATCGCGAAGTTGATGGTGACGGCGATGAAGAAGGTGATGCCGTAGATGAGGAGCTTGCGCCGGAAATAGCGGCCCATCGGGACTCCTTGGGGTCGGCCGGGGGCCGGGCCGCCGCGGCGGCCCGGCCCCCGGGGGCTGCTATCGGGCGGATTCGAGTTCGGTGAGCATGAGGATGGAGCTCATGCGCCACATCTCGTTCCACGTCGAGGGGTAGACGTCGGAGGTGTCCTCGGCGCTGCTCGGCCAGTTGGTCCACACCTGGTTGGTCGCCTGCGCCCAGACGCCGTTGTACCAGATCGGGATGGCCGGCATCTCCTCCAGCGAGATGCGCTGCAGCTCGGAGACGATCTCCTGGAACCGCGGGTCCTCGGTCGGGGTCGCGGCGAGCTCCTCGGTGAGCTCCCATGCCTCGTCGCTCTCCCAGCGGGAGAAGTTGGCGTCGTTCTGGTCCTCGAGGATCGGCTGCTGGAACAGGTACCGGTAGTGGGTCCACGGCGAGTGGCTGATGCCGCTCCAGTTGTTGAGGATCAGGTCGAAGTCGCCGGAGGTGCGGGCGTCGTCGACGGCGCCGGCGTCGAGGAACTCCTCGGTGACGTTGACGCCCACGTCGCGGAGGTCGTTCGAGATGGAGCGCGCGGCCTCCTCCCAGTCGGTCCAGCCGGTCGGGACGTTGAGCTTGAACTCGAACGGCTGGCCGTCGAGGGTCTCGAGGTAGCCGTCGCCGTCGGAGTCGGTGTACCCGGCGTTCTCGAGGATGGACACCGCCTCGGAGGGCTCGAACTGGAAGCCGTGGTCGGCGAGCACCTCCTGGTCGTAATAGCGCTCCCAGATCGGCAGCAGTCCGGTGGGGCTGGACTCGGCCACGATGCCGGAGTAGACCGAGTCGACGATCTCGCCGGGGCTGATGGCGAAGGCCATGGCCCGGCGGAACTCCGGGTCGTTCAGCGGCTCGATCGTGGTGTTGGGGATGAGCATGGCCGTGTTGGCCGAGGCCATGTACGGCGGCGAGTCGTAGTAGGTGCTCAGTGACGGGTCGCCCTCGAGGAGGTCCGAGATGCCGGGCAGGAAGTTGTTCGACAGGTCGATCTCGCCCTGCATGAGCATGTTGAGGGTGACCTCGTTGCTCGTGTTGACGATGTCGACGATGAAGGTCGGCTTGACCTCGAGGTCGAGGTGCTCGGTGGCCCACCAGTCGTCGCGCTTGACCCAGGCGATGCGGTCCTGGTCGTAGCTGTGGACCGTGTACGGGCCCGAGACCACCGGGTCCTCGTTGGCGCCGGTGAGGATCTCCTCCTCGGAGTACCCCGAGAAGACGTGCTCGGGGACGATCATGGTGGTGAACAGGAAGTTGTTCCACTCCTGGTGGCGTGCTTCGGAGAAGCTGAATCGGACGGTCAGGTCGTCGACCGCCTCGACCGACTCCAGCCAGTTCCAGGTGTTGGAGTACGGGACCGCCTCGATGTGGCCGAGCTCGGCGGTGTACTTGACGTCTTCGGCGGTCAGCTCTTCGCCGTCACTCCAGGTGATCCCTTCGCGCAGTGTGAGCTCGTAGACCAGATCCTCGGTCCACTCGCCGGACTCGGCGAGCCAGGGGGTGAACTCCTGCTGGTTCGGGTCGAACAGGAAGAGCGGCTCGTAGCCCAGGCCGTTGAGGCCGGTGGCCTGCCCGGGGTTGATGGGGTTCCAGTCGGCGGGCGGACCCCAGGCCGAACCGGTGGTGTAGAGGGTCTCGTCGCGGGGGAACTCGCCCATGGACAGGTCTTCGGGGTTCTCGGTCCCACCGCCACCGCCGTCGGTGCAGGCGCCCGCCGCCAGGGCGGTGCCCGCGGCGAGGGCGATGAGTTGTCGCCGTTTCAACATGATCTGCTCAACTTTCACATCGAGGGATGATCGGTGCCCGGTCCGATCGATGCTCAGCTGCTCCGAAGGGTGTCTCTGGGTATGTGACGCGTCGCATCTTAACCGGGTCAGTGAGCCTACTGAACCATGCGTCTTTTTCGATGTCAAGCCGCCACAGGCGGCCTCAATCGTTTCAGGCGTGCGCTTCAGGGGGATTTCATGGGAGCGTTGAGCCTATGTTTCAGCTGCTCAACGCCGCATTTTGCGAGGCAGTATCGACGTCTATGATTACAATTGCATCACGGAAAGGACCCAATATTGACGTGCGTGGATCCAACCGATAGATTCTGAGTGCTTACCCGGTTAAGCAATCGGCCCGAAGCGGCCCGCCGTTGAACGAAGTGAACCTCCCCGACCCCGAGGCCCGAGCACCCCCGCTCGGCGACTCGGAAGACCGCCGCGCCGGCCGAGTGGAACAATCGCCTGCGGCGTCGAAACAGCTCATCGAATCAACCTAGGAGTCTCATTGAGCGCCAAGCGAACCCTCCACGAAGGCTGGACCGTCACGGCCGGTTCCGGCTCTCGACTGGAGGTCGAGGGCCTGCCCGCGACCGTGCCTGGCTGCGTCCACACCGACCTCATGGCGGCCGGCCTCATCGGCGACCCTTACCTGGACGACGCCGAGCGGGAGCTGGCCTGGATCGGGCGCACCGACTGGACCTACCGGACCGTCTTCGAGCACCGGGTCGAACCGCACGACGGAGTCGAGCTGGTCTTCGACGGACTCGACACGGTCGCCCGCGTCAGCCTCAACGGCCGGGTCGTCGGCGAGACCGCGAACATGCACCGGCGCTTCCGCTTCGACGTCGGCGACGCGATCCGCGACGGCGCCAACGAGCTGGAGGTGGCGTTCACCTCCCCGTACGCGTACGCCGAGGCGCACCGCGAACGCCTCGGCGACCGGCCCCACGCCTACCAACCTGAACCGCTCAACTTCATCCGCAAAGCCGCCTGCGATTTCGGCTGGGACTGGGGCCCGAACCTGGCCGGGGCCGGCATCTGGCGGCAGGTGCGCCTGGAGACGTGGAACATCGCCAGAATCGACCAGGTGGTGCCCCGGGTCGGCGTCGAAGCCGGACGCGGCGTCCTCGATCTCGAGGTCCGCCTGCGCAAGGCCGTCGACACCGACGTCCAGCTGCGCTGCTCGGTAGCCGGGAGGGAGACGGCGCTGACCGTCGAGGCCGGCGCCGTGACCGCCGAGGCCCGCCTCGAGGTCGACGACCCCGAGCTGTGGTGGCCGCGAGGCTACGGCGACCAGAGGCTGTACGAGGCCGCGGTGTCGGTGCGCGCCCACGGAGTCGAACTCGACTCGTGGCGGCGCGAGATCGGATTCCGCACCGTCGAGCTCGACACCGAGCCCGACGGCGACGGCACCCCTTTCACGGTCAAGGTCAACGGCCGGCCGGTCTGGGTCCGCGGCGTCAACTGGATCCCCGACGACGTCATGCACGCCCGCGTCGACCGCGACCGCTACGAGCGGCGCCTCGACCAGGCCGCCGAGGCGAACGTCAACTTCGTGCGCATCTGGGGCGGGGGCGTCTACGAGGCCGACGACTTCTACGACGTGTGCGACCGCCTCGGGATGCTGGTCTCCCAGGACTTCCCGTTCGCCTGCGCCTCCTACCCCGAGGAGGAGCCGTTCTGGTCCGAGGTCGAGGCCGAGGCGCGCGACAACCTCGTCAGGCTCGCCCCGCACCCGAGCCTGGTCGCCTGGATCGGCAACAACGAGAACATCTGGGGCTGGCACGACTGGGACTGGCGGGAGCCGCTCGACGGCAGGACCTGGGGCGCCGGCTACTACCACGACCTGCTCCCCAAACTCGTGGCCGAGATCGACCGCACGCGCCCGTACTGGCCCGGCAGCCCCTACTCGGGCGACCCCGCGATCCACCCCAACGACCAGGCGCACGGCTCGGTCCACATCTGGGACGTGTGGAACGAGGAGGACTACGCCCGCTACCGCGAATGGAAGCCCAGGTTCGTGGCCGAATTCGGCTACCAGGCGCCCGCCACCTGGGCCACGGTGCGGCGCATGGTCACCGACGAACCGCTCCAGGCCGAGACCCCGAACATGCTCTGGCACCAGAAGGCCATTGACGGGCAGGCCAAGCTCCAGCGCGGCCTGGACGCCCACCTGCCGCCGGTGCGCGACTTCGACGACTGGCTGTACTTCACGCAGGTCAACCAGGCGCGGGCGATGAAGCTCGGCATCGAGTACTTCCGCTCGCTCCAGCCGTACTGCACCGGCTCCATCGTGTGGCAGCTCAACGACTGCTGGCCGGTCACCTCCTGGGCCGCGATCGACGGCGAGGAGCGCCGCAAGCCGCTCTGGTACGCGCTGCGCGACGTCTACGCCGACCGGATCGTGACCTTCCAACCCGACGGCGAGGGCCTCAAACTCGTGGTGGTCAACGACTGCGACCAGACCTGGGACGACGCGGTCGGTTTCTGGAAGTGCGGTCCCGAAGGCCGCATTCTGGGCCGCGCCCTGCTCAAACTCGACATCGGGCCCCGCGAGAGCGCCGAGGTCGCACTGGAGCCGGGCACGCTGCCGACCGACGGCGAATTCCTGGTCACCGGCACCGAGGACTTCCCTCGCGCGGCCTGGTTCACCAAGGAGGACAAGGACATGGACTGGCCGACCGCCCGCTTCGGCGCCGAAGTCGAACCGGTCGAGAACGGCGTGGCCGTGACCGTCACCGCCGAGACGGTCCTGCGGGACCTGTGCCTCTTCCCCGACCGGCTCGACCCGGACGCGGTCGTGGACAAGGCCCTGCTGACCCTCATCCCGGGCGAGCGGGCCACCTTCACCGTGACCAGCGCGAAGCTGCGGGACGACGCGGCACTGGCGAAGGCGCTGTGCGCCAAGCCGGTGCTCCGCGCGATCAACGACTGAACCCGAGACCCGTCCGGGGGAGTGCCTCCGGCCGGGGCCGCTACTCCGGCTCGGACTCGGCGGCTTCGGACCGCTCGTCCTCTTGCCGCTCCGCTTCCTGCTTCGTCTTCTCCTCGGCCGGGGGCTGCTCCTCCTCGGCCAGCGGGAGCGCCGAAGAGATCCGCAGCGCCTGCTGCAGCAGCTCCCAGCCGATGAGCAGCCCCGGTCCGTCGCCCATGTCCATGCCCAGCCCGAAGTCGTCGGCCAGTCCGCCCTGCTTCGACAGCTTGGCCACCACCGGGTGCGGCGAGCGGTTCGGCATGTAGCACCACTTCGGTGCCGCCAGGCCGAAGTCGCGGGCGATCATCATCGCCCCGGCCGCCGCCGGGCCGTCCAGGAGCATCGGCGTCGAACGGGTCGCGGCGGTCATGATCGCCGCGGCCATCGCGCCGAGCTCGGCGCCGCCCAGCCGCGACACCAGCGCGTCGGCCTGCCGTTTGAAGCCGTGATTGAACGCCAGATGGTCCCGCAGCGCCGCCACGCGCCTCATCCACGAAATGTCGTCGACCAGCCCACCGGGAGCCTGCAGCTGCGGCATGAACGAGGTCACGTCGTCCTTGGCGATGAACGAGCACAGCGCCACCGCGGCCGTCGCCGCGCCCGCCCCGAGCCCCGCGATGAGCAGCAGGTCGGCGCCGCCGTCGATCGCGCGGTCGGCGCTCTGGCGGCCCAGCGTCAGGCATTCGACGCGGCGGGCCTCGTCCAGCAGCGGCCCCTCGTCCCCGCCGCTCGGGCCGGTCTCCACGACCTCCACCGGGATGCCCGCGCGCGCGGCCTGCTCCCCGAGCAGGCCCTCGTCGCGCTGCACCGCCAGGATCTGGTCGGACAGCGCGCTCGGGTCCCCGGCGGCCCAGCCGTCGGGATACTCGCCCGCGAACAGCAGCATCCTCGGCGAGGAGAACGGCTGCGGGTCGTCGGTTCCCTGCATGCGGGCCGCCCAGCCGACGGCCGGCTGGAGACTGCCCAGCCCGGAGCCTTCGATGAGCGCTTTCTGGAGCCGCGCGTTCGCGCGGGTCGTCCACACCCCGTTGGGGAACTTCGCCTTCAGGTCGTCGAGGGGGCCGGCATCCGTCGTATCGGTCACGGGGTAAGGCTATCGCGACGACCATGCGGCACAATTGCCATGTGACCGCCATCGACTTCGCCAAGGGCCACGGGACCGGCAACGACTTCGTGATCGTCGCCGACCCGGCCGACGAGCACCCACTCACCCGCCCCCAGGTCGCCGCCCTGTGCGACCGCCGCTTCGGCATCGGCGGCGACGGCCTCCTGCGCGTCGCCCCGTCCGACGACCCCGCGGCCAAGTGGTTCATGGACTACCGCAACGCCGACGGCTCGGTCGCCGAAATGTGCGGCAACGGCATCCGCGTCTTCGCCCGCTACCTGCTCGAGCAGGGGCTCGCCGACGGCGACCGGATCCCGATCGCCACCCGCGCCGGCACCAAGACCGTCACCGTCGAAGGCGACCGCCTCGGCGTCGACATGGGTCCGGCCGCCTTCGGCCCCGCCTCCGAGGCCACCCTCGACGGCTTCACCTGGCCGGGCCAGGCCGTCTCCATGGGCAACCCGCACCTCGTCTGCCACCTCGCCGAGACCGACCGCCTCGACGGGCTCGACCTGCACCGCGCGCCCTTGTTCGACACGGGCCTGTTCCCCGAAGGCGTCAACGTCGAATTCGTCGTCGGCTCCGCCCCCCACGTGCGCATGCGCGTCCACGAACGCGGCGTCGGCGAGACCGCCTCCTGCGGCACCGGCGCCTGCGCCGTCGCCGCCGTCGCCCTGCGCCGATCCGGCACCGACACCGGCACCTGCGAAGTCGACCTGCCGGGAGGAACGCTCACCGTCACCGTCACCGACGAGACCGTCCACCTCATCGGACCGGCCGTCATCGTCGCCCACGGGACCGCGCGGATCTGAGACCCGGCCGGGCCGCTAACGCATCGCGGCTTTCACCGCCGCTGCCACCGCCGGCGCCACAAGCGGGTCGAACACGCTCGGCACGATATAAGTCGCGTTCACCTTCTCCTCGCCGACGCAGTCCGCGATCGCCCACGCCGCCGCCAGCGCCGCCTCGTCGTTCCAGCCGCGCGCCTGCGCATCCAGCAGCCCCCGGAACACGCCCGGGAACGCCAGCACGTTGTTGATCTGGTTCGGCTGATCCGACCGCCCCGTCGCCACGATCGCCGCATACCGCGCCGCCTCCGACGGACTGATCTCCGGATCCGGATTCGCCAGCGCGAACACGATCGGATCCGACGCCATCTTCGCCACGTCCGAACCCTTGAGGATGTTCGGAGCGCTCACCCCGATGAACACGTCCGAGCCCTCGACCGCCCCGGACAGATCCCCCGAGTAGTTCTCCTTGTTGAACGTCTCGCCCAACCACTTCCAAGTCTCGTTGTCGCAGTCCATGCCCTGATGCAGCGCCCCGTCCCGGTCCACCGGCACGATGTCGCCGATCCCGGCCTTCGCCAGCAGACGCATGATCGCCGTGCCCGCCGCGCCGCAGCCGACCACCGTCGCCCGCACGTCCGCGAAATCCTTGCCGACCACCCGCAGCGCGTTCGTCAACGCCGCCAGCACCACGATCGCCGTACCGTGCTGATCGTCGTGGAACACCGGAATGTCCAACCGCTCACGCAGCCGCGCCTCGATCTCGAAGCACCGCGGCGCCGCGATGTCCTCCAGATTGATGCCCCCGTACGTCGGCGCCAAAGCCGTCACGATGTCCACGATCTTGTCGGTGTCCTGCGTGTCCAAGCACACCGGCCACGCGTCCACGTCCGCGAACTTCTTGAACAGCGCCGCCTTGCCCTCCATCACCGGCATCGCCGCGGCCGGGCCGATATTGCCCAGACCCAGCACCGCCGAGCCGTCCGACACCACCGCAACCGTGTTCCGCTTGATCGTCAACCGCCGCGCATCGTCCGGATTGTCCGCGATCGCCATGCACACCCGCGCCACACCCGGCGTGTACGCCATCGACAGATCGTCCCGGTTCTTCAGCGGCACCTTCGGCTGCACCTCGATCTTCCCGCCCAGATGCACCAGGAACGTCCGGTCCGAGACCTTCTTGACCTCGAAGTCCGGCATCGACTCCAACACCTGCGTCACCTGCTCGGCGTGCGAGGAGTCCGAAGTGTCGCAAGTGAGGTCCACGACCATGCGCCTGCTGTCGGAGGAGACCACGTCCAAGGCGGTGACGATCGCCCCCGCCTGCCCCACGACCGTGGCGAGCCGCCCGGCCGCACCGGGATCGGCCGGAAGCGCCAACCGGACCGTGATCGAGAAACCGGCGCTGGTCAGTCGGGCTGCAGTCATGCCACTCCTTGCAGAAAACCACGTCGTTGTGGGACTCAGAGGTACGAGTACCGGCAATTCTGCCACCGACGGGACCCCGACCGCCCGCGGCCGCCACCGGCGTAGGGCGCGACACTGAATAATCGCTTCTGATCGGCGCAAGTCCGTGTCAAGCTTGAGTCAATGCAGATGGAGCACCTGAATTTGAACGAAGAACGCATCACGAACCAATCCCCGTCGACCGGCGAGATGGATCTCGAGGCCCGCCAGGCCCTGCGGCGCATCTCCGGACTCGCCTCCACCGAACTCACCGACGTCACCGACGCCGAGTACCGGCGCCTGCGCCTCGAACAGGTCGTCCTGGTCGGCGTATGGACCGAAGGCAGCGCCGAAGACGCCGAGAACTCCCTCAACGAGCTCGCCGCCCTCGCCGAGACCGCCGGATCCCAGGTCGTCGACGGCCTCATCCAGCGCCGCTCCAAGCCCGACGCCGGCACCTTCATCGGCTCCGGCAAGGTCCGCGAAGTCAAAGACGTGGTCGAAGCGCTCGGCGCCGACACCGTCATCTGCGACGGCGAACTCACCCCCGGGCAGCTCATCGCCCTCGAAAAGGCCATCAACGTCAAGGTCATCGACCGCACCGCGCTGATCCTCGACATCTTCGCCCAGCACGCCAAGAGCTCCGAAGGCAAGGCCCAGGTCGAACTCGCCCAGCTCCAGTACCTCCTGCCGCGCCTGCGCGGCTGGGGCGAGGCCATGAGCCGCCAGGCCGGCGGCCGCGCCGGCTCCAACGGCGGCGTCGGCCTCCGCGGCCCCGGCGAGACCAAACTCGAGACCGACCGCCGCCGCATCCGCGCCCGCGTCGCCAAACTCCGCCGAGACCTCGCCAAACTCACCGTCACCCGCGAAACCAAACGCGACTCGCGCACCCGCAACCGCGTCCCCGGCGTGGCCATCGCCGGCTACACCAACGCCGGCAAGTCGAGCCTGCTCAACGCCCTCACCGGCGCCGGCATCCTCGTCCAGGACGCCCTCTTCGCCACCCTCGACACCTCCACCAGGCGCGCCCGCACCTCCGAAGCCCGCGAATACACCATCTCCGACACCGTCGGATTCGTCCGCCACCTGCCCCACCAGCTCGTGGAGGCCTTCCGCTCGACCCTCGAAGAGGTCGCCGAAGCCGACCTGATCCTGCACGTCATCGACGGCGCCCACGCCGACCCCGTCGGCCAGGCCGACGCCGTCCGCGAAGTGCTCGCCGAAGTCGGCGCCGAATCGATCCCCGAACTCCTCGTCGTCAACAAACTCGACGCGGTCGACCCCGACCGGCTGCTCCAGCTCCGCTCCGACTGGCCCGACGCCGTCTTCGTCTCCGCCCGCACCGGCGACGGCATCGACAAGCTGCGCGACGCCATCGAGCGGGCCCTGCCGCAGCCCGACACCACGATGACCGTCTGCGTGCCCTACGTCCGCGGCGACCTCGTCTCGCGCGTCCGCTCCCGCGGCGAGGTCCTCTCGACCGAGCACCGCGGCGACGGGACCGTGATGAACGTGCGGGTCGACGCCGCGCTGGCCGGTGAATTGCGCGCATTCGTCCTCGAAAGCGACTGAGTTTCCGTGGTCCCGAACATGTCGTGCGGGGGTCGCGCCGTCGTTCGGGCGTGTTCTGGAACACTTGCCTGATGCGAGAGCGCCGTCGGGTATCCCCCACCTGGATGAAATTGCGTCTCGCCGCAGGTGCGGCAGGCGCCGTCCTGGCGTTGACCGCTTCCCCGGTGGTCGCCCAGGACGAGGCCGAATCGGGCGGAGCGACCCTCTGCGACCTTCACGACTCGCGCTTGAGGGAGGCCTCGGGGATCACCGCGGCCGCCGACGGCGACGGCTGGTGGATCCTGCCCGACGGCGAGAGCTCCGAGCAGGACTACGGCATGTGGATCCTGCGCGTCGGCGCCGACTGCAACGTCCGCGACTCCGAGAGCATCTTCATCGAGCATCCGCCGCTGGACCCGCAGGCGCTCTCGCTCGATGCGGACGGCTTCCTGTGGGCCGCCGACATCGGCGAGCACGACGGCACCCGCTCTTCGATCGCGGTGACCCAGGTCGAGCCGGGCAACCCCTCCAACAACGTGATGTACCGGTTCGTCTACCCCGACGGGCTCAAGCACGCCGAGGCGTTCGTGCTGATGCCCGACGGCAAGACGCCGCTGTTCATCCCCGCGGTCGAGGGCCAGGCGCCCCTCTACATGGAGACTTCGCAGAAGCAGTCCGAGGACACCCCGATGAAGCTGGCCGGGACCGTCCAGCTCTCGGAGGGCGGCACGGTCACCGGCGCCTCGCTCAACGCCGCGGGCGACAAGGTCGTGGTCCGGACCGCGACGCACGCCTACGAGTGGGACGTCAAGGACGGCGACGTCATCCAGGCGATGATGGACACCGATCCGCTCGTGACGCCGCTCGAGGGCGCATCCGGGGGCCAGGACATCACCTACGGCGCGGACGGCGAATTCGTCACCCTCAGCAAGGTCGACGGCGACGACACGTTCGCGTCGATCACCGGCTACACCCCGGCCGAGCCGCAGCCCGAGGAGCCGGCTCCCGCCGAAGGCGGTGAGAGCGGGTCCGCCGCGGACGACGGCGGCTTCGTCGACATGCTGCTGGGCCTGGGCTTCGACGCGATCATCAGGATCCTGGCCGCGATCGCGGTGGTCGGTTTCCTGGTGATGCTCGCCGGCATCATGGTGATCCGCAAGCACCGCCGTGAGCACCGCGCCGAGGACGAGGACGGCGCCGAGATGGGGTTCGCCCGGGAGGAGTCGGTCTTCGGTGACATCCGGGCCGATGATCCGGTGGACCTGGGGCTCGACGCCGGCCAGCCCGACCCGGAGGTCGGCGAGCTCGCCAAAGGGTCCGTGTACGGCTCGCCGAAGGCGGAGCCGGGCGGGAACGTGTACGGCGCGAAGCGGCCCGAGGCCGAAGGCGGTGTCTACGGCGCCGCGAGGTCCGAGCCGACTCCCGGCGTGTACGGCTCGCCTCGGAGCGACGCCGCACCTGAGCCTCCCGCCGGCGTCTACGGGCGCGGCGGCCGCGACGAGCCTCAGTACGGGGCCTTCGAAGCGGCCGGCCAAGGCAGCATCTACAACGACGTCGGGGAGTCCTTCGCGATCGATTCGGGGCCTCCGCCGCCCGCCGCGCCCGCTCCGGCTTCACCGCCCGCACCGCCTCCCGCCGCGCCCCCGCCGGCGCAGCAGACCTACGGCACGCCGCGCCAGGCGGCCGGCGGTGTCCATGGCGGCGCGGCGCCGGATGCCGCCGGAAGTGTCTACGGTGCGGGCGGTGAAGCCGGTGGGACGGTCTACGGCGCGGGAGGCGGGGAACAACGGGCCCCTGAGCCCGACGAGGACTACTGGGGTCCGTCGAACGGCGGCGGTTACGGTCGGGGGCGCTGACGGCGCACCCACTCACTGGTGCGGCCGCGCGCTCGGGTGCGCCGGTGCACGGCTCACTGGGCTCGGCCGTGTCGTGCGCGTTCGGTCAGATCTTGCGGAGGACGGCCACGACGCGGCCGAGGATCTCGGCCTCTGAGGCGTCGATCGGGTCGTACAGCGGGTTGGCCGGCATCAGCCACGGTTTGCCGTTCTTGCGCTTCCAGGTCTTGACGGTGGCCTCACCGTCGATCATGGCGGCGACGATCTCGCCGTTGAGCGCGTCGGGCTGCTGGCGCACGACGACCCAGTCGCCGTCGGTGATGGCCGCCTCGATCATCGAATCGCCTTTGACGCGCAGCAGGAAGTGGACGCCCTCGCCGACGAACTCGGCCGGCAGCGGCATCACGTCGTAGTCGCGTTCTTCGGCGAGTATCGGCTGACCCGCGGCGATCTCGCCGACCATCGGCACATAGCGCGGCCGAGGGTGCTGCGAGCAGGTCTGGACCCCCCCGGGTGTGGACTGCTTGACGCCGACCGCGCGCGGACGCCCGGCCAGCCGGTTGAGGTAGCCCTTGCGTTCGAGCTGCTTCATCTGATAGGCGACGCTCGAGGCCGACGCGAGGCCGACTTCGGCGCCGATTTCGCGGACGCTGGGTGGATACCCCTTGTTGTTGATGAATTCCTCGATGTACTCGAGGACTTGCTGCTGCCGACGAGTCAGCTTGCGCGTTTTCGTTCGGGCTGTAGTGGTCTCGGTAGCCACAGGAAGCTCCTGTAAGACAAATGGGACGGTATGTCTGATTCCGACAATGTAGCTCAGGCTCAGTGTCAAGTCAAACATTCGTGCGACTTCGGCGTGTCGCGGGGCTTGGTCGAACGTGCCGCGGCGGCTCGCGAATCCACCGATTCGGGCGCGTATGGTCGGCCCGAGGTCGCCGCATGATCACGGATGTGCCATCTTGAAGTAGACTTGAACCCAAGATCTAGTGGTTTGATGTATCGTCTTTCACTAGGTGTTGGGGTTCGAGTCCAACACGCCGCGGCGCGGAGGACACTGGGCCCCCGGCGCGCCGACGGCGGCCCGGGCGCCGATCGGGAGACTGTCGGACCCGGGCGAGATGATCGCCCAGAAGGAGAGTAGCGATGCGATGCCCTTACTGTCGTCATCCCGACAGTCGAGTGGTCGACTCCCGTGAGGGCGAGGACGGCAAGATCATCCGGCGCCGCCGGGTCTGCCAGCAGTGCGAACGACGCTTCACCACCGTCGAGGAATCGGTCCTCGCCGTGGTCAAGCGCTCGGGCGCGACCGAGCCGTTCAGCCGCTCCAAGGTCGCCCAAGGGGTCATGAAGGCCTGCCAGGGCCGGCCCGTGGACGCCGACGATGTGGCGAAACTCGCGCAGAACGTGGAGGACGAGATCCGCTCGCGGGGGGTCGCCGAAGTCCCGAGCAACGAAGTGGGTCTGGCGATCCTGGAGCCGCTGCGGCAGCTCGACGAGGTCGCCTACCTGCGATTCGCCAGCGTCTACCGCAGCTTCGAATCCCTCGAGGACTTCGAGGCCGCCATCAGCCAGCTGCGAGAGCAGCACGCCGCCGGCCACGGCGGCTAGAGATCCCCCTCTCAACAGCCAGCAAACCAGGGCACGAGCAGACAAGGGCGAGGAGACATGCCG
Source organism: Glycomyces halotolerans (assembly GCF_054779575.1). NCBI lineage: Bacteria > Bacillati > Actinomycetota > Actinomycetes > Glycomycetales > Glycomycetaceae > Glycomyces > Glycomyces halotolerans. Next base: position 253,872 of record NZ_BAAGXZ010000003.1, read on the forward strand.
AAGACCAACAGCGCCGCGGCCAAGAAGGCCGCGAAGCAGCCGGCCCGCGATGGGCTACATGTCGAACGTGTGTTCACAACGGAGGGTGTGCACCCGTACGACGAGGTCGAGTGGGAGACCCGCGACGTCGTCATGACCAACTGGCGCGACGGCTCGGTCAACTTCGAGCAGCGCGGCGTCGAGTTCCCGGAATTCTGGAGCCAGAACGCCACGCAGATCGTCACGTCCAAGTACTTCCGCGGCGCCGTGGGCACGCCCCAGCGCGAGAGCAGCCTCAAGCAGCTGATCGACCGCGTCGTCCGCACCTACCACAAGGCCGGCGAGGAGCACGGCTACTTCGCCTCCAGCCAAGACGCCCGGATCTTCGCCGACGAGCTCACCTGGCTCCTGCTCCACCAGTACTTCAGCTTCAACTCGCCGGTCTGGTTCAACGTCGGAACCGAAGCAGCGCAGCAAGTCTCAGCGTGCCAACCTTACAACGCGCTGGTCAGCACCCCCGCCGGCCCCGTCCCGATCGGCAAGCTCGTCGAAGACGAGATGGTGGGAACCAAGGTCTACGACGCCACCGGACTCACGCGGATTCTCGCGGTCAAGGCCAATGGAGTCAAAGACGTGCTGCGCCTCCACACCAAGTCCGGGCACGCCCTCGACGTGACCGCCGACCACCTGGTGTGGAAGAGCACCGGCCAAGGCACAGGTCGGTTCGTTGAGGCCGGAACACTCGGCGAGGGCGATCAACTCGAATGGCACCGCTGGTACACCGAGGGCGAAGCCGAGTTCTCCGACGCCGACATGCACGAAGCCGCCCTCGCAGGATGGCTCCAGGCCGACGGATTCGTCGGCCGGTACGAGCACGGCACCAACCGATCGCTCACCATAGAGGCCATCACCGTCACCGAGGCCGAGTACGAATGGGTCGTCAAAGCGATCGAAGCCGTCTTCCCCGGCGCTCACTACAAGGTCAGGGAACATCGGACCCAAGACGAGTCTCTCGAATGCAAGCGGATCCGACTCTACGGCGAACACCTCCGGCCCTTCATCGAGAAATGGGGCCTGCTGGCCCGCGGCACCGAGATGACCGTGCCCGAGCGCCTCTACACCGCTCCGCTGCCAGTAGTCAAGGCGTACCTGCGCAGTATCTTCCAGGCGGAGGGTTACGTATCCGCCCGTGAGCGGTCAACACTCGTCGGCTGCGACATGATCGGCGAAAAGCTGGTCCGCGGCATGCAGGAACTGCTGCAGCGATTCGCGATCTTCTCGCGCGTCAGGCGCAAGCGCGAGCCGCGCGAGAACCGCCACGACCTCTGGAGCCTCGGCATCCAGAGCGAAGGCGACCGCGGCGTGTTCGCCACCGAGATCGGGTTCGTCTGCGAGCGCAAGCACGAGAAGCTCGTCGCGAGCTTCGCGAAGAAGGGCCACCCGGCCAACGCCACCGAACGCCTCCAGATCGACCGCATCGAGAAGCTCGGTCCGCAGGAGGTCTATGACATCCAAACCGAAAGCGGCGAATACCTGTCGCACAACCTGCGCGTCCACAACTGCTTCATCCTGAGCGTCGACGACACCATGGAGTCGATCCTCGACTGGTACAAGGAAGAGGGGATGATCTTCAAGGGCGGCTCCGGCGCCGGGGTCAACCTCTCCAAGATCCGCGCCTCGGCCGAGTTGCTCTCCAGCGGCGGCAACGCCTCCGGGCCGATCAGCTTCATGCGCGGCGCCGACGCCTCGGCCGGCACCATCAAGTCCGGTGGGGCCACCCGCCGCGCGGCCAAGATGGTCGTCCTCGACGTCGACCACCCCGACATCGAGGACTTCATCGAGACCAAGGCCCGCGAAGAGGACAAGATCCGGGCCCTGCGCGACGCCGGCTTCGACGTCGACCTCGGCGGCGCCGACATGTTCAGCGTCCAGTACCAGAACGCCAACAACTCCGTGCGCGTCTCGGACGAGTTCATGCGCGCCGTCGAGTCCGGCGGCGACTACGCCCTCACCGGGCGCCTGGACGGCAAGGAGATCTCCCGCCGCGACGCGCGCGAGGTGTTCCGCAAGATGGCCGAGGCCGCCTGGGAGTGCGCCGATCCCGGCATCCAGTACGACGACACCATCAACGACTGGCACACCAACCCGAACACCGACCGCATCTACGCGTCCAACCCGTGCTTCCCGGCCGACCAGCGCGTGGTCACCGACAAGGGCCTGATCAAGATCGGTGACCTGGTGCGACGCTCGGCCGAAGGCGAGACCTTCGCGGTCTTCACCAATGACGTCACCGCCGAGACCGACGCCGCCGACCGGGTCGTCGCCACCAACCCGGTCCGGTACATGGTCACCGGCACCAACGAGATCGTCGAGCTGCGATTCTCCGACGGTTCCCGGCTCCGCTGCACGCCGGGCCACCGGCTGTGGACCGAGAACCGCGGTTGGGTGCACGCCGACCAGCTGCAGCCCGACGACCGCGTGGTGCGGTCCAACCAGTACGCACCGCGCTCGGCAGCGAGCGCCGCCGTGCCGCGAGCGGCGATCGAGGCCGCTCAGCGTCGCGCCGCGGCCGGGAACGCCGCGATCGCGCTCCCCGAGAAGTGGGACGAGCTGCCCGACCTCGCCCACTACATGGGCTGGCTCGTCGGCGACGGCTGTGTGAAGGAGGACGGCGTCGTCACCGTCTACGGGACCGAAGCGGAGCAGCGCGAACTGCTGCCCCGCCACCAGCGCCTGCTCGAACGGATCACCGGCCACGTCAGCAAGCCGAGCCTGCAGGCCAACGGCACCCGGCAGCTGCGCTCGATGCGTTCGGGCCTCGCCGCGTTCTTCGAGGCGCTCGGATGCTCGACCGGTCGCGCCGCCGAAAAGGTGCTGCCCGAGGCCCTCTTCGAAGCCGACGAGGACACCCTCGTGAACTTCCTCCAGGGCCTGTTCGACGCCGACGGCTGCGTCGTCGAGCAGGACGACGGCACCCGCTACATCGGCCTCGGCAGCAAGTCCGAGGAGCTGCTCCGGGGCGTGCAGGAGACGCTGGCGTCGCTGGGCATCAGCGCTCGCATCTACCGCACCGACGAGAACGAAGCGACGTTCCGGTATACCAAGAAGGACGGCACCGACGTCGAATACGCCTCTGAGGGACCGTTCTTCGACCTGCGGATCACCGGGCCGTCGATGGTCGAGTTCGCCGCGCTCATCGGTTTCGGCCTGACCGCCAAGTCCGAGAAGCTCGCGTCGGTGCTCGACTGCAAATCCCGCTACTACACCGACCGGTCCGTGAGACTCGTCAGCCGTGAGAGCGTCGGCTTCGAGACCACCTACAACCTCACCGAGCCGCGGAACCACTCCTACATCGTCGGCGGCGTCGTCGTGGCGAACTGCTCGGAGTACATGAGCCTGGACGACTCGTCGTGCAACCTGGCGAGCCTGAACCTGATGAAGTTCCTCGGCGATGACGGGTCGTTCGACGTCGAACGGTTCGTCAAGACCGTCGAGTTCGTCATCACGGCCATGGAGATCTCGATCTCATTCGCGGACTTCCCGACCGAGCAGATCGCCCAGACGACCCGCGACTACCGGCAGCTCGGCATCGGGTACTCCAACCTCGGCGCGGTGCTGATGGCCTCGGGGCACGCCTACGACTCCGAGGACGGGCGCGCGCTCGCCGCCGCCATCACCGCGCTCATGACCGGCGCGTCCTACCGGCGCTCGGCCGAGATCGCCGGCGCGGTCGGGCCGTACGCCGGCTACGAGATCAACGCCGAGCCGCACCAGCGCGTCATGCGCAAGCACGCCGAGGCCGCCGACCGGGTGCGCACCTTCGGCGACATCGACGCCACGATCCTGGAGGCCGCCAAGGCCGAATGGGCCAAGGGCAACCAGCTCGGCGAGGTCAACGGCTGGCGCAACGCGCAGGCCTCGGTGTTGGCACCCACCGGCACCATATCCTTTATGCTTGATTGCGACACAACGGGAATCGAGCCCGACTTGGCGCTGGTCAAGCACAAGAAGCTCGTCGGCGGCGGGTCGATGGAGATCGTCAACCAGACCGTCGAGCGCGCGCTGGGCCACCTCGGCTACAGCGAGGCCGACTGCAAGGCGATCATCGACTACATCGCCGAGCACGGCCACGTCGTGGGCGCTCCGGCGCTGGCGGAAGAGCACTACTCGGTGTTCGACTGCGCCATGGGCGAGCGGGCGATCTCCCCGATGGGCCACGTCAACATGATGGCGGCCGTCCAGCCGTTCCTCTCCGGGGCGATCAGCAAGTGCGTTACCGCGGAATCGCTCGTCGCTTCAGAGGATGGCCTCATCCGAATCGGATCCCTGTACGGCGGCGAGCCGGAGGGTACGTTCCGCTCAGAACTCCTCCGAGTCGCTTCGCTTGGCGGTGACCGGAAGACCGATGCCTTCTACTACGGTGGCGTCCGACCGACACGAGAAGTGGTACTCCGTTCGGGCCACCGGATTCGGGGGACATACCAGCATCGGCTGCTGGTGGCCGGTCACGGCGAGCTCACTTGGAAGCATCTCGGCGAGATCCGAGAAGGCGACTATGTCGCCACGCAGTACGGGGCCGACCTCTGGTCGTCCGTTCCGTACAATCTCCGGGGGATGCATCCGGTGGAGCCGAAATGGTGGGACGAACGCGTCTCGCTTCCGATGGAGATGAGCGAAGAACTGGCTTTCCTGCTCGGTGCTTACGCTTCCGAGGGGCACACGACCGGTTCCAATTACAGTGTGACCATCACAAACTCGGTTCCCGAGGTGCTCGAAATGGTCAAGGCCGCTTGGAAGAGCCAATTCGGTCTTGACGCCGCGATCGTGGAACAGCCTGGCAAGTGCCCGGGCGTCAAGGTGTCCTCGAAGACAGTCGTGGAATTCATGGACAAACTCGGTTGTGGTACTCGCGCCTCGGGCAAGCGAATCCCGGATGCGGTCCTCCGTTCGCCGAAACGAATGGTTCTGGCCTTCCTTCAGGGTCTGGCGTTGGACGCGTACACGATTCCCCGCCCCGGCAAGTGGGGGATCTCCCTGGCGAGCAACGGGCTTCTCGACGACTTGCAAGCCGTGCTCACCAACCTCGGCGTTCGCCATAGCCGCGTCTCGAAGTACGACAAGAAGTACGGCCGGTACTACGACGAGGTCTATGCCGCTGGGCGCGAAGCTCAGGAACTCGCCGGCCTGGTGCCGTTCCTGGAACCCGCCAAGCGGCAGTCGGCGCAGGAGCTGCTGGCGATGACGTACTCGCAGTCGACGGCCGATGTCGTTCCAGGCGTGAGCGGAACCGAGCTGCATGAGCTCATTCCGCGCGGAAAGTCCGGCCGAAACGGTGCGGGGACCGGTATGAGGCAACGGTTCCGCCACCTTAAGGACTCAAGGACGCGGCACGTCAGCCGTGAAACGCTTGAACGAGTCGCCTCGATCCCCGGTGTGGAACTTCCGGGCTGGCTGCAGCAGGTCCTGGACGACAAGCTGTGCTTCTCGCCGGTCGCTGAGGTCAACGATCGTGACGACGCCGAAGTCTTCGACCTCTCTGTTCCCGGTTCCCACGCTTTTGTCGCCAACGGGATCGTGAATCACAACACCGTCAATGTCCCCGAGAACGCCACGGTCGAGGACTTCGAGGAGATCTACTTCCAGGGCTGGAAGCTGGGCCTCAAGGCCCTGGCGGTCTACCGCGACAACTGCAAGGTCGGGCAGCCGCTGTCGGCCAAGAAGAAGGAGATCGACGCCAAGGTCGAAGAGGTCGTCGAGAAGGTCGTGGAGGAGATGTCGGTCCACTCGCCGGTGCGCCGCAAGCTCCCCAAGCGCCGTCCGTCGCAGACGACGTCGTTCACCGTCGGCGGCGCCGAAGGCTACCTGACCTCCTCGTCGTACCCCGACGACGGGCTCGGCGAGGTGTTCTTGAAGATGTCGAAGCAGGGCTCGACGCTCGCCGGCGTGATGGACGCGCTGTCGGTGGCGATCTCGATCGCGCTGCAGTACGGCGTCCCGCTCGAGAAGTACGTCGAGAAGTTCACGAACATGCGGTTCGAGCCGGCGGGCATGACCGACGACCCGGACATCCGGATGGCCTCGTCGGTGGTCGACTACATCTTCCGCCGCCTGGCGCTCGACTACCTGCCGTACGAGGACCGCGCGGCGCTCGGCATCCTGACCACGGCCGAGCGCACGGCCGAGGTCAACGGCGAGGACCCCTCGAAGGTGGAGTCCGAACCGGAGGTCGACCTCGACCAGATGCGCTCCTCGGCTCCCGTCGAGGAGATCGTGAAGCAGGAGCTGTCGGCCGAGCCGAGGTCGGAGTCGAAGCCGTCGCGGTCCGACGTCCTCAACTCCGCCCAGTCCCGCAGCGCCGACGCGCCCCTGTGCGTCAACTGCGGCACCAAGATGCGGCCCTCGGGCTCCTGCTACGCCTGTGAAGGCTGCGGGGCCACCAGCGGCTGCAGCTAGCGGAGAGACGATCGGCGGGGGCCGGGCGCGAGGCGTCCGGCCCCCGCGTCGTCTCAGCCGCGGCCCAGCGCCGTGCAGACGCAGGCCTCGTTGTCCTCGGGATCGGCCAGCACCCACCAGGTCGGCGCGAACTCGTCGCTGACGAGCCGACCGCCGGCGGCGAGGGCCGCCTCGATACGGGACTCGGCCTCGTCGTGGCCCACCCACACGTCGAAGTGGATGCGGTTTCGCTGCGGCCTCGGGCGATCCATCTGCTGGAACCAGATGCCGGGCCCCCGGCCGCGCGGGTCCACGAGGTCCTCGTCGGGGCTGTCGGGCCGGTACTCGTATCCGAGCACGGCGCGCCAGAACGGCATGATGTCGGGAATGGACATGGCGTCGATGCTGAGCTGGACGGTCTCGACCGCCTCGGGCTCGGCGGTGAGCCCGAGCGCTCGGGCGGTCGCGGAGATCTCGCGGGCCCGTTCGAGGTCCTTCCGGCCGGGACCGTAGTAGTCGTCGGTCATGGTCAGCAGCCGCACGGTCACGCCGTCGGGCCGGATGTCGATCCCCGGCGGGTGCTCCTCGATGCCGTCGAGTTCGCCGACGGCCTGGGCGAAGCGGATTCCGGCCGCGAGCGAGCCGGTGGGGAAGTAGGCGCACGCGCCTTCGCCGAGCAGCCGCCAGTCCTCGGCGCCCTCGGTCTCCAGGAACGTTCGCACTGCGATGTCGTCACTCATCCGCCGAGGGTATCGGCGCGGTCGGACGTTTCTATCCGTTTTCCACCAGGCGCGCGGTCAGCCGTCGTGGCGCCAGCGCCCCGTGGCGTCGAACTCCTCGAGCGCGCGCCGGTGCGGTTCGAGGTCGAAGCCCTTCGCGTCGATCCATGCGTCGTCGTAGAAGGTGCTCCGGTAGGTCGCGGCCCGGTCGCCGGCGACGACGACGATGTCGCCGCCGACGCCGTCGGCCCGCATGCTCGAGGCCAGTTCGAGGGCGGCCCAGAGGCAGGCTCCGGTGGCGGGGCCGTGTTCGGCGCCGCGGCGGTCGGCGAGGTGGCGCATGGCGGCGACGCTGGCGCCGTCGGGCACCGGGACGACGGCGTCGACGAGTTCGGAGTTGAAGGCCGGTTCGATCCGCGGGCGGCCGATGCCGGGGATGCGGGAGGGCATGCCGGTGGCGTAGCCGTCGTAGCCGCTGGCCCAGCCGGGGAAGTAGCTGGAGTGCTCGGGGTCGGCCACGGCCACGCGGGTGCCGGCGCCGACGTAGCGGAGGTGGCGCCCGATGGTGGCCGAGGTGATTCCGGTGCCGGCTCCGCAGACGATCCAGCGGGGTTCGCGCCGGGCCTGCCGGAGGATCTCGTCGGCGATGTTGCCGGTGCGCCAGTCGGTCGCGGCTTCGGCGCGTCGGAACATGTCGAGGTAGTGGCCGCCCTTGGCCTCGGCGATGCGTTCGGCGGTCTCGTAGATCGCCAGGGGAGGGTCGACCAGTTCGCATCGTCCGCCGAGCCGTTCGATCGCGGCGATCTGGTCGGGGTGGGTCTTGCCGGGTATGACGGCGATGTACGGCAGGTCGAGCAGCCGGGTGAAGTGGCCCAGTGACCGGGCGGCGCCGCCGCCGGTGGCCTCGACGATGGGGGTGCCTTCGTCGATGCGGCCGTTGACGAGGCCGTGGAGGAGCAGGTCGCGGACGAGTCGGTGTCTGAGGTTTCCGGTGGGGTGCGCCGATTCGTCCTTGAGGTGGATGCGGATCGCGTCGCCGAGGCGCTCGACGTCGGTGCGCAGCGGTGTGGGGGGCGCGGACGCGGCGTCGTCTCGCAGGGCGGCGATGGCGTGGTGGTTCCATTCGCGGTGGAGTCGCTCGGCCATCGGACCAGCCTATGACGCATCGGATTCGGCGGCTCGATATGGTCGCGCGATGGAGTTGATCGGTGCGGGGCGGGCCTCGCGGGTGTACGCGCTCGATGATCGACGGGTGCTGCGGCGCGGCGACTTCGATGTGGAGTACGAGGCTCGGGTGATGAAGTCGGTGCGGGCGGCGGGGTTCCCGGTGCCCGAGGTGTTCTCGGCTTCTGGGGGCGAGTTGGTGATGGAGCGGCTCCATGGGCCGACGATGGCCGCCGAAGTCGTCGCCGGTCGGTTGTCGGCGGGGGAGTCCGCCGGGATCCTGCTCGGTCTGCTCGAGCGGTTGGCGCCGCTGGAGGCGCCGGAGTGGATGCCCGCTTCGCCGCGCGGTGTCGGCTTCGGTGCCGGGAGGCGCTTGCTGCATCTGGACCTGCATCCGGAGAACGTGGTGTTGACCGAGGCCGGTCCGTACGTCATCGACTGGACGAACGCCGCCGCCGGCGAGCCCGACTTCGATCGGGCCGTCACGTGGGCGATCATGGCCGGGGTCGACCTGGCCGGTATGGGTCTGCCCGCTGAGTTGATCGCGGACGTGAGCGCTCAGATGCTCGTTCCGCTCCGCGAGGGCCTGCGGGAGGACGTCCTCGGTGCGGCCGCGCGGTTCCGGGAGGCCGATCCGAACCTCGACCGGGCCGAGATGGCGCGGGTGCGTGCGGCGCTCGGCGGCGGCTGAGCGGCAGGTCCTGTGATCCGGGCGCGGCAGTGCCGAGGCGGCCGGATTTTTCAGCACGACCGTGCTATTTTTGACGGGTGCGCAAGGGCGAACTCACCAGGCAGGCGATCCTCGACGTCGCCGTCCGCATGGCCCGCTACAACGGGCTGTCCGGGCTGACGATCGGGTCGCTCGCCGCCGCCGCCGACATGTCGAAGTCGGGGGTCTACGCCCATTTCAAGTCCAAGGAGACCCTGCAGCTGGCCTGCATGGAGCGCAACAGCGAGCAGTTCAGCGAGGAGGTCGTGCGCCCCGCGCTGGCCAAGCCCCGCGGGATCACGCGGCTCCGCGCCGTGGTCGAGAACTGGATGCACTGGTACTCCCGGCCCGGCGGCTGCCTGTTCCTGGCCGCCGCCGCGGAGTTCGACGACATGCCGGGGCCGCTGCGCGACCAGATGGTCGCCGATCACCGCGGTCTGCTCGACTCGCTCGCCCGCATCGCGTCCACCGCTGTCGCCGAGGGCGAGTTCGCCGAAGACACCGACGTCTTCCAGGTGGCGCAGGAGGTCTTCGGCATCCTGCTGTCCTTCAACTGGATGAGCCGCATCCTCGGCCATCCCGACGCCGCCGAGCGAGCCTGGGCGGCGTTCAACCGAGTGGTCGACGGCCACCGACACTGAAGCGAAAGGTCGCAACACCCATGGCGAATCGTTCCGCCGGCAATGGCCCGGCGAAGAAAAGCACGACCGTTCGTGCTCCCTGGCATCTGCGCACCGCGTTCGCGGCCGCCGAGCGCATCGCGCCGACCTCGGCGGCGAAGGTGCTGAGCCGGATGTGGTTCAAGGTCCCCGGCTCGCCCCACCGCCGCCTCCGCGGCAGGGCCCCGGCCGGCGCCGAGATCTTCGGCATCGACTGCCTCGGCGGCGAGGTCTGGGGCTACGACTGGGGCGAAGGACCCCTGGTCTACATGGTGCACGGCTGGGGAGGCTCCACCGGCGACTTCGACCACATCGCCGCCTCGCTGGTCGCCGGCGGCATGCGCGTGGTCGCCTTCGACTCGCTCAGCCACGGCAACTCCGGCGCCAGCCCGTGGGGCGAGCAGGCCACCAACGCCCTCCACATGGCCGACGCGATGAGCGCCGCCGTCGACAAGTTCGGGCCCCCTCACGCCGTGGTGGCGCACTCGCTGGGCTGCCTGACCGCCGTCATGGGCATGCGCCAGGCCGGAATCGACCTCGCCGACGAACCGCGCCTGGCCCTGATCGCCCCGTTCATCGGCGGCGTGAGCGGCTTCAGCGACACGATCGGCGCGATAGTCCCGGCCGGCCCCAGGATCATGGGCCGCATGATCCCGATGATCGAGCGGCGCGCCGAAGTGGAACTGTCGAAGGTCACCCTCATCGACCAGCAGGTCAAGGCCCCCACGCTGGTCGTCCACGACCGACGCGACCGCCCCAACCCGTTCCGGCACGGGGCCGCCCTCGCCGAGAGCTGGCCCAACGCCGAGCTGATGGCCACCACCGGCCTGGGCCACCGCAAGGTCCTGGTCAGCCCCGAAGTCAACCGGCGCGTGACCGCGTTCGTCAAGGCCGGGTAGCGGAAAGGGCCCGGGATCGGCTCCCGGGCCCTTTCCGTCGATGCGTCTAACCCTCGTAGTGGATCGTCAGGCGCGTCCACGCCCCGATGTTGAGGTAGGTGCCGTCGCCGAGCTGGAACTCCACGTGCGCCGTCAGCGGCTCGTCCGAGCCGTTGAGGAACGTCCCGTTCGAAGAGCCGACGTCCATGATCGTCCAGGAGCCGTCGGGCTTGAGGAACAGCTTCGCGTGCTGCGCGCTCACGCCCGGGTCGGCGACGTCGCCCGACAGGTCGATGTCCGGAGTGACCCCGCGCTTGGCGCTGTAGCGGCCGATGGTCAGCTCGTTCTTGTCCAGTGGGACGCGCCGCGGCTTGGCGAACGACGGGTACTGCAGCTGCGAGGCACCGTCGGAGGCCGCCACCTTGTTGAAGTAGCCCTGGTCCGCCGTGACCGCGATCGTCCAGCGCGTGGCCGAGGCCTGTCCGCCGGGCGGCGCGTAGTTCGAGGCCAGGTCGTGCGGCTGCGCGTCCGGGACGCTGAAGCCACCGGTCGAGGAGGCGGCCGGCGGCGCTGAGGTCGGAGCGCCGAACGGCGCGGCCGGGACGCCCGGAGGCGGCCCGGGAGGCGCCGACGTGGGCGCGGGTGGAGCCGACGCCGGAGCGCCGTACTGCTGCGCGTAAGGGTCCTGCTGCTGGGGCTGGCCGTACGGGTCTTGCCCGTAGCCGGGCTGTTGCCCGTAGGGGTCCTGCTGCTGGGGCTGCCCGTAGGGGTCTTGCTGTTGCGGCTGGCCGTACGGGTCTTGCCCGTAGCCGGGCTGTTGCCCGTAGGGGTCCTGCTGCTGCGGCTGCCCGTAGGGATCTTGCCCGTAGCCGGGCTGTTGCCCGTAGGGGTCCTGCTGCTGGGGCTGCCCGTACGGATCCTGCTGCTGCGGCTGCCCGTAGGGGTCTTGCTGTTGCGGCTGGCCGTAGGGATCTTGCCCGTAGCCGGGCTGTTGCCCGTAGGGGTCCTGCTGCTGGGGCTGCCCGTACGGATCCTGCTGCTGCTGCGCGTACGGGTCGTTCGGCGGGTAGCCCTGGCCGAAAGCGGCGGGCGACTGCGGGGCCTGGCCTTGCTGCCACGCCGGATTCGGCGTGCCGCACTGCTCGCAGAACTGCGCCTGAGGGAACGCCCCACAGGCGCACTGATAGCCGCCGGGCTGTGGGGCACCGCCGCCGGGATAGGCTGGCTGGTAGGTCAAGGTCTTCCCCCTCCAAGCAGTTCCGTGTACTCGGCCTCACTGGCGACGCCGAGCAGCGACGTGGAATCGTCCCCCTGCCGCGAGTCCTGCCGGGCATGTTCCTGCTCATGCTCCTCGACCTGGACCGAACCGGGGGAACCGAGTTCCAGCACCGCGACACTGATGTTGTCGTGCCCGCCGTGCGCGAGCGCTCGTCGTGTCAACGCTACAGCCTTGCCGCCAACATCGCCTTCCGGCAGTGGCAGCAAATCCGAGTCCTTCTCGAAATAGCGTGACAGACCGTCACTGCACACTACGACATGTCCGCCGGCGAGGCTCACCCGGAGGAGGTTCGGGTTGAGCGCCGGCGCGTCCGCGCCCAGCCACGCGAGCAGGGCTTTCGCATACGGGTTCTTGTAGCGGTCGTCCGAGGGGTCCACTCCCTGGTACTCCAGGCGCGCCTGGATCGTGTCGTCCACCGTGAGGCATTTCGCCTCCTTCTCGCCGGCCCAGTACACCCGTGAGTCACCGACCCAGCACAGCACCGCCTCGGCGCCCTCGACGACCGCCGAGACGTAAGTCGAGGACGGCGGCGAGTTCGGATACTGCTTGCCGACCGCCGCCACCGCCTGGTGCGCGGCGTTGACCCCGCGCCGGGAGGCGTCCTCGGCGCTCAGACCCTCGCCCAGCGCCCGGCGGATCTCGGTGACCGCCGCCTCCACGCCCGCCAGCGAGGCCCGTTCGGAGTCGCTGGCGCCCGAGACGCCGTCGCAGACCACGGCGATCTTGCGGCCGTCGTCGCTGCGGCCGATCGCCAGGGAGTCCTGGTTGTAGTGGTGGCGCTTGCCGACGTCGGTGGCCGCCCCGATGCCCGGCAGCGCGAACGCCGCGTGGTCGTCCGACCCGCCCGGGTGCTCGGGATTGTCCTCGGTGGCCGCCGAAGAGAGCCAGGCGGCCGTCTCCGGGGGCCGCTCGTGCTCCTCGAGGACGCCGCCGCACACCTCGCAGTAGCGGCCGACGTCCGCGGGGAGCTCGCACTCGGTGCAGTGCTTCGCGGGGCCGTGCGTGGCGGTCGTTGAGGGCTGCATTCGTGGCTCCTTCGCTACAGCATCGTGCGGGGGCGGTGACGATTGGCCTGATCGAAGTAGTAGACCTGGTCCTCGCGCCGCGTGCAGGTGTGAGCGAGCTTACGATAGGCCGCCTCGAGTGCGGTCCGCAGCTCGCGCTCCTCCGGTTGGGCGCCGAAGATCCGCGGTTCGGTGGCCGGTCCGCCCCGATCGACCAGGTCGATCGCCGCGTGCAGGATCCGCGTCGAGACCAGGTGGCGGCGGCGCGGCTCCAACTTGAGCTCGTCGAGCCGGCCCGCCATGTGGTGCAGGTCCATCAGCGACGGCGGCGCGGTCAGGCTGTGCAGCGAGGTCTGGATCGCCGCGGTCTGCGCGACCCCGTACTGCGAGGAGGTCTTCGGCACCTGGTGCAGCGTCGCGATCGCCTCGGTCGAGTGGCCCTCGTAGTCCAGCAGCCGCGCCCGCCCGTACGCGGCCGAGACGAACCGGCGGTCGCAGTCCCAGATCCGCGTGTAGTGCGGCAGCGCCAGGTCCCTCCGCCCGGCCAGCTCGGCGCAGGCGGCCAGCGCCAGCCGCGGCGACAGCTCTCCGGGCAGGTGCGAGTAGACCGCGTCGAAGTGTGCCGCGGCGGTGTGGAAGTCGGCTGCCAGCAGCGAGATGATGCCGCGCAGCCACGTGACCTGCCACGTGTTGCCCTCCTGGGCGGCGAAGTGGTCCAGGGTCGCGTGCGCCTGGTGGAGGTCGCCGGCGCTGACGAGGGTCCGCACGCGACGCAGCTGCACCTCCGGGCTCTGGACGGGCGCGGCGGCCAGTTCGGCGAGGATGCCGGCGGCGTCGGTGGCCTGCAGGGTCGCCAGGAACGCCGCCGACGGGTCGGCGATGTCGACCATCGGGGCCGGCAGGGCGTGGGCGACCTCGAAGTGGCTGCCGATGGTGGCGCGGTCGTATTCGACGTCGGGTTCGCCGAACACCGAGTGCTCGCCGCTGAACAGGGACGAGGGCTCGAAGCGGGGCTCGCCGCGCTGGATCGACTGGACCTCGTGGAGCACGCCGCGGACCTGGGTGCGCATCTCGTCGGCGTCCTGGAAGCGTGAGCGCGGGTCGTTGTGGCAGGCGCGCAGCAGCAGCCGGTGGAACGAGCCGAATTCCCGGAACAGGGGCGTCTCGGCGGCCGGGGGGAACCTGTCCTTGTACTCGCCGGTGAATCCCTTGAACTTGAGCGCGAGCACGGCCATGGAGCGGCCGATGGTGTAGAGGTCCGAGCTGACCGAGGGCCCCACCGAGAGGATCTCGTCGTTGGGCACCGAGTAGCCGGGGGTGCCGTAGATCGCCGATTCCTCGTCGTCGAGGCGCCTGACCGCGCCGAGGTCGATGAGCTTGAGCCAGGTCTCGACGTGGATGACGTTGTCGGGTTTGAAGTCGCAGAACAGCAGGCCGCGGTCGTGCAGGTAGGAGAAGGCGGGCAGGAGCTCGGCGGTGTAGGTCAGCACCTGCTCCAGCGGGAGCGGACGCCGCTCGCCGGACTCGTCGGGGGTGTCGCGGATGTCGCGCAGGGACTTGCCGGCGACGTACTCCATGACGATGTACGACTGGAGCTGTCCGGAGCGGACGTCGGCGGCGGTGATGAAGTCGTGGATGTTGACCACGTTCGGGTGGTCGATGCCGACCAGGAAGCGCCGCTCGTTGATGGCCGCTTCGATCGCGTCCTCGTCGGTGGTGTTGATGAGGCCTTTGATGACCACCCACCGCTGGGTCAGGTCGTCGGCGAAGTTCCGGTCGTTGGCGAGGTAGATCCAGCCGAGGCCGCCGTGGGCGATCGCGCCGAGGATCTCATAGCGGTCCGAGAGGACGTCGCCGGGCCGCAGCGACGGGGTGAACCAGTACTTGGTCCGGCAGTAGGGGCAGAAGCCTTCGACGCGGCCGGACCGGCCGGCCTGGGGCCGTCCGACGGGTTTGCCGCAGGAGCCGCAGAAGCGTTTGTGCTCGGGGACCTTCGGGTCTTCCATGACCGCTTCGGCGGGGTTGCGCGGTGGCACCGGAGGCATGTCCGACAGGCCGCCGCGCTGGCGAGAGCTGCCGGCGGTCGAGCGGGTCACCGGTCCGGTGATCGGCTGCGGCAGGGGCGCGGCCGGGGCGCGGTGGGGCGCCGGCGGCGGCGAGGGCGCCTGGGCGGCCGGCACGACCTGGGAGACCGGTCGGGACACCGGCGGGGAGGTCGGCGGCGCGGCGGGGGCCGCCGAGATGGGGCTGGGGGAGAACCCCGGCGGCGGCGAGGGCGGGGTGTTGAGCCGTTTGCGGACCCGCAGGGTGTCGGAGTCGTGCTCCTCGCCGCCCTGCGGGGGCCGGCCGTCGGCGGGGAGGTACCGCATGGTGTGGTCGGGCTGCTGGTCGCTCATGGCGCTCCCCTTCAGTCCTGGTACTTGGTGGTGAGGGTCGGCGCCTGCGCGCCGAGGTGCGCGGCGAGCCACTTGTCGTAGACGCTCTGCCAGGTGCCGTCGGAGCGCATGTTCTCGAGTACGCCGTTGACGAAGCGGGCGAGGTCGACGTTGCCTTTGGCGAAGGCGATGCCGTAGGGCTCCTCGGAGAACGGCTCGCCGACCACTTCGAGGGTCGGGTCCTGGATGGCCATGCCGGCCAGGATCGTGTCGTCGGTGGTGATCGCGTCGACCACGCCCTGCTGGAGCAGGACGAGGCAGTCGTTGAAGTCGGGGACCGTGACCGGCTGGGCCCGGGAGTTCTCGGCGATGTTCCGCGTGGAGGTCGAGCCGTGGCCGGTGCACACCAGGTGGTCGGCGGTGAGGTCTTCGAGGCCGGCGATGCCCGAGCCCTTGGTGACCAGCAGGCGCTGGCCGGCGTGGAAGTACTCGGTGGAGAACTCGACGTTCTCCCAGCGGTCGCAGTTCATCGTCATGGTGCGCACGACCATGTCGACGCGGCCGGAGTTGACCGCGTCCTCGCGTTCGCCCGAGGTCATCGGCACCCACTGGACGTTCGCGGCGTCGCCCATGAGCCGCTCGACGACGGCCTTGGCGATGTCGATGTCGAAACCGGACAGGTCGCCGGTGACCGGGTCGCGGTAGCCCATGAGGTTCGTCGACTGGCTGATGCCGACCACGATCTTGTCCGGGTCGCCGAGGGTTCGGCGCGCCTGCTCGGCGGTGACCGAGCCGGGGGCGTAGGAGGCGAGGGGATCGCAGTCGGAGGCGACCGGGTCGGTGCTGATCTCCGGTTCGAAGTCGATGCCCTCGGGCAGGGGCGTGGGCACGTCCACACTCGGTGGTTCCACTGTGGCCGGCGCGGTGCAGGCGGCGGCGAGTAGGCACCCGGCGGCCGCGACCGCCAGCCGCATCCGGTTTCGCGCCCGAGTCGGCCGCACCGTGGATCTGGGATCGATCATGCGTAATACTCCGCCACTCGCATCTGGATGCCGATCGCGGCGCACACCAGCGCCAAGAGGCACAAGGCCGACAGGCCCGCGGCCGCGCCCGACAGCGAGCGCTGCGCGTCGCCGGTGGCCTGCGCGAATCGGTCCGAACTGATCTCGGTCGCCTCGGTGAGCTTCTGGTCGAGCATGTCGAACGAGGTCGCCAGGCTCTGCTCCTCCTCGCCGACGGCCATGCCGACCGCCGCGGTGTAGTCGCCGTCCCGGGCGAGCTTGATGACCTGGTCGTGGCCCTCGCTCCAGGTCGTGGCCGACTCGCGCGCCGCCGCCAGCGGTTCGGCCAGCTCGGCGTCGTCGCCGTAGGCGTCGTTGAGCCGCGCGAGCAGGCCGTCGTCGCCGATGAGCGCGGACATCTGCTCGGCGTAGCGGTCGGCCGCCGCGCCGTCCTCACCGCGTGCGATGAGCAGGAGCGACTCCTCGGCGCGGGCCTGCTGGGCGGCGATGTGGGCCTCGGCGAGCAGCTCGAGCGGCTCGGCGCCGTCCTGATGGGACCGGTCGGTGTGGCTGGCCGACGCCAGCGCCGCCAGTGTCAGCCAGCCGGCGAAGCCGATGAGCGCCACGGTCGCCCCGACCAGGCCGAGGTTGAACACGCGGTTGGTCTTGCGGGCGAGCCACAGCTGCGCCCAGATCAGCACGCCGAGACCGAGCGTGGCGAGCATCGCGGTGAGCCACGGGAACGCCGCGGCCGAGTCGCGCGCCTCGTCGAGTTGGTCGATCGCATTGTGCTGCAGGGTGTTGGCCGCCGGGAGCATCTCGCTTCGCATGAGCGTGGACGCCTGCCGCTGGTAGGTGGCGCCGACCGGCTCGCCGAGCCGGTTGAACGTCCGCGCCGACTCGACCAGTCCGGTGTAGACCGGCAGCCGCGCGTTGAGCTCGGCGACCAGTTGCGCGTCCTCTGGCGTCTTCACTTCGCCGGCGGCGGTGGTGAGCGCGACGCTCGCGTCGCGCAGCGCCTCCTGGTAGTCCGAGCGGACCGCTTCCGAGGCCGTACCGGCGGTCAGGTACGAGCTGGCCGCCGTCGCGTCGGCCTGCGAGAGCGCCTGGTAGAGCTGGAGAGCGGCCACCGAGAGGCGGCCGGACTGCGTGGTGGTCTCCTCGATGACGGCCGACTTGCCGAGGACCGCGGTGAGGCCGGTGACGCCGGCGCCGAGGATCAGGACGACCAGGACGGTGAGCAGCCCGCGAAGCTGACCGGGGGTGTGGCGCAAGGCCGCCAGCGCGAGTGAGATCCGCCGCCGTCCAGGCGAGGCGCCCGGTGCCTGCTCTCGCGGCGTCTGGGGCGGGGCGGGAGGGGCCTGGACAGACAACTTCACCTCACAGGTTCGGGGGACGGCCTCATGGTATCGACACGGCACCAATTTGCGGCCTTCCGGGCGTGGCCGCATTCACACCCGTTGCCCGGAGCGCGGGACGGTACGTTTGGGCGGTGCCGAACTCCGAGGAAGACGCGCGCTGGATGGCGCGCGCGGTAGCGCAGGCCGAGCGGTGCCCGCCGTCGCGGACCGCGTTCAGCGTGGGCGTGGTGATCGTAGTGGACGGGACGCTCGTGTCCGAAGGGCACTCGCGGGCCGAGGACCCCCGGGACCACGCCGAGGAGGTCGCGCTGCGCCGAGCCGGCGCCCCGGTTCGCGGCGCGACGGTCTACTCGACGATGGAGCCGTGCGGGCAGCGGGCCTCGCGGCCGGAGCCGTGCGCCCGGCTCCTGGCCGAGGCCGAGGTGTCCCGGGTCGTCTACGCCCTCGCCGAGCCGGGGCACTTCGTGAGCGCGCCGAGCGGAGCCGCCGCGCTGCGCGAGGCCGGCGTGGCCGTGGAGACGATGCCGGAGTTCGCCGAAGCGGCCGCACGGCCCAATGCGCATCTCGGTTAACCTGACACCTATGAGGCCATTGATCGGCGCCGACGAGGTTGCCGGACTAGCCGGGCCGGTGCTCCTGGACGTCCGCTGGACGCTGGGCGGACCCTCCCGTGAAGCGGACTACCGCGCAGGGCACCTGCCCGAGGCGGTCTGGCTCGATTTCGAGCGCGACGTGTGCGGGCCGGTCGGCGCGACCGGCGGACGCCACCCACTGCCCGACCCCGAGCGGCTCCAGGAGGCGCTGCGCGACGCCGGAGTGAGCGACGACTCGACCGTCGTGGTCTACGACGACGGCGACGGCATGGCCGCCGCCCGCACCTGGTGGACCCTGCGCTGGGCCGGCCACGAGGACGTCCACGTCCTCGACGGCGGCATCGGCGCCTGGATCGCTTCCGGCTACCCGCTGTCCTACACCGTCCCCAGGCCCGAACGCGGGAATCTGACCGTGCGGCCCGGGAGCCTGCCGGTGCTGGACGCCGACGGGGCCGCCCGCTGGGCCGCCGAGCGCGAACTGGTCGATGTGCGCGCGCCCGAGCGCTACCGGGGCGAGCACGAGCCCATGGACCCCGTCGCCGGGCACATCCCCGGGGCGGTCAATCTGCCGATCGGCCACGACTTCGGCCCCGAGGGCCGGTTCGCCGACACCGATACACTCAAGACCCGCTATGAGCCGCACCGCGATGCGGCCTTCTACTGCGGCTCGGGCGTGGGCGCGTCCCGCGCGGCGTTGGCGGCGACCGCCGCCGGCCTGCCGACGCCGCCGATCTACGTCGGCTCCTGGAGCGACTGGGTCTCACTCGACCGCGAGGTCGCCACTGGGGAGGAACGATGAAGAGGTTCGCACTGATCTCGGTGGCGGCGTTGGCGCTTGCGCTGGCCGCCTGCGGAGGCGACGAGGGCGATGACCCCGACGACGGGCAGGTGGAGACCGGTGCCGACACCGAGACGCCCACCGAGGAGGCGACCGGTCCGGTCGAGCTCGACCTCGAGGAGGCCGGCGGGGCCTGCCCGCTGATCGACCCGGCGCAGCTCAACGAGGTCACCGGCCGGGACTTCCGCTTCGCCTCCGGCGGGGCCGGCGAGGAGGCCGAGGATGACGCGCCCGCCCAGGCGACCTGCGCCGTCCAGACCGGCGAGGCGGCCTATCCTGATCTGACGCTGTTCGTCATCGGCACCGAGGCCAGCGTGGAGGTCTACGAGGAGGAGCTTCCCGACGGCGTCGAGAGCGTCGACGACCTCGGGGAGTCGGCCTACTGGATCGTGCACACCGAGGACACCGGGGCCGGGCCGGCGCTCGAGATGGGCTGGTACGACGGCGGCGACATCTTCGAGATGCGCTACACCACTCCTGAGGGCACCGAACCCGCCGAGGTCGAGGCGCTGGTGCCGGGCTTCACCGAGCTGGCCGGGTCTATCAACCAGGCCCGCGCCGACGCCAAATCCGAGGAGTGACCTTCACGGTTCGAGGACCGTGACGCGCCCCGGCTCGGCGCCCCACCGTTTGTCGGCGGTCAGCACCTCGGCGTCGAGGATGCCGCCGGTGGCGAGGACGAGCGCGTCTGGAAGTCTGACGCCGCCGCGCCCGGCGCGAATGGCGGCCGCGGCTCTGGCCACCTCGCGGTCGATCGGATAGACCTGCGAGGCGAGGTCGTCGACCATCTCCTCCACCCGTTCCGCGGTGCGCCCGCGACCGGCAGGGTTCGAGTTCCGGGGAGGGCAACAGGGCGCCCTCCGCGCCGGGGGAACGTGGAGTGCGCCCTGCTGGGGTGGAAAGTCGTCGCAGCCGGGCCCGCGCAAGCGGTTTCCGGCTGGGGACAGACTACCGGTGCCCGCACCCCCCGGTCAAGCATCGTCGCCCTCGGCGTCCAGGCCGCGGCCGTCACTCGACCGGAGCGGCGAAGACCTTCGCGGCGTCGTCGACCGGCAGGCGGAGCGTCTCGGCTCCCGAGGCGATCACGATCTCGCCGTCGGAGCGGTCGATCACGATCTGGGCGCCCGGGTCGATCCCGGCCTCATGCAGGGCCGTCAGCAGGTCCGGGTGGGTCTGCGCCGACTCGCACAGGCGCGTCACGCGCACCTTCGAGCCCGGTCCCACCACGCTCAGCGGGCGCTCGCCGTCCTCCCCGGTGGGCGACAGCGCGCCGGCGTCGAGCTCTTCGAGTCCGGGGATGGTGTTGCCGTACGGCGAGTGGGTCGGGCGTTGGAGCAGGTCGTAGACGCGCTTCTCGACCGAGTCGCTCATCACGTGCTCCCACTTGCAGGCCTCTTCATGGGCCTCGACGTAGGACATGCCGATGACGTCGACCAGGAGCCGCTCGGCCAGCCGGTGCTTGCGCATCACGGCCACCGCCTGCCTGCGCCCCTCCTCGGTCAGCTCGAGGTGGCGGTCGCTTTTGACATTGAGCAGCCCGTGGCGCTGCATCCGCCCGACCGTCTGGGAGACCGTCGGACCGCTCTGTTCAAGCCTTTCGGCGATTCTGGCGCGCAGCGCCGGAACGCCCTCCTCCTCGAGTTCGAGGATCGTGCGCAGATACATCTCGGTGGTATCGACGAGGTCCGTGGTCACAGCTTCGTTCCTTCGTTAAGGGCCGCCCGGCCATGGCGACGGCTTGCGAGCCGTGGCCGGCCCGCGTCATCCGGGCGGGTGGGTCAAGTGCCGCCAGACCCCCTGTCACCACCAATGATATATGCCTCTCACGCCACATACTCAGCGAGCCGTCCCGCGTAATCGGGCTGACGCAGGCGGTGCAGGGCGTTCTTCTCGATCTGGCGGACGCGCTCCCGCGAGAGTCCGAAATCCGCAGAAACCTCCTCGAGTGTACGTTGCCGACCGTCATCGATCCCGAACCGAAGCCGCAGCACGGTCTGCTCGCGCTCGGGCAGGCTCGCCAGGACCGACGCGATGTGGCGCCGCAGCAGCGCGTACGAGACCGACTCCTCGCCGGCCTGCTCCCGCGGCATGTGCGCGACCAGGTCGCCCAGCGCCGTCGAGTCGTCCTCGCCGACGGTCTGGTCCAGGCTCACCGGCTCCCGGTCGTAGCTCATCAGCTCCAGGACCTTGCCCGGAGTGGTGTCGATCGCCTCGGCGATCTCCTCGTAGCGCGGCTCGCGGCCCAGCTCGACCAACAGGTCCTGCCGCGCCCGGTTCATGCGCTTGATCTGGTCGACGGTGTGCGCCGGCACCCGGATCGTCCGCGACTGGTCGGTCACGGCCCGGTTGATCGCCTGCCGGATCCACCAGGTGGCGTAGGTGGAGAACTTGTAGCCCTTCTGGTAGTCGAACTTCTCGACCGCGCGGATGAGCCCGAGGTTGCCCTCCTGGATCAAGTCCAGCAGGCTCATGCCGTGGCCGGAGTAGCGCTTGGCCACGCTCACCACCAGTCGCAGGTTCGACTCCAGCATCCGCTGCTTCGCCGCCCGCCCCTCGGCCGCGACCTTGGCCAGATCCCCTCGCAGGTCGGGGTCGGTCGACTCGGAGATTCGGCGCTCGGCCATCAGGCCCGCCTCGATCGCCTTGGCGCACTCGACCTCCTCAGGGGCCGTGAGGAGCCGGTGCTTGCCGATGCCGTTGAGGTAGGCGCGCACGGGATCGCCGGAGTATTCGGCCGCGCGCTGAGCCGGCCGCTGACGGATGCTGTCGACGGGTGCCATCGTTGGTTCGCCTTTCGCTGCAGTCCCTCGCTAGCGGGTGGGTGTCTCCCGCTCCTCGCCCGGTGGGAACCGGGCCGGTGGAAGTACCAGCTTGCAGGCCGAATCGGCGAATGAAACCCCGCAGCGGGAAGGGTGGCACGAACCCGGGATACAGCGTCAGAAGTTCGGCTTGGGGGCCTGCCACCGATACCTGATGGCAACCAGCCGTACAACGAAGATCGCCACGGCCGCGGGGATCGCGAGCGTCGCCAGGCCGATCTGCGACTCCCACCGCGCGCCCACGGCCACGATGATCGAGCCGATCGCGGCGGCCAGCGCGTAGAAGTCCGCGCGCAGGACCACCGGGATCTGTTGAGTCAGCACGTCCCGCAGGATGCCGCCTCCGATTCCGGAGAGTACTCCGACGATGCAAGCCGCGTAGACGGCCAGACCGAAGTCGAGGCCCTTGAGGGTGCCGATCACCGTGAACAGCGCCAGGCCGGCCGCGTCGAGCACCAGCATCGTGGTGCGCAGCCGCGACAGGGCCGGGTGGTATCGGAAGACGGCCACCGCGGTCAGCACGGCCACGGTCGGGTAGCGCCAGTCGGTCAGCAGCAGCGGCGGGACCGCGCCGATGAGCAGGTCGCGCAGCGCGCCGCCGCCGAGGGCGGTGAGCACGCCGATGACCGCGACGCCGAACATGTCGAGTCGCTTGGCCACGGCCGCCGAGGCGCCGGAGGCGGCGAAGACCGCGGTGCCGAGCAGGTCGGCGACCAGCGTCAGAGAAAAAGGCTCCACCTCGGCGTTATAGCAGGCAGAGCCGGATCACATCGCCGACCTCGTCGGGACGGCGACGGACCTTACTACTTCTTCATCTTGGCGTAGATCTCTTTGCAGCTCGGGCAGATCGGGAAGCGCTCGGGGTCGCGTGAAGGCACCCACATCTTCCCGCACAGAGCCTTGACCGGAACGCCGTCGACCATGGCGGCCATGAGCTTTTCCTTGGGCACGTAGTGCGAGAAGCGCTCCTCGTCGCCTTCCGAGTAGCTGTAGTCCGGCTTGATCTCCGTCTGCTCGTCGAGCGTCGTCGAGCCGCCGCCGCTCGCCGAAGCTCGCGAGGCGTAACTGTGCCGGGTGGGAAGCTCGCTCACGTCAACTCACTCCTCGTTCACGGGAAAGACCTGTCAAGTCTGCCACGTAACGCGCGTTATTCCGAATCGATCATGCGGTGTTCGCTCGGCGGGAGCGTCTCGGCGCGCCTGCGATGGGGCCGGAAGAGGCGGCGGCGGTCCGGCGGGAGCCGGTCGTTGGCCAGCAGGACCGCCAGCCACGGCAGCGCCACCATGCCGATCAGCGTCAAGGGGAGCCACAGCCACAGCAGCGGCGCGCGGACCATCAGCAGCACCCCGCACAGGAGCACCAGTGCCGCGCGAAGGGACATCATCCAGACATATCTGACCGTCCTGATCCGCCGCTCCTCGGCGGGGGAGCGGTCAGCGTCGGTGATGACCGCAGCCTTCTCACGCCGTCCCACCCCTCGACCCTACTCCGATCCGGTGCGCGATGATCATCGTCATGAGAGCAGTCGTGCAGACCGTCAGCGAAGCCGAAGTGACCGTCGAGGGAACGAGCGTCGGCGCGATCCGCGACGGCCTCCTCGTCCTGGTCGGTGTCGCCCGTTCGGACGGACTCGACGAGGCGAAGTGGATCGCCGACAAGATCTGGAGGCTCCGCATCCTGCCCGACGAGCGGTCGGCATCCGATATGGAGGCGCCGATCCTGCTGGTCAGCCAGTTCACGCTCTACGCCGACACCCGCAAGGGCCGCCGCCCCTCCTGGAACGGCGCGGCCCCCGGGCCCGTGGCCGAGCCCTTGGTCGAGGCCGTGGCCACGTTCCTGCGCGAGTCCGGCGCGCACGTGGAGACCGGATCCTTCGGCGCGATGATGGAAGTCCGCAGCGTCAACGTCGGCCCCAACACCATCCTCCTGGAGCGCTGAAACCGACGGCCCCAGCCCTCTAGAATCGAGCCCGTCTGTCCGCCCCGCAAGCTTCGACGAAAGAAGGAGCCCGCATGATCCCGGCCGCCCCGCCCGAATCGCTTCCGTCGCTTCGGGTCTGGCAGCGCAAAGCCATGGTCGCCTACCACCGGGGCCAGCGCCGGGACTTCCTCGCGGTGGCCACCCCGGGCGCCGGCAAGACCACCTTCGCGCTGCGCATCGCCTACGACCTCCTGGCCGACGGCACCGTCGACACCGTGACCGTCGTGGCCCCCACCGAGCACCTCAAGACACAGTGGTCGGCCGCCGCGGCGGCCTTCGGCATCCAGCTCGACCCGGCCTTCCGCAACGGCGACGTCCACAGTGCCTCCGACTACCACGGCGTGGTCGTCACCTACGCCCAGATCGGCGCCGACCCGGCCGTCCACCGCCGCCGCACCCTGGCCCGCCGCACCCTGGTGATCCTCGACGAGATCCACCACGCCGGCGACTCCCGCTCCTGGGGCGAGGGCGTCCAGACCGCCTTCGACGAGGCCGAGCGCCGCCTGGCGCTCACCGGGACGCCCTTCCGCAGCGACGACAACCCCATCCCGTTCGTCGAGTACGAGGAGGCCCCCGACGGCTCCAAGCGCTCGAGCGCCGACTCGGTCTACGGCTACCGCGACGCGCTGGCCGACGGCGTGGTCAGGCCGGTGATGTTCATGGCCTACTCCGGCGAGGCCAAGTGGCGCTCCAGCGCGGGCGACGAGCTGGCGGTGCGGCTGGGGCAGCCGCTCACCAAGGAGCTGACCAGCCACGCGTGGCGCACGGCCCTGGACCCGGCGGGGGAGTGGATCAAACAGGTCATCGGCGCGGCCGATCGGCGCCTGGGCTCCCTGCGGGCGGCCGGGATGCCCGACGCGGGCGGCCTGATCATCGCCTCCGACCAGAACACGGCCCGGGCCTATGCGGGGATCCTCAAGCGCGTCACCGGCAAGAGCGCCACGCTGGTGCTCTCCGACGACGCCGGATCCTCCGACCGCATCGCGAAGTTCTCCGATTCGGATGACGAGTGGCTGATCGCCGTCCGCATGGTCTCCGAGGGCGTCGACATTCCGCGGCTGGCCGTCGGGGTCTACGCGACCAATGCGCACACCCCGCTGTACTTCGCGCAGGCGATCGGCCGGTTCGTGCGGTCGCGGCGGCCCGGGGAGACCGCCTCGGTGTTCCTGCCGAGCGTGGTGCCGCTGCTGCAGCTGGCCGAGAGCCTGGAGGCCGACCGGGACCACGTCATCAAGCAGAAGTCCGAGGACGCCGACCCCGAGGAGCTGCTGGAGCGGGCGCAGCGCCGGCTCAACGAGGGCACCGATCTGGGCGAGCGCGAGACCCTGGAATCGAGCGCGGAGCTCGACCAGGTGATCTTCGAGGGCGGCTCGTTCGGTCTGCCGGTCCAGGCCGGGAGCGCCGAGGAGGAGGAGTACCTGGGCCTGCCGGGGCTGCTGACCTCCGAGCAGGTCCATCTGCTGCTGCAGAAGCGCCAGCGCGAGCAGCTGGCCAAGCAGCGGCGCAAGGCCGGGGAGGCGGCCTCGACGCGGCCGCAGGCGGAGCCGTCGATGACCAACGCTCAGCGGCGGTTGAAGCTGCGCAAGCAATTGAACCAGTTGGTGGGCGCCCACGCGTTCGCTACGGGCGAACCCCACGGGAAGATCCACGCGAAGCTGCGGTCGGCCTGCGGGGGCCCGCCGAGCGCTCAGGCGACCATCGAGCAGCTCGAGGAGCGCATCGCCACGATCCGCTCCTGGTAGGGGCCCGCTCTCGAATCCCCGCCCCGGACAAGCGACGAGCCCAGACGGGGGACCGTCTGGGCTCGTCTCGAAGCTTGTGGGTGGTCAGGCGCGCGTCAGTTCTCCGACGCCATGAGGTCCATGCCGCGCCACTCGAATTCGGGGGCGACATTGAAGTCGATGGCGATCGGTACGAGCTTCTCGGCGTACTGGTTCGCGTGGTGTCCGCAGAAGACGAGGTCGCTGCCTTCCGCGAGCATCACACGCAGTTTTGCCGCGGCGCTACACCGATCGCAGCGCTCGCCCGCGATCGGACGTTCCTCCGTCTGGGGCGGGGGCGTCAGGGTGGATGTCATACCAGGTCCTCCGCTGCGTTCGGTAGTCGTTGTTCTTTCGGTCGGCCCGTTGACCGGCTCATTCCGTTCAACGCCTGCACTGTACTACCTCTTCCCTAGTACGGCTTAGTGAGACTCAGCCCACTCCACCGCCAGATCGCGATAGTTGTTCCACACCGTAGCCGAGGATTCCCCGATCGGCAACCTGGCGAGGCATGCGTACCTTCGTCCGTTCGGGTGATGCCGGGCCCGCCGCTCGGCGGGCTTGCGGGCGTCACCACGTTCGAATACCCGTGTGGCGTGCGGCTAATCGAGGTAATCGCGGAGCACTTGCGAGCGTGACGGGTGCCGCAGCTTGGACATCGTCTTGGACTCGATCTGGCGGATGCGCTCGCGCGTGACCCCGTAGACCTGCCCGATCTCGTCGAGGGTCCGCGGCTGGCCGTCGGTGAGGCCGAACCGCAGTCGCACCACGCCGGCCTCGCGCTCGGAGAGGGTCTGCAGCACCTGCTGGAGCTGGCCCTGCAGGAGCGAGAAGGAGACCGCGTCGACCGCGACGATCGCCTCGGAGTCCTCGATGAAGTCGCCGAGCTGGCTGTCGCCCTCGTCACCGATGGTCTGGTCCAGGCTGATCGGCTCGCGCGCGTACTGCTGGATCTCCAGGACCTTCTCCGGGGAGATGTCCATCTCCTTGGCCAGCTCTTCGGGAGTCGGCTCGCGGCCCAGGTCCTGCAGCAGCTCGCGCTGTATGCGGCCGAGCTTGTTGATGACCTCGACCATGTGGACGGGGATGCGGATGGTGCGGGCCTGGTCGGCCATGGCGCGGGTGATGGCCTGGCGGATCCACCAGGTGGCGTACGTGGAGAACTTGTAGCCCTTGGTGTAGTCGAACTTCTCCACGGCCCGGATGAGGCCGAGGTTGCCCTCCTGGATCAGGTCGAGGAAGGCCATGCCGCGGCCGGTGTAGCGCTTGGCGAGGCTGACGACGAGCCGCAGGTTCGCCTCGAGCAGGTGGTCCTTGGCGCGGTCGCCGTCGCGGATGATCCACTCCAGGTCCCGGCGCATCTGCGTGGGGATCTCCTCGCCGGACTCCCGCATCTGCTTGAGCCGCTCGGTGGCGTAGAGGCCGGCCTCGATGCGCTTGGCGAGCTCGACCTCCTGGGCCGCGTTCAGCAGCGGCACCTTGCCGATCTGCTTGAGGTAGGCGCGGACCGAGTCGGCCGAGGCGGTCATCTCGGCGTCCTTGCGGGCCTGTTTGAGCGCCTCGGAGTCCTCTTCGTCCCACTCGAAGTCGTTCTCGTCGGGCTCGTCGCCGTCGGCTTTGTCCTTCTTGGACTTCTTCGAGGCGGTCTTCTTGGCGGCCTTCTTGCGGGTGGCCTTCTTGGCGGGCTTGGTGGCCTCCGCCTCCGCTTCGGCCTCGGCGGCCGCGAGGGCCTCGAGCGCCTCTTCGTCGACGATCTCCTCGACGACCTTCTTGGCGGCGGCCTTCTTGGCGGTCGTCTTCTTGGCCGCCTTCTTGGCGGCGGCCTTCTTAGCGGTGGACTTCTTGGCGGTCTTCTTCTTCGGCGCGGCGGTCTCGTCGCCGTCGGCGTCCGAGGCGGCGGTCTTCTTGACGGCGGCCTTCTTGGTGGACTTCTTCGCGGCCTTGGCGGTCGCGGTGCGCGAGGAGGTGGCGGTGCGGGCGGCGGGGACGCGCTTGCGGCCGGAGGAGCCGTCTACGACAACGGTGACGTCGGCTTCGGCCAGCGCTCTGAGCACCAGCTTGCCCTCGGCGGGGGAGGCCTGCGCCGACTCCAAGACCTGAGCGACTTTCGCGGACGTCAGCTGTCCATCGCTCTCACGGGCCAGTTCGAGCAATGAGTCGGTCAGAGAATTGACGTCAGTGCCGTTGGGACGTGCGTCAGTCACGAGCAACCTTCCGAGGCAATGGCGGGCACGGCGAAGCCGGGCTCCATGGCGGGTGAGCATTGGATATTGGGTCGGCAGCCCAGGTCGCTACACGACCGGGCAGGCGTGAATTGTAGCGCTGAAATGCGCGATCGGCCCGTCCGTGTTGCCGTTTCGAGCTGTGTTTCCGCGTTTTTGGTGGCAATGTCATTTGTCCGAGGGGTGCGACGGCGCTCTATTCTACCGCGCAGGTGCCCTCAGGCGTCGAGATGCCGCTGCCGAGCGCGAACGACTGGCGGGCATCGGAAGTGGACCGGACCTCCTTGAAGGCGTCGCCGAGCACGATGGTGATCGGCTCCTCCCACTCCAGGTCGAAGCCGTCGCGGCCCCCGTAGAAGTACGCGTGGGTGTGGATGCCCGCGGCGTACTGGTCCGGGCCGTACCGCACCACCGCCGACTGCTCGACCTCCTCGTCCGTGTCGCCGATCTCGGTGACGACGAAACCGCGGTCCTCGAGCTGACTGGCGGCCTGCTCGCCGAGCCCGGGCCGGTCGGTGCCGTTGAGGACGACCACCTCGATCTCCTCGGGGTCGGGAATGGGAGCGGTCTTGATCGCCACCGCCCCCGGCTCGCAGTCGTCGCCGGCGACCAGCTGGGAGTCGTTCCGGATCGCCCAGAGGGTCGCGGCAGTCGCCACCAGCGCCAACACGCACAAGACTATCAACGCGCGGATACGAGCGATTCGCACAGCGGCCTCCCCGACTCTCGATGTAGTCCAAAGGCTATCGTGCGCTTTGGCGGCCCGGGGTCGAGAGGCGCTACACTCGCTGCCCATACCACAAGAGTGTTTCTCGCCACATTGGGGATGAAAATGTGCCGCACATGGTGTATACGAATGGACTGCACGCGGTAAGGTACCCCGCCTGCAGGGACGGAACAGAGACCGCCAGGAAACCGAAGTCGAAACCGAGCGTCGCCGACAATGCCCCCGCGGCCCCGCCGCAGCCATCGGAGTCGCGCCGCTTCGACACCTGTGCCAGAAGAAACCAATGGGAGTGGAAGACGATGGCAACCGACTATGA
Organism: Glycomyces halotolerans; assembly: GCF_054779575.1. Taxonomy (NCBI): domain Bacteria; kingdom Bacillati; phylum Actinomycetota; class Actinomycetes; order Glycomycetales; family Glycomycetaceae; genus Glycomyces; species Glycomyces halotolerans. Next base: position 282,687 of record NZ_BAAGXZ010000003.1, read on the forward strand.
CGCCCCGCGTCGGGACAAGGAAGAGCCCGCCGGAACCGACAGCATCGAGGCGCTCGCCAAGGGCCGCAGCGACCAGTCCGGGGCCGTGGACGTCGACGAGGCCGAGGTCGCCGAGAACTTCGAGCTGCCCGGCGCCGACCTCGGCGATGAAGAGCTCTCGGTGAAGGTCCTGCCGATGCAGAACGACGAGTTCCGCTGCTCCAGCTGCTTCCTGGTCCACCACCGGAGCCAGTACGCCAAGGAGAAGAACGGCCAGCCGATCTGCAAGGACTGCGCCTAACCCCGAGCAACGCAGCCGGGGCGCACAGCCCGAGCCTCCCGGCCGCCGACCCCGGTTCAGGCCCGCCTGGCCCCCGACGAGACCGACAACGCCTCCCGCAGCCTCTCGGGGTTGCGGGAGGAGACCACCCAGTACGGCGTGGGGTCCTCTGGATCGTCCAAACGGACCCGCACCCCGCGCCGCAGCCACGGCCGCTGCACCACGAAGGCGAGCGGATGCAGGGCCACCCCCAGCGCGTCCGAATAGGCCGTCCTGTCGAGCACCTCGACCTCCGAGACGACCGACATCGGCAGCCTCGCGTCGTCGACGTGGAGCCACACCTCGCCGTCTTCTTCGACCACCCGCACCGGCAGCCTCCCCAGCCACCACGCGCCCGCCAGCGGCACCACGAAGATCGCCGCGCTCAGGGCCACTCGCCACCAGCGCAGGTCCCCGAAATTCGACAGACCGGCCGCGATGGCGGCCGACACCACCGTCGCCAGCCAGCCCGCGACCGGCATCCGCATGCGCTCGGCGTACCGTTGCGTGCTCTCCATGTCTGAGACCATAGCTCTCGACCGAGAGGAGACCGGAGACCGTGAACGCCGACGTGCCCGTCGCCATCCGGCGGCTCGACCCCGAGCTGCCCGTCCCCGCCTACGCCAACCCCGGCGACGCCGGGGCCGACCTGTACGCCGCCGAGCGGGTCGAACTGGCCCCCGGCCGCCGCGCCCTCGTGCCCACCGGCATCGCCGTGGCCATACCCGACGGCTACGTCGGCTTCGTGACCCCGCGCTCGGGCCTGGCCCACCGCCTCGGGATCACCGGCGTCAACGCACCCGGCACCATCGACAGCGGTTACCGAGGTGAGATCAAATGCAATCTCATCAATCTGGACCCCGAGCGGACCGCCGTCATCGAGCGCGGGGACCGTATCGCACAATTGGTTGTCCAACCGGTCGTTCGCGCCCGCTTCACCGAGGTCGACGAACTGACCCCGTCGCAGCGCGGCGAGAACGGCCACGGTTCCACCGGCGGACACCGTCGACTGGCAGAGGAGAACGAACGTGTTTAGACGGCGACGGTCGTCGAAGAAGCAGCGCCCCGCGGAAGGCGCGGTCCTCGACTCGCTGGCCGAGTCCGGCGAGGAGGTCGCCCGGGAGGAGACCACGGGCCCCTTTGACCTCGCTGACGCCCCCGACGACGACCTGCGCCGCCTCGACCTCGGGTCGCTCCGGCTGCCGGTCCCCAAAGGCGTCGGCTTCCAGGCCCAGACCGACGCCAAGGGCAATATCAGCCAGGTCGTCCTCACCACCGGGTCCTCGGCGCTCCAGCTGCTGGTGCGCGCCGCGCCCCGCAGCGAGGGCATCTGGGACGAGATGCGCGAGGAGCTGACCGGCCAGGTCACCGACCAGGGCGGCACCGTCGACGAGGTGGAGGGCCGCTGGGGCACCGAGCTGGTCGCCAAGATCGCCACGAAGAAGGGCGCCAACTCGGTGCGCTTCGTCGGCGTCGACGGCCCGCGCTGGTTCGTGCAGGCCACCTTCCAAGGCAAGCGCGCTCTCGACGAGGACGCCGCCCCCGAGCTCGACGACGCCCTGCGCCAGGTCGTGGTCGACCGCGGCAACCTCGCCATGCCCGTCCGCGAGCCGCTGCCGCTCAAACTCCCGCCGAAGATGGCCGAAGAGGCCGCCGCGCGCATCGCACAGCGCAAGGCCGAAGGCGGCGACGGCAGTCGCGCCATCGTCTCCGCGGGGGACACGCCGAAGCCTCAGGTGCGGCGCAAGCCGTCTCCCGGGCCCCGCAAGCGCTAGGGGCGGGGGAACCGGCACCATGGCTCGCCAGCTAGAGCGCGATTGATGGCCGCCGGGCGACGCGGCGAGGGCCGCGAACCCGACGGTGCCGGACGGACCATCGGCGGATGGGTTCGCCGGCTCGCGGCCCCGTCCCAGGAGTTGTTCGCCGAGAACGTCCGTCAGGACCGCCTCGCGAATCGCGAGATCGACTACACCCCCGTCGAGGACCTCGAGCCGCGCCGGCAGGCCGTCGTCGCCGGCCGCCTGCGCACGGTGGTGCTCCACACCGAGGGCCGGTCCCCGTCGGTCGAGGCCGAGCTGTTCGACGGCACCGGCCAGGTGGGGCTGGTCTGGATGGGCCGACGGCGTATCGTGGGACTCGAGGCCGGGACCAGGCTCGTCGCCCGGGGCCGCGTGGTCCGGGGCCACGACGGCCGCCTCGTGATCTACAACCCGACCTACGAGCTCCGGTCATCGGGGCGTTGAGAAAGGCACCCTTTGAGCACCGAGACCCCGCCACGCCAGGATCCGGACCAGCTGCCGCCGTTCACCGAGCAGCTCTCCCAGCAGCTCGGCGGCGTCAAAGGCGTGGTCGAGGCCGCGATCCCCATCACCCTGTTCGTCATCCTCAACCCGGTCCTCGGCGACCGCGTCCTGGGGCCGCTGAACGGCCTGCAGTGGGCGATCGTCGTCTCGGCCTCCAGCGCGCTGGTGATCGCCCTGTGGCGGGCCCTGCGCAAGGAGCCGATCCGCTACGCCCTCAACGGCCTGTTCGGCATCGCGCTCGGCGCCTTCCTCGCCTGGCGCAGCGACGACGCCCGCGACTTCTACCTGCCGGGGATCATCCAAGGCGGCGTCTACGGCTTCCTGCTGATCGGCTCGGCCCTGATCCGCCATCCGATCATCGGCTGGATCTACGCCGTGGTGGCCCAGGGCGGCAAGAAGGAGTGGCGCGAGAACAAGGCGCTGGTCGACGTGCTGAGCCAGATCACCATCCTCTGGGGCGCGGTCTTCATCGTCAAGAACTCGGTGCGGCTGTGGCTGTACTTCATCAACGCTGAGCACGCGCTCGGCTATGTGACCCTCTTCGGCGGTTGGCCGGTGACCATCGGTCTGACGGCGCTGACGATCTGGGCGGTGCGGCGCAAGATGAAGGCGGTCTCGGCCGCCGGGGCCGAGACCGCCTGATATCCGCTCGCCTGTCAGCCGATGGTGCAGGTCAGGTCCGGAGCGGTGTTCGAGCTGCCGTAAGTGGCGTTGAACCCGA